>CAYGZA010000246.1:0-10313 GCA_964354135.1 uncultured Planctomycetaceae bacterium
GGTCGATGGCCAGGAAATTGGTCATCCCGCCGCGGTGGTCCACGTGCCGGCCCATCAAGTTGATCCGGCCGGGGGCGCGGACGATGCACACCTTCTCGTCCATCCCGAAACGGCGGCCGTAGCACTCCAGCACGCCGACCAGGTCCTTGCACTTCTGGCGGTGGAGCTGCTCGTGCGGGCCGTAGACGCTGCGGAGCCACCGTTTCATTCCCGGCCGGGCGGAGTCGATCCGAGCCAGCCACTGCCGCACGGTGGCGTACTGGCCGGGCTTGAGCGGCGGCCGGCCGACCGCCTCCGGGGTCTCCCGCCGGAGTTTCTTCCGCCGCACGTAGTCCTGGATGGCCAGGAGCTCATCCGGCGAATTGAACCCTTGGACCCACTCCGGGTGATCGATGGGGACGGCGCGGATGCGAAACCGCGGGCCGCCTTCGTTGTCGCGCACGCCGGCCAGGAGCCGAACGATGTCGGTCAGGTAGTACTCGCCCTGGGCATTGTCGTTGCGGATGAGCCCCACGCCCAGGTAGAAGACCTCGGCCCGCATCAAGTACAGGCTGGGATTGACGCCGGCGCAGAGCTTGTCGAGCTCTCGGCCGGCGTAGCGACGGCCGCCGACGTGGAGGTTGTATTTCTCGCTCTGAAGGACCTTTTCCAGCTTCGCCCGATCGACGGACTCTTTGCGGCCCAGCGCAAGCAGCTCGCCGACGGCGGCCTGCTGCTTGGCGGGATTGGGGACGTGCCGGTTGACGATCCTGAGGAGGTCGGCCGCGCCCAGCTCCTCGCCTCCGGCCGCTTGCGCCCTCAGGTCGTCGGCGATCATCTGCCGGGCCAAGTCCACTCGCTCGATGATGTCCAGGGCCTGGCCGTCCTCGGCGACGAACACCCGGCCCACGGAGCCCTCGGTGGCCTTGGTTCGCGGCACGGTCAGGAGGGCCATGTCGGCCCGCTGCCGGACGTAGCCGCTCACGAGGGCATCCAACGCGGCCTCCTCCAGGTACTTGTCTCCCATGGCCAGGAGCACGTAGCCCTGGTAGCCGATGGCCTGGAGCGCCGCGGCGGCAATCTTGGCCGCGTGCCCGGTCCCCAACTGCGGCTCCTGGTAGGCGTACAAGACCCCTTCGTGCTCGCGGGCAACGGTGGCCGCGACCTGCTCGGCCTTCGATCCGACCACCAGGAGAAAGCGGCCAAACCGCCGCTTCTTCATCGCGGTGATCTGCCGGTTGACGGCCGGCACGCCGTCGATCTCGAAGCAGACCTTGCCCAGGTCGCTGCGGCCCATGCGGGTCCCCTTGCCCGCCGCGAGAAGCACCACCATGGTCTGTTCGGGGATCCCCTGGTTTGCCTCCACGGGCTGTCTCCTCGGAATGACCTTGCACAGCCGATAGGGTGTTCACGGGAGAAGATCGGCCGGCGGCCGATCCTTCGATTGTACTACGGGCGGGTGGCCGTGGTAAAGCTGGCGGGTGGCCGTGGCAAAGCGAAGCGTGTCCCGGGATCACGCGCGCCCACGCAGGCTGCCGAGGGCATCCAGGACCGCCTCTTTACCGGAAACGGGAGCCCGGCAGGTGGAATCCTCGCAGAGGAAGAGCGTCGGGCCGGGGCCAAGCGGCTCTTTGTCGCGGAAGATCGGAGCGAGGGCGACGGAACGAGGGCTATCCCCGTCGGCCCCGTCGCGAAACGCGACCACCTTGTTCGGCAGGTAAGGGCGGTGCAGCCCGGCAAGGACCTCGGCCGTCGCGGCCCGGTCCCCGCCGCCGAGGACCACCAGCTCCGGCGTCGGCCCCAGATACGCATCCAACGCCAAGAGCATCTGGCCGACGGCCAGGGGCGATCGTTCCATGAGCCCGGCCGCTGCCCGCAGTGCCGCCTCGGCCGCCGACAAGTAGTCGTCGCGGGCGCAGAGCTTGCCCAGACGCAGAAGTGCCGCCGTCGCCAAACCGCCGCCGCTGGGAACCGAGGCGTCGAGCACGTCCTTCTTCTGCACCAAGAGCGGGCCGTGATCGGCCGCAACCGTGTAGAACCCGCCCCGCTCGGGATCGGCGAATCGGGCGAGGATCTCATCGGCCAGGCGGATCGCGGCGTCGATCCACCGCTCTTCAAACCGGCTCTCGTACAGCGTGACCAGGGCGCCGGCCAGAGCGGCGTAATCCTCCAGGAAAGCGTCGACGTCGCCGCGACCTCGGCGCCAAGCGTGGAGGAGGCCGCCGTTGCCGCCGCGGAGACCCTCGGGACTCAGGAGGAAGTCGGCTGCCCGGGCGGCGGCGTCCGCGTAACGCGGCTCGCCGAGGACCGCGCCGGCGCGGGCCAGCGCGTCGATCATCAGGCCGTTCCAGCCGGCCAGCACTTTGTCGTCTCGGCCGGGCCGGGCGCGGCGGCTGCGGGCCTCGAAGAGCTTGCGGCGGCCGGCGACCAGCTCCGCCGCCATCTCGACGGGATCCCGGCCGAGGATCTCGGCGCACTCGGGGGGCGTCTTGGCACGGTTGAGGATGTTCCGGCCGTCGAAGTTCCCCGCCTCGGTCACGTCGTACACGTATGCAAAGGATTCCGTCGCCTCGGGGCCGAGAATCCCGCGGACCTCTTCAAGCGTCCAGAGATAGAACAGCCCTTCACGGCCTTCGCTGTCGGCGTCTTCGCTGGTGTAGAATCCACCGGCCGGATGGGTCATGTCGCGGAGCACGTAATCGAGGGTCTCGCGGACTACCTGAGCGTATTGCGGCTCCCCGGTCGCCTGCCATGCTTCCAGATAGCAAGCGGCCAGGAGGGCGTTGTCGTAAAGCATCTTCTCGAAGTGCGGCACGAGCCACCGGGCGTCGGTGCTGTAGCGATGGAAACCGCCGCCCAAATGGTCGTAGAGCCCGCCGGCGGCCATCTTGTCCAGGGCGGTTGCGGCCATCTTCAGCAAATGCCCATCGCCGGTGCGGTGCCAGCGGCGCAAAAGCAACTGCAAGGCCATCGGCTGCGGGAACTTCGGCGCGGAGCCGAAGCCGCCGTACACCGGATCGACGACCTGGCCCAGGAGGCTGCACGCCGCTTCGATGAGGCCGTGGCCAAGCCCGTCCGCGGCGCCGGGGGCCGCGCCCCAAGCCGTGGAATCGCGGAGCCACTGCGCGAGCCTCTTGGCCTGCTGGAGGGCCTCGCCGCGGCGGTGCTTCCAGGCGTCGGCCACCGCGGCGAGCACCTGGTCGAAACCGGGCATCCCCCCGCGCGGGCTCGGCGGCCAATACGTCCCGCCGAAAAAGGGCTCCAGTTCCGGCGTCAGGAAGGCCGAGAGCGGCCACCCGCCGTGCCCCGTCATCGCTTGCACCGCCTCCATGTAGACCTGGTCCAGCTCCGGATGTTCCTCGCGGTCCACCTTGATCGAGATGAAATCGCGGTTCAATAGCCGTGCGATCCCCGGGTCCTCGAAACTCTCGTGGGCCATCACGTGGCACCAGTGGCACGCCGAATACCCGATCGACAGGAAGATCGGCTTGTCCTGGGCCCTGGCCGCCGCTAACGCTTCCGGTCCCCACGGATGCCAGTCGACGGGATTGGCGGCGTGCTGGAGCAGATACGGGCTATTGGTCTCAGCCAGGCGATTGGGCACGGGGCATCCTCCTGGGTGAATTGTAGGAGCATGCCCGACAGCGTCTCGGGCGACGGCGACCGGAGGTGAGCCTTCGGCCATCAGCTTTCAGCTTTCAGCGATCAGCAATCAGGCCCGTAAGTCGCTTTAGCGCAACTGGTTGCGAAAGCAGTTGCGGGGCGGCTCGTGCGCAGTCTCGGTCGCTGTCCGCCGATGGCTGATAGCCGAAAGCCGATGGCCGACAGCTCACTTGAACGACTGCTCCTTTCACTTGAACGACTGCTCCTTGCCGGGAAAGGCCCCGCTGCGGACCTCATCGCGGTAGCGGCTGACGACGTCGAGCACGACCTGCTTCAAGTCCGCGTACGCCTTCACGTGGCGCGGCGGCCGCCCCGGCGTCAGGCCCAGAAGGTCCTGAAGCACGAGCACCTGGCCGTCGCAGCCGGCGCCGGCGCCGATGCCGATGGTAGGAATCGGCACCGCGGCCGTGACCTCGGCAGCCAGGTCGGAGGGGATGCACTCCAGGACCATGGCGAACGCCCCGGCTTGGGCCGCGGCCTTGGCGTCCTCCAGGAGCCGTCCACGATCCCGCTGCACCGAATAACCGCCCAGTTGGTGGATGCTCTGCGGCCGCAGACCGCAGTGGGCCATGACCGGGATTCCCGCGGAGACCAACGCGGCAATGACCCCGGCCTGATCGGCCCCCCCTTCCAGCTTCACGGCCTGGCAGCGGGTCTCTTTCAGGACCCGGGCCGCGTTGCGGATCGCCTCGTGGGTGCCTAAATGATACGTCGGAAACGGAAGGTCAACGATCACCAGCGCATGGCGGACCGCCCGGCCGACCATCTCGGCGTGGTAGATCATCTGATCCAGGGTCACGGGGAGCGTCGTCGCGTGGCCCTGCACGACCATGCCCAGGCTGTCCCCCACGAGGATGCCCTCGATGCCGGCGGAATCGAGCAAGGCAGCCATCGTATAGTCGTAGGCTGTCAGCATGGTGATCTTCTGTCCGGCAACCTTCATGGCGGCAAACCGCGGGACGGACATTGGGCTCGTTTCGGCGCTCATGGGGAAAACTCGCCTGGTTGTTAAAATGGGCAAACTACGGCCGGGTCAAAGATACGGGCACTTGCCGGCTCACAGGACGGGCATTTTACGGCAGCTCGGTGCGCCCGGAAAGCTGGCCAACGGTGCGCCCCAGGGTTATCCTTATAGGTAGTGGCGAGCTGAGACGCCGAAAGCCGGGGGGGGAGCGGCGCGTCCGCCAGGAACAGAGTTGGGCTCTTTTTTGCGAGGGGTTTGCCATGGGGTCCCGACGTCGGCTGGCCGTAATTCTCGGATGCGCGGGTGCGTTGTGGCTGGGGATGGGGGCAGGCGCCCTGTGGGCCCAGCGGCGCGTTGGCCGCGGCGAAGCCCCTCCTCAGCCGCGGCTCCCGGAACTGACGGTGCAAGGGACCGTGGAAGACGTGCGGCCCGGCTTTCTGAAGGTGGCCACCAACGCCGGCCAGACCTGGGTCCTGCGAGTCCTGCCCAATGCCAAGGTCCAGGTGACCGGCAAGGCCACTCGGGAGTTTCTCTCTGCCGGGCAGTACATCCGTTTTGTTGCCGAGGTGGACACGCGGCGGGCGCGTGTCGAGCAACCGGTGAGCAAGCTCACTATCTTTACGCCCAACCTGGAGGTGCAGCCGGGGGCTTTTCCCGAAACGGGGCTCGGAGGCGGCTTCGGTGAGAAGGCCGACGGCGAAAAGAAGGCCGGCGAGCGGAAAAAGCCGGCTTTCGGCCAGAGTGCCGGACTTGGGGCGGGCCTCGGATTCGGTCTGGGGGCCGGGCCCGCGCCGGCTTTCGCGCCTGGACCGGGCGGCGGCCGCAAGGGCGGCCCCGGCGGAGGTCCCGCCGGCAAGGGGGCCGTGCCTGCCAACCAGACCTTTGAGGTCCGCGGACAAATCAGCTCCATCAAGGCGGCAAGGGTGACGCTGCACGTGCCCAATCAGCACTTCAAGTCTGCCCTTAAGATCGAGATCGCGGAAGACGCGGACATCGACGTGGAGTTGGCCGGCCCCAACTCCATCGCAGTCGTCCAGAAGGGGGACAAAGTTCAGGGAAAGGGGAGTCAACTCAGCGAGAACACCGGCGGGCTGCTGGAAGTCGAGATCGCGCTGGGCGAGCCGCTCGGCAGTGGGCAAGCCAAGCGAAAGCCCCCGGCCAAGACCGAACGGACCACGCGGTCCAAGCGGTCCGGCGACGCCGCGGAACCGGCGGAGAGACCGCCCGCCGGCGAGAAAGGCGGTCGCAAGCCCGCCCATAAGGCACCCCCCGACCAGGTGCCCGGCGAGGACGCCAAGGGCCCCGCCTGACGCGCCGGTGCTTGTGGTGCAGCCGTCTCGGCTGCACGGCCCCGGCAGGCGGGACGCCTGCACCACGTGGCCGCGAGGATGCCCCCCGCACCCGGCCTGCCCGCGGGAGTTGCTGGTGCCCGTAACGCCCAGTATAATCTGCGGTTCTTAACTTGCCTTTGACGTCGAAGTAGGACCGGCGTCTCGCCGGTTACAGTAGGATCGGCGTCTCGCCGGTTACAGTAGGACCGCATCGTAGTCGCCCTGCCCCAGCCACTGAGGGGTGGGTCTATCCAAAAGGAGGCGTATTGTGGCGATTCGTGTTGGTATCAACGGATTTGGCCGGATCGGCCGGTTGGTGTTTCGCGGATTGATGGCTAAGCCGAACGTCTTTGAGGTCGTCGGGATCAACGACATCACCGACGTGAAGACGCTCTACGTGCTCACGAAGTACGATAGCGTCCATCGCCGCTATCCCGGCACGGTCGAGCACGACGACAAGAACCTCATCGTTGACGGCAAGAAGATCCCGGTCCTGGCCGAGAAGGACCCGGCGAAGCTGCCGTGGAAAGACCTGAAGGCCGAGATCGTGCTGGAGAGCACGGGCGTGTTCACGGTCCGCGGCGGCGACGGCAAGCCCGGATATGCGAGCCACCTGGACGCCGGCGCGAGGAAGGTCATCCTCAGCGCCCCCGCCAAGGACGCCCCGGACCTGACCTGCGTGCTCGGCGTCAACGACGATCAGCTCAAGCCGGAGATGACGTGCATCTCCAACGCCAGTTGCACGACCAACTGTCTTGCACCCGTGGCCAAGGTGCTCCACGAGAGCTTCGGCATCGTCAAGGGCCTGATGACCACGATCCACGCCTACACCAACGACCAGCGCGTACACGACCTGCCGCACAAGGACCCCTACCGCGCCCGGGCCGCCGCCCTGAACATCATCCCCACCTCGACCGGCGCCGCCAAAGCGGTCGGGCTGGTCATCCCGGCGCTGAAGGGCAAGATGACCGGGTTCTCGATGCGGGTGCCCGTGTGTACCGGCAGCGTGGTCGACCTGGTCTGCGAGATGGCCAAGCCGGTCACCGCCGACGCGGTCAATGCCGCCGTGAAGGAGGCCTCGCAAGGGCGCCTCAAGGGCATCCTCAAGTACACCGAGGACCCGATCGTCTCCAGCGACGTGATCGGCGACCCGCACAGCTCGGTCTTCGTCGGCCCCTGGACCCAGGTGATCGGCGACAACCTGCTGAAGGTCGTCAGTTGGTACGACAACGAGTGGGCCTACAGTTGCCGGAGCGTGGACCTGATCGAGCGTGTGGCGAGGATGTGAAGGAAGAGGGTTCAGGGTTCAGAGCCGGGCCGTGTCGGCCCGGTGGGTCGCCCACTGCCTACTGCGTCCCATCCTCTGCTTTCTTTCGAGACCGTAGCAGCAGTCTTGGGCGGCCACACGCCACCAAGATCAGGAGGATCACGAAAACACGAGATTCCGAAAACGAGAAACAGGAAGGACAGGCTTCTTGGGCTTACCCACGGCCGTCAGACCCGTTTCCCGCTCCTTTTTCGAGCTTTCGTACCTTCGCGCTTTCGCGACGATTCGATTCCATTGCCACGAAGTCCGTCGTTCCGCCCCTTCCCCTCCTGCCTCTTGCCCTCCTGACGGCCTCCCGCGCGCGCAACGTTCAGCTCCAAGAGCTTCTCCAGCAACTCCTCATCGGCGATGCCCGGGTCCCAGCCGTAGGCGGCGAAGACGGCTGCGTCGAGCCGCTTGTGGGCCAGGTCGAGCCACGCCGGGCGCTCGTTGTAGAGGTTGGTGAGAGTGCGCTTCTTGAGGCTTTCGGCGCAATCGGGGTCCTTGGGCACAATCCTCGGCCAGCGCACGGTGCCAATGCCGGGCGTAGGGTGCGTGCTTGCACGCACGCCTGTCTCCGTATCCTGCGTGCTTGCACGCACGCGGGTCTCCGTATCCTGCGTGCTTGCACGCACGCGGGTCTCCGTACCGTTTTCCGCCGGTACAACCGCGTGGTTGCAAGCAACCACCCTACCAAGAGCGCGGACCGTGGCCGGGTCGATGTAGCGGGCCCACGGGCCGTCGATCGAGCCGGGGAACTCCAGCACCTCGGTCTTGGTCCACTCCGGCGGATTGAGCCACCCGTTGCGCAGATCATCCAGTTCCTTGGCCGCCGCGGCAATCGCCCCCTCTTGCTCTGGCGTCGGCTCCGGCAAGGGAAACGTCTCAAAACAACTCGTCGGCGTGTAGCGAAAGCCGCTCTTTGCCTCGCGGACCTGCGTTCCCTGCGCCCGAGCCCACACCTCATGCACCCGCGAGTGCAGGACGCCGAGGAAGTAGTCATCCGAACGCGCGAAGGCGATAAGTTGACCGTCTACGAGCATGCACGGCTCGACCCACAGGAAGACGCGATGCTTCGCAACGCGAGGAGTGACAATGAAGCGCGAGAGATGTTTTGTCGCTTTACGTAAGGTTCCGGCGCCCTCGCCATGCAGCCACCATCGCTGGCGCCTGCGCGCCCTCCGCATTTTGTCTCGTTCGGGCTTTACGCGCTCGCGCAGGATCGAGAAGGGTGCGTCAAAGAGGGCCGCGTCCGATGCGGGCATGTCGATGCCGAAATCGATTATCCACATTCCGCGCGTTCGACTGAGAACGTCCCGCCCGTTTATCCATGGCCGAAGGACGTCGGAATTGGGATGTCCACCCACCGATGGGATACGAACAAGAGCCTGCCCCTCCTCGTCAGTAATATCGAAAGAGCCGAACTTGAATCCACCGACAAAACCCATATTCCTGTTCGCCGGAAGTGGCTCTGCCGTCGTGGTATCTGCCGCCGTGGTCAAGTTGCTATTGATCGACTTAACACGTCGGCCGTCCAGTTCCTTGGCAGTTTCCTTCCCGTCATCGAAGCCGATCAACGAAACGTGAACGTTCGCTCCGTCGAGGATCCACGGTTGATCCGATTTCGCAAAGAAGATGTCACCGCATTCCTTGATCGCCTTCAGCGTGTCACGGTTCTTCCCGCCGCGGATGGCCTGCGTTGCCAGAAGCCCTACTCGCTTGGACCCGCCTGATTGAATCGCCTGTCGTGCTTTGTCAAACCAGTAGCAGCATACATCAGCCTGATTCGAGACGCGGTCTTCGTACATTCTGAAAAGCGCCTCGACGTACGGATGGCCCAGATGGAAACGCAACTTGCTGTACCCCAAGAACGGCGGGTTGCCGACGATGAATTCGGCCTCGGGCCATTCGGGCTCGCGGGGGTTCTTGGGATCCGAGAGGTCGAGGATCGCGTCCATGCACCGGATCGACTCGATCGGCTCCAGCACCGGGTCGCTGGGCGCCTTAAAGCCGTTATGCCGCATCCACTGCAAATAGCCGATCCAAATCACCACCTGGGCCAACTCCTGCGCGTAGGGATTGATCTCGATCCCCGAAAGCTGCGTGGGCCGCACGTGCGGGATCATCGAGAGCCCGTGGGACGCCGCGTAGCTGATCACCTCCTTTTCTAGGTCCAAGAGGAGATTGATCGCCACATAGAGGAAGTTGCCGGAGCCGCAGGCCGGGTCGAGCACCGTGACGTGGTGCAACCGCTCGGCGAAATCCAGGAGCGCCCGGTCAAAGGCCCGCCGCTCGTTGGAGTCTCTCTTCCGGGCCGACACGGCCCGGCTCCGAAAGCGAGGCGACACGGCCCGGCTCCGAACCCGGGCCGCGTCCTTGAGCTTCGGCCAAAGCTCGTTCTCGCACTTCTGGCGGACCGCCTGCCACTCGCGGCGCAAGGGCGCCATCACGACCGGCTCCAAGAGCGTCAGGATGTCCTCCTTGCTCGTGTAGTGGGCCCCGATCTGGGAGCGCTTCCCCGGGTCCAACGTCCGCTCAAACAGGGTGCCGAAGATCGAGGGCTCGACGCTGGCCCAGTCGTAGCCGTCGATGTTGATGAGGGTAGCGATTTCTTCGGGCGTGAGCTTGACTACGCCGGCATCGGCGAACAGCCCGCCGTTAAACCGCAGGATCGGGTCAGCCCCAAAATCGCCGCCCGAGGCCATGGCCTTGAAGAGCCCCTCCAAGCGCCGCGCCAATTGCGCCGGGTCGCGGCGCGAGCCTTCGAGGATGTGGCTGAAGAGCCCCTCGGGCAAGAGCCCGATGTCCTCGCCGAACATGCAGAACATGAGCTTCATGAGGAAGTGGGCCGCCGGCTGGGCGGGAACGCCGCGCAGGCGCATCCCGTCGGCCAGCTCGCCGAACCGCTCCGCCGCCTCCTCGGTGATGTGGACGGTGGTGACCTCGGGCCGCAGGGCCTCGGGGTCGAAGAAGACCTTGCGCAGTACGTCGAGGTTGCGGGGCTGGGCCATCCCCGCGAGGTTGAAGGCGTGGACCTGCTTGGCCGTGCCGGTGAAGTTGGTGTGGACCT
>CAYGZA010000247.1:0-10308 GCA_964354135.1 uncultured Planctomycetaceae bacterium
CTTGTTGGCGGCCGGCGCGCTGAAGACCCCGAGCTAAGGGGAGAAACCATGGGCCGTTGACCGTAAAGGAAAGGGGCGTCACAATAGCCCGGAGTCTGCTGGCTGCCGTACCCCGATCATTGGCCGCATTGGATCGGCTCACTCGCGAGCAAGGAGATGGAAAATGTCGGCTTTCCAGAGGCACTGTGCGCGTGCCGTGTTCATCGTCGTGGCACTTGCCGCATCGCGGGCGGCTTTTCCAGCCGAGCCGGCGGCAGTCCATCCCGCCGCGGCATCGGCCCTCCAGAGAATCGGCATCGACCGCGGCATCTGCGCCGTGCTCGGTCTTCCCGAAAACGGTGGTGCTGCGTTTGTCGTCGATCTGGCGCGGGGGAGCCATTTGACGGTCTACTTCCAGTCGCCGCACGCCCATGAGATCGCCTCGGTGAGAGAGGCGGCGGCAGGCGCAGGTCTGCTGGGAACTCGCGTGTTTGCCGACCGAGGCGAAAGCCGGGGGATCCACCTGGCCGACAATCTGGCCGGCGCGGTTCTCGTCGCGCCGGCCGCGGAGAAGTCGGTGGCCCGTGCGGAGCTTCTGCGAGTGCTGCACCCTCAGGGGAAAGCGATCCTTTCCACGGCGGAGATCGTGAAGCCGTTTCCCGAAGGCATCGATGACTGGAGCTACCCGTACCACGGTCCGGACAACAATCCGCAATCGACCGACAAGACGGCCCGGGCGCCCTACCTGACTCAGTTCCTTGCGAACCCGAAGTTCTGCCCCTCGCCCGCGGTTACCGTGGCGGCCGGAGGAAGGCTCTTCAGGGCCTGTGGTCATCTGGCCCATCAGGCAAACCAGAATGCGATGCTCAACACTTTGCTGGCCGTCAATGCCTACAACGGAACGATTCTGTGGAAGCGGCCGCTCAGCGAAGGCTTCATGGTGCTGCGGAACACGATCATCGCTACGCCGCAGACGCTGTACCTTGCCGACGACCGGTCCTGCAAGCTCCTGGACGCGGCGACCGGCGAGCTCCAAGGCGAGATCAAGCCCGCAGATCCCGCGATCGATGGCACGGCGTGGAAGTGGATGGCCCTGGAAAGGGGCGTTCTTTATGCCTTGATCGGGGGCGAAGAACTCCAAGCGCCCGTCCTCCGATCGGACGGATCGGGCTTGGGGGGCTGGCCTCGGGCGAATTGGCCGGGGTTCGATTATCCCGACCCAAAAACCGCGTGGGGGCAGGGCCGCACCTTCTTCGCCATCGACACGAAGACCAAGAAGGTCCTCTGGCGGCACCGGGAGGAGCAGTTCGTGGACGGCCGGGCCGTCTGCATGACGAGCGGCCGCATCTTCCTCCTCAGCCCGGAGAGATCCCTCGCCTGCCTGAAGGTCGACTCGGGAGAGGTCCTTTGGCGAACCTCCGATGCAGAGTTGCTCAAGGCCATCGGGCCGCTGTTCCCGAAGCAGCCGGGCTGGACGGGCCTTTCTCCGTTTCCCTACGTGAAGTGCAACGAGAAGCTCCTCTTCTTTTCCGGGCCCAGGATGCCGTGTATCGTCGCGGTCTCGACCGACAGCGGAAAGCTTCTTTGGCGGAAGGAAGTTCCGCTGGGCGACGGTGGGAGCGTTCATCTGCTGCTGCGCAACGATGCCTTGTACGCGGTGGGGGAGACCGCCAGTGACGCCGCCTTCAGCATGGAGTACGACACCGGCCGAGTTCTCACCCGCTTCCTGGGCCGGCGCGGCTGCACCATTGCCACCGGCAGCATGGACAGCATTTTCTACCGCGCTGCGGAGGGGACCGTTCGCTTCGACCTCGCTACGGCCAGCGCCAAGCACATCGCCCCGATGCGTCCGCCCTGCTACGAGGGCGTGATCATTTCCGACGGTCTGCTGCACTGGGGAGCGTGGAAGTGCCGCTGCCCGCTGTCGCTCTATGGCCACATCTGCCTCGCCCCGGCGGGGAACTTCCATCAGCGGTCGGGGGCGGAGGCGCCCCGCCTGGAACTTGGCCCGGGCGACGCCGCGAAGGCCCAGAGCGTCGATGTCCGCTCCGACGACTGGCCTGCCTATCTCGGCGACAATGCCCGCACCGGCACGACGAAGGTCTCCCTGCCGCGGCGCGTGGCACGGCGATGGGCCTACGGGTTGCCGGGCGGCGTGCGGCCGACCGCTCCGATCGTTGCGGGCGGAGCCGTTTTCTTCGGCGACGACGGCGGCACGCTCCACGCCGTCGGCGCCGACGACGGGTCGCTGCGCTGGCGGGCGCACACCGCCGGGGCGGTTTTCTTTCCGCCTGCCTTCTGGCAAGGTCGGCTGTATGCCGGCTCGGCCGACGGCCGTGTCTACTGCCTGGAGGCCGCCACGGGCCGGCTGCTCTGGTCCTTCCGGGCCGCGCCGGCCGAGCGATGGATTCCCGTCTACGGCAAGCTGATGTCCACCTGGCCGGTCGCCGGCGGGGTCGTCGCCGCCGACGGCGTCGTCTACGCCGCCGCCGGCATCGCCCATTACGACGGCACCTACGTCTACGCGCTGGATGCCAATAGCGGCAAAGTCAAGTGGTGCAACGACTCTTCGGGCAGGCTGTCGGAAGCGGTCGACGGCGGCGTCAGTCTGCAGGGCAACCTTTACCTGGCCGAGGGAGAATTGCGGTTTCTCGGCGGGGGCAAGTACGAGACGGCCCGGTACGATCTCAAGACCGGCCGGTGCCTCAATCCGCCCAACCACGCGGTGGCGTCCGAGTTTCGCACGGCGTTTTCCCCGTACTATCCCGAGTACGGCCGGTACATGTCGCTCTCGCACGTGCTGCCCGACGGCAAGGGGCTGGTCTACGAGGCGAGCTACGACGGCAGCCAGCATTCCGCCCTGGCGCTGCTGGCCCCGGTTGCACCGGCCGCTTTGCGGCCCGCCAAGCCGGAGGCGAAATCGCCCCTTGCGCCGCGCGCCGCTCCGAAGCGTTCCATCGTGTGGGCCGGTAAACCCGGTCGCCGCTTCAATGCCTTGATTGTCGCCCCCGCCGCGCTGCTGGGTGCCGGACACAGTCGGACGGGCGCGGAAGAATCGCCGTTCTTGGCGGCCATTGACATCGCCAGCGGCTCGGACCTCTGGCATGAAGCACTGCCTGCCGCCGCCGTGCGGGGAGGGGCTGCTGTGGATCATCAGGGAAGAATCGTCGTGACTCTGGAAAACGGGCAAGTCCTGGCGTTTGCAGGCCCGTAAGCAGCGAGTGTCTGCGATCGTCAGGTCGGCGATGCGCGCTCTGCGCGACAAAACAAAAGGGAGGTGTGTCATGCAGAAGAGTCTCTCGATCATCTCAATGGCTGGGGCCCTTCTCCTGGTTGGAACAACCACCGCAGCGCCTCTGCCTGCGGTCCCGAAAATCCTCGGAAAACTCCAGTCGCCGCGAGGGATCTGCGCGATCCTCGGAGACCCGCGGGCCGAGTTGGCGATCGGGCTGGCCAAAGCGAGCCAGTTGCAGGTCTACGTACAACTGTCGAACGAGAAGGATGTCCAAGCTGCTCGCCGTGCCGCCGATGCCGCCGGGATGCTGAACACCCGGGTCTACGTCGAAAAGGGGAGCGATGCCCGCATTCACCTCGCTAATAATCTGACGGATGCGGTCATCGCGCGCGGCGTGGCTTCGGATCGCGCGGTCAAGGAGGAACTACTGCGGGTCTTGCGGCCCGGCGGGACGGCATGGCTGGGGACGGAACTCCTCGCCAAACCGCAGCCGGAGGGGACCGACGAGTGGAGCCACCCCTATCACGGCCCGGACAACAATCCCCAGTCGGCCGACCGCGTGGCCCGCGCGCCGTACCTCACTCAATTCCTTGCCGAGCCCTGGTATTGCCCGATGCCCGAGATGACGGTGGTCGCAGGCGGGCGGCTGTTCAAGGCCTTTGGGAGCCGGGCCTTCCTCCGGCCGCAATGGCCGATGCTCAACACCCTCATCGCCATGAACGGCTACAACGGCACGATCCTCTGGAAGCGACCGCTCGATCCGAACTTCATGGTCCATCGCAACACGATGATCGCGACCCCGGAAACGCTTTACCTGGGCGACGCCGTATCGTGCAAGCTGCTGGACGCGGCCACGGGTGAGCTGAAGGGTGAGATCAAGGTTCCGGAAGGCATCAGCGACGGCCCGGTGTGGAAGTGGATGGCGCTGGAAAAAGGCGTGCTGTACGCATTGGTCGGCCAGCAGGAGCCGCACGGCGACAACCTCCAAGGTCAAGGTTTCCGGGGCGCCGGCTGGCCCTGGTGGAATATCGATCACTACGCGTGGGGATTCGGCCGCACCCTGCTGGCGATCGATCCGGCCACCAAGAAGGTCCTTTGGCACCATCGCGAGCCGGAACCGTTGGATACCCGGGCGGTGTGCATGAAGGCCGGGCGGATCTATTTCTACAGCCATCCGAAATACCTGGGCTGCGTGGACGCCAAGACGGGCAAGCTGGTGTGGAGATCCGAGGACCGGGCGGTCTTGGAGGCGATCGGGGCACATCATCCCGCCCAGTTCCCGGGCACGGGCTTCGCCACCTCCGCCTACCTGAAGTGCGGCGACGGGGCCCTCTACTTCGCCGGTCCGCAGCGGACCAGGCTGGTTGCCGTCTCGACGGACGACGGCACATTGCTCTGGCAGTATCCCAAGGGGGCCTTCCAGCTCGTGCTGCGTGACGAGGGGCTCTACGCCATGGGCGCTTTGGACCCAAGCCAGTTGTTCGACCCTAAGACGGGCCGAATCATTCGCCAGCTCTTCCATCGTGCGGGATGCACGCGTGCGACGGGCAGCGTGGATCGGATCTTCGTCCGCGGCGGAGGCGACGGGACGTTTTCTTGGGACACGGGAGCTGAGAAGATCCTGCCGATCGCGCCGATGCGGCCGGCGTGCCACGACGGGGTGGTCGTCGCCGGAGGACATCTCTACTGGGGGCCCTGGATGTGCGGCTGCAATCTGTCGCTGATCGGCGTCGTTAGCGTGGCGCCCGCGGGCGACTTCAACTTTTCGATTCCAGCCACCGAAGCCGAGCGGCTTGAGCCTGCATCGGACGACCCGGCCAAGGTCGCACCGCTTGAGCAGACTGCCGACGACTGGCCGGCCTATCGCAAGGACAACGTGCGGAGCACCCGGTCCGAGCGAGCGATTGCCGAGAAGGCGGCCGTAGCTTGGGAGTTCAAGCCGCGCGATGCCAGCACGGCCACCGCGCCCGTGACCGTCGGGGGCCTGGTGTTTATCGGAGGATCGGACGGCGTCGTCCGCGCCCTGGATGCGGGGAGCGGGAAACCAAAGTGGACGGCCTACACGGGCGGAGCGATTCGGGTCCCTCCGTCGATTGCCGAGGGGCGGGCGCTGGTCGGTTCGGCCGACGGCTGGATCTATGCCTTCGAGGCCGCCAGCGGGCGGCTCCTGTGGCGCTTTCGCGCCGCTCCCGTCGAGCGGAAGATCCCCGTCTACGGCTCGCTGGGTTCGACCTGGCCGGTGGCCAGCGGCGTGCTGGTGGATAGCGGAATTGCCTACGCCGCCGCAGGCATCGCCAACTACGACGGCACGCACGTCTACGCCCTGGACGCGGCCACCGGCAAGATCCGCTGGCAAAACAACACTTCAGGCATCACCGAGGGCGGGCAGGGCAACGGAGCTGGCGTGCAAGGCGATCTCCTCTTGCACCGCGGGAAGCTCTACCTGGCGGGCGGCAACCGCGTGCCGCTGGCCAGTTACGATGCGACCAGCGGGGCGTTCCAACCCGTCCGCGCCGCCACGCTGGCTTTCGCCAAGGACCCCCGCGGCCCGCGCGGGCACAGCCTCTTTCTCCGCGGCGACGGGACGATCGCCGTGAGCGGCTCCTTTCCCCTGCACACGCGGCCGGAAGACGTCCACTACATCGACCAGGCCGAGCTGGCCTGCCCACCCGCCACGCTGGCGGTGATCACCGGGGGGCTGGGATTGACCCTGCCAACCCAGGGCGAAGGGGAAAAGACCAAGGCCCTCTGGGCCGGCCGCCCGTTCCAGGAAAATGTCGCCGTGGCGCTGGCCAAGAACGCGGTCCTCGTCGCCGGGACCGATCGACGCTACCCACGCCCCGAAGCCTCCCCAGAGGAAACCTACGGGATCGCCGCGATGGAGATCCGAACCGGCAAAGTCCTCTGGAGGCACTCGTTGCCCGCGGGTCCCGTTCGCTGGGGCGTGGCCATCGACCGCGAGGGACGAATCCTGGTAGCTTTGCGCGACGGGAAGGTCCTTTGCCTTGGAGGCAAGTCTTGATGTTCCCCAGGAGATGATCCAATGAGGCTGACTCGTCTCTGTCTGCTTTCCATAGCCCTTTGGAGCATCTCACGGTGCGGAACGGTGTGCGCTGCAGTGCTTCCGGGCGATCCGATCGCGCTGGCGGCGGTGCCCGATGCGCCCTTAGCGCGCGACCGGCACACGACGCTCTTGGCCCACTTCGACTCGTCCAGCAGCAATGACGCCGACTACGCGCGCACGCACCGTGAGGAGGTTGGTTTTCAGTCCGACCCCTCTGCGCCGGGGAAGTTCAGCGGCGGCGTGGGGGTGACGGGGGCGAACGGCTACGTCATGTTCGCCGGGCTGGACAACGTCGCGCGGTGGCGCGGCACGGTGGAGTTCTGGGCAAAATCGCGGGGCGGCGCGCCGATTTGGAGCGACGGCAAGGCGCACTGGTTGTTCGCCGCCTACCCGGAACGGGCCGGGTTCGCAGCGACGGACGGCATGGCTCCCTACCATCTCGGCGTACTGAAGTCCGCCGACAACGAGCTGGTATTCCACATCGTGCAAAAGGCGATCCCGCGTTACGCGCTGGGCGTTCAACTGGGCGCCGCGGACGGCTGGCAGGTGCGCGTGCCCGCCGCCAAGTTCGCGGGGGCAGCCTGGCATCACATCCTCGTCTCCTACGACCTCCAGCCGCCGGGGCGTCTTTGGCTGCTGGTGGACGGCCAGGGCGTGACGGCGCCCCTCGGATTGCCCGCCGACGCGCCGGGGCCCAGCCCGGGATACGAAATCCTCTTCGGCGGTCTGAGCGGGCTGCCGGGCGACAACGTGCTCACCGCCGACTGCGATCTGGATGAGCTGCGCCTCCAGGCAGCGACCGTCGCGGACCGGCTGAAGGCAGCGCCGAGCCAAAAGACGCCAAGCGGCGAGCGCCGGGAGGCGACCGGCAATGCGGGACCGGGCGTGGACCAGGCCCGCCTGTTGGAGTGCGAAGACGCGGTGCGCGCGACCTTGGACAAACTGCTCTCGCTTCAGCGGCACGGGGGCTGGCACGACTATTACCAGTTCCCCACGTACGAGCCGGCGGAATGGGGCTGGTTCGGGCGGGGGGTGAACCTGTGGTTCACGACCAATGCGGACGTCGGAAACCTGCTCTTGCGCGCGTGGCGCATCTGGGGCGACGACCGCTATCTGGACGCGGCGATGGATTTGTCGCGGATGTTTGCCGAGACCCAGTTTCCCGAAGGCGGATGGAACTACCACTACGCCTACACGCGCGGCAAGTACGTCCCCAGCAGCCCGTATGTCTACATCGCTCAGTCGATGCAGAGCAATCAGATCCGGTTCCTCACCTTCCTTGGCGGCTTGACCGGCGACGAGCGCGCCAAGGCGGTGGTCCGCCGCGCCATGCAGTTCCATCTGCAAGCGCAGGGACCGGGCGGCTGGTGGGGCTGGGAGGCGTATCCGATCACGTCCCACAAAGGACCTTACGGACATCCGGCCCTCAATGACGCGGTGACGCCGCAAGCCATGCAGGATCTCTTCGTCATCTACTGGCTGCTCCGCGACCCGCGCTGCGTGGACGCCATCTACAAGGGGGCGGAGTGGATTCTCGCGGCGCAACTGGGTCCGCCGACTTTCGGGTGGGCGGACCAGTACGACCAGAACAACAAGCCCGTGTGGATGCGCAACTTCGAGCCGCCCGCCGTTTCCATGCAGGCCGTCGGCTCGGTCATTCCCGCACTGTCGATGATGTACGACCTTTCGGGCGACGACCGCTACCTCGCGCCGCTGCGAAAGTGCCTGTCGTGGTTGGACAGGGTGCCCGAGAAGGACCGCGGTTGGCTGTGGTACGACCCGCAATCCGAGCGCCCGGTCGTCGCTTACTACAGCGAGATGCTCCCCGTAGATCACCCGAAGGCGATCAAGGAGATCATCCCGCGCCTGGCGGACCACTACGGCGTGAAATCCCCGTGGCCGGCGGACTCCATTCGCCACGCCCTGGACGCACGCAAGAAAGGACCGCTCTACCCGTCGCTGTCCGGTTGGAGGCCGCGGAGTGCGTTTGCCACGAATCGCGCGACGCCGCAGGATACGGCCGAAGCGTTCCGCCGGAGCCCGCGCCAGGACGTTCTCCGTCGGCTGACGGATTGGCTGGCAGGAAAAGCCGTGGCCGGACTGGTCATCGAATCTCGCGACTACGGGCGGCAGTTCAACCCGATGGAGGCCGTGCGGCTTGCGGCCGGCCTGATGGACGACGCCGAGGCTGCCCGCGTCGCGCTCGGCGACTTGCCTGCGGAGAAACAGCCGCGCTATAGTCACGGCGTCTGGGGTGCCTGGGTCTATGCTTTCCCGGACATCGATCTTTACAACCTTCCCCGCCCGGTGCGCCCCAAGGAGAAGTGAACATGCGTCGGATGATCTACTTGCTGCTCACCGTGGGATGGCTGCTCGCGACTGAGGCAGATCGCGCTTCGGCCGGCGATTGGCCGCAATGGTGTGGTTCCCACGGCAAGAACATGGTGTCGCTCGAGAAGGGGTTGCCCGAGTCGTTCGTGCCCGGAGTCAAGCAGAGCCGCGAGCGGACGATTGATCTAAGCACCGCGAAAAACGTGAAATGGGGAGTGAAAGTCTGCGACGCCTTTTACTCCACGCCTTCCGTCGCAGGGGGAAGGGTCTTCCTTGGCGGTCTCGATTCCGGCAACGGGGTGCTGGCGTGCTTGGACGAGGCTACGGGAAAGCTCCTCTGGAAATGGGAAGCGCCGCCGAGAGCCGTGCCCAAGGAGATCGACGGCTTTCAGATCGGGATCGGCGCGATTCCGCAGCAGATCGGCGTCTGCTCGTCGGCGGCCGTGGACGGCGACCGCGTCTACTTCGTCTCGAACCGCTTCGACGTGTTGTGCCTGGACGTCCACGGTCAACCTCCGGGCCCCGAGGCCGGCAAGGCACGTGTCCTTTGGACCTATGACACGTGGAAGGAGCTGGGCGTGTTTCCCTGCGATGCCGCCAACGGCTCCCCGGTCATCGACGGCGATCTCGTGTACGTCCCCACGTCGAACGGAGTCGACCGCAATAGTTTTCAGAATCCGCACAGGGAGAAGGACCGCAAATTCCCGGCCCCCCACGCGCCGAACGTCATCGTGTTGGACAAGAGGAGCGGCCGCCTGGTCGCCGTGGACGACACGCGCATCGTGCAGCACCTCTTGCACGGACAATGGTCCTCGATCGCGATAGGCACCGTGGGGGGCCGAAAGCTGGCGCTCTACGGCGGCGGCGACGGCCTCTGCTATGCCTTCGAAGCGATCGCCTCCGTGCCGGAGAAACTCGTCCGGCTGAAGACCGTCTGGTCCTTCGATTGCATTCCGCCGGAGTACAAGGCGACCGGGGATCTCGACTGGATCACCCACTATTGCCTGGGCGATAAGCGCGTCAAGGGCACGCTCAATAAGCACGACGGGGCGTTCGTCGGCGAGAGCGAGATCATCGCCACGCCGGTCCTCCTCGATAACCGCGTTTACGTGGCCATCGGCCGCGATCCCGCCCACGGCCGCGGGCGGGGAGCCCTTCACGCGATCGACGCCACCGGGACGGGCGACATCACCAAGACCGGGAAGATCTGGACTTACCAGGGCCTCGATCGAACGCTCTCGACCGTTTCGGTTGCCGACGGCCTGGTCTATCTGTCCGACGTGGCGGGCCGGCTCCACTGCCTGGATGCCCAGACGGGAAGACCCTACTGGATTCACGACACGCGATCTGAAGTCTGGGGTTCCACGCTGGCGGCGGACGGGAAGGTCTACATGCCCACCTCGAAGGGCCTTTGGGTGCTCTCCGCCGGCAAGAAGCTGAAGGTTCTCAGCCGCATCAATCTCGGCGCCAAGGTCGATGCCTCGCCGGTGGCAGCCAACGGCACGTTGTACGTTGCGACCTCCGCCGGCTGGCTGTGGGCCGTCCGTGCGGCGGAAGCCGAGAAGGTCGAGAAAGGACGATGAAACGCCCACTGGCGACTGCCCTCTGCCCTCTGCCCTCTGCCCGGTACCCTTGTTGACGACCCTCGGGCCCGCAGGCTCCTCTGAAGTGGCCAAAATCGCATTGTGGACAATATGAG
>CAYGZA010000248.1:0-10287 GCA_964354135.1 uncultured Planctomycetaceae bacterium
CCATGAAACACGATTCCGCGTCACCCGTCAATCGAAGATTGACGGGACACTAGCGGCCGCTTGGCATGGAAATACGAGTGCGGGCGCGCCAACCTGAGTGTTGCCGTGGGCGGCGGAAAGGTCTTCTGCGCCGAGCTGGTGAGCCAGCAGGGAAAAGAGGCGGGGGGCAAAGACCCCAAGACGCACGCGCTGGACGTTGAGACCGGCAAGCTCCTCTGGCAAATCCCCGGCGGATCCGAGGTGCGATACAGCCCGCCGCTCGACCTGGTTGTCCTGTCGTCCGGCATCCATCGCGCCGGCGACGGCGCCCTGGTGGCCGCGTTTCCCGAGCCCCCCAAGCCGGCCGCCAAGACGAAGCCCGAAAACCTTCCCAGGCCGCTCTTTCTCATCGGCACGAAGGTGCTCGTGGGGACCGCGGAAAGCTACGTCGAGTACGACCTGCGCACGGGAAAACCGTCCGGCAAGGCGATGACCTGGACGCGGCGCGGCTGCACCATCCCCCGCGCCAGCTCGAACCTGGTCACGACCCGCGTCCGCGGCAACGCGGCCTGCATTGACCTGGCCTCGCGCGAGATCATCCCGTTCTGGAACGTGCGGGCGGCTTGCAGCAACAACCTGTTCCCGGCCAGCGGCGTCCTCAACATGCCCAGCCTGAACGGAGGATGTACCTGCAACTACCTGCCGGTCTCGCAGGCCTACGTGCCCGCTGCGGTGATCGGGCGCGTCGCCAGTCCCTAAGGAGGGGGCAGAGCGCACGTAGTCATTAGCGGCCTATGCCCGCAACGGCCTGTTGACTGAGTGCGCTCTGACCCCAGACCGCCCCTGCCCCGGCGGTTCTGGGTGACACCAGACTGCCCGCCATAAGCTATACTTGTTACAGGGGCGGCGGGCGTTAACAGTACGAAGAAGCGAGGCATTCTTGCCATGGGCGAGAAGCTGTTTCTCACGCTGGGCGTCGTAGGGATCCTGGCGGCCGTCGTGGGATATCTTAACCCCTCGCTGGACCCGAGGCGTGAAACCCCCTTGCTCCGACTGGTGCGCCTGGCCGGACTATGCGTCGGCATCCTTCTCTTCCAAGTCTGCCTTACGCGGGCCAACGGCGGTTCCTCGTCGTTGGAAACGCTGTTGCACGACATGGTCAGTACAGGGCGGCACTGGGTGGATAGATGCCTGCACGTCCTTTGACTTTGACATGCCGGCTCTGCCGGCCGGCAAGGATCTGCTCACCACGGGATTGACGGGCACCCGTGACACGCCGGGTCCATGCCGCGTTGTCACTGCTTTTCTCGGCCTGGGTTGCGGCGGCTCTTGAGCGATGCGGCCAGCATCGTGTGCGCACCCAAGTGGTTGGCGTCCAAACGGACGGCCTCCTCGAATTCCGCCCTTGCCGCCGACGTTTCCCCTTTGCCGAGACAGCCCAGGCCGATCAGGTAGTGGGCCTGTGCCTTCCGGACGCGGTCCGATTGCTGGGTGCCGAACTTGGCGAAGAAGTCGACGCCCGCCGGCGCGGCCAGCTTCTCCCTGCCCGAGCGAATCAACCCGTCGAAGGTCTCGGCCGCCTTGGCGTCTTGGCCGAGCTTCCGATAGGCCAGTCCCTGGTAGTACCGGGATTCCGACCAGCCGGGCCTGGCCCGGGTCGCCTGCTCGAAGTGCTTCCTCGCTGCCGGGCCGTCGCGCATCGCCTCGCAGACCGCTGCGAGGTGATACCGGACCTGGGGAGTCTTGCTCCCGTCGCGGTATGGCTTGCCGGTCTCGAAGCGGTCGGGATACTCCAGGCAGGCCTCGTAGTCCTTGAGGGCTTCGGCATACCGGCCGGCGTCGAAATGCCTCTGTCCCCGCAGGAGATGGGCATCCACGTACACGTCGTGGACGCCGGTCTGCCCTTCCCAGAGGTGGAAATGATGGTTGTCCAGGAGGTCGATGGCCTTGTCGTACTGCCCCACGAGGATCTGGAGCACGATCTCGCGCAGGAGGGCCTCGTCGCGCTGGGCGACCGTCGCATGGTTCTGCTCCAGGATTGCCAGCCGCTTCTGGGGCGCAACTCCTGCCGCCTCGCAGAGACCGTCCATCTCGGCATAGAGTTTCGGGTCCCGCGGGTCGCACGCAACCGCCTTCTCCATGCTCGCGACGGCCTTGGAAGGATCGTTCTCGACCTGCGCGTATGCCAGCCCGAGATTGCGGTATACCGTGGCAAAGGAGCCGTCGAGGTCTCGGGCCTGCTGCCACGCCTGGATGGCCTTCTTGGGCTGGTGGTCGAACAGCAGATTGCCGAGATAGTAGGGCGCCTTGGCATCGCCGGGGTCCTGCTTCATGGCGTGCCGGAGCACCTCGGCCGATTCCCACTGGAACGGGAAGCAGTAGTCGCCGGGCATGCGGTTACCGAGGCGGTAATGTTCCGATGCTTCTTTGGACTGGCCCTTCCGTTCGAGGTAGTAGCCGAGGTGGTAGTGGACCAACGGATTGACCTGGCCTTTGTCCTTTGCGGCATCGACGCACCGCGTGAGCACCGCAATGATCTCCTCCCAAAGGCCGCACGCGCCGTAGTCGGCGGCCAGTTCCAGGTACGATGCCGCGGAGCCGCGCATCGACGCGATTAGGTCGCCCCTCGCCTTGTCGGCCCGGTCGCGCTGGCCGATCTCCACGAGCGCAAGGCAGGACTCGTTGGCCGCCCCGAAGTCCAGGGGATCGATGGAGCGCACCTTCGCGGCCAGGGCGAACACCTCTTGCGGCCGGTGCAACTTGCGGAGCAAAGCGACTTTCAGGTCCAGGGCCTTGGTGTTGAGCGCGTTGGCCGAAATCGCCCGATCGACGAACTCCAAAGCCCGGGCGAACTCCCCGCTCCGACAGGCGTTCTCGGCCAGGGCGAAGTGGCTCGGCCCGTACCACGCCTGGCTCCAGGCGGCCCTGTGAAAGGCGTCGTCCGCGGCGTCGTACTTTCCCTGGGCCTTCAGGGCCACGCCAAGATAGTAGAACGCCTCGCCGTCCTTGGGGCTCGTGTAGTTCCGGGTGATCCGCTCGATCGCGGCCTTGAGCCGCTCTTCCGCCTCGGCGAACATGCCGCGCTTGCAGTAGAGGATTGCCAGGGCGACGTTGACCCGGGAGTCGCCGGGATCGCGTCTGAGGGCCTCTTCGTAATAGGGATACGGCTCCAAGGCAGGGCTGTGGAACTGCTCCAATCGCAGCCCGGCAAGATAAAGCTCCTCGTTGGTCTTGATTTCCTTCGGCGGCGGTGGCGGCTCGACCGGCTTGGGCATCGGCGCGCCCTTGGGCCGCACCGGGCGGTAGCTGATGATCTCCTCGCCGGCAGGCGAAACGAGGGCAACTCTGAGATCGTCGGCCTGGACGCCCGCCGGCAGCGAGACCTCCTTGACGTACGGCCGCTGGGGGCCGATCTCGATCTCCTCGACGAAAAGCGGCTTCCCGCCCGCCTCCAGCCTCACCCGCCCGCGGCGATGCTCCGTGGTATTGAAGGCCATCCGGCCAACCCGCGACTCGTTTACCTCCAAATTCACGGCCGCATCGAGGTTGGCATTCTTGATCCCGCCCAGTTGCCGGATCGGATACCAGTACTGCTTGACCGTCTTAACCTCGTACGGTTGGACCCAACTGTAGTCGGGCTGGTTGTCGCTGTAGGCCCCCGACATCAGCTCCAGGTACGGGCCGTCCTGGTCGGTGAGCACCTTGTCCCACATCCGGCCTTCTTCGCTGTTGGAGAACTCGAAGAACTTCTTGCCCGGCACGGTGTGGTGATCGGCCACGTGGACCACGCCCGCCTGCTTGCCGTGGTCGTAGCCGCCGAAGAAATCGTCCTCGTAGTTCCAGGCGAAGATCGAGACGGGCGTGGGGTGGTTCTTCCACCAACTCAGGTCCACGCCGCGGCGGTCCAGCCCCCCGTACGCGCCGCGGCCGATCGGCCAGTGGACGAATTCCCGCTTGCCGTGCTGCGTGCCGTATTCGGTGCTCGGCGGGAAGATGACCTGATAGTCGGGATTGGCGTGGACCGCGACGTTCGAGAAGTAGAGCATCGAGTGCGGCAGGGGCGTGCGATTGAAGAGCCTGACCGTGGCCTCCAGGTAGGACTTGCCGGGATGGAGCGTCAGCCCCACGAGCCACTTCATGCGGTGCCGCAATTCGATCTCACCCAGCCAGATCGTCTTGCTGCCGTCGGGGTTTTCCACGAGCTTGCAGTCGACCGGCATGAAGGTGGACGCCCGGTGATGATGCGGGATGTTCCACTCCACGCCGCCGGAGATCCAGGCCCCCACCATGCCGATCAAGGCCGGCTTCACGACGTGCTGGCGGTAGAAGAAATCGTAGTTGTTGGTCTTGTCCATACCGCTGAAGATCCGCCCCCCAAGCTCGGGAAGCACGCAGAACTTCACGTACTGATTTTCCAGGTAGATCGCCCGATACGCCTTGTCTTTTCGCACGTCGGTGAGCGTGTCCAGGAGCGGATACGGATACACCGGCCCCTTGGCGCCCTGGTAGCTCCGCCCGCTGAAGAAGACCGGGTTCTTTTCGGGCGGCCCCGTCTCGTACGTGGGGACGACGAGCGTCTCCTCCCGCATGATGACGGGCATTTCTCCCGGCGCCGCTGCCGGCGCAGACTGCCACGCGGTCGATAGGGCGCACAGCGCGACGAGAAGTATCCCTCTGGACTTCATGGAATGTCCCTCCCGTTGCCGCTCCCGATGGCGGTGATCGTTCCCAAAGAGCAAAGTCCCGCCCCGGCCGATCGCGACCTGCCGGTACAACCTACCGCGGCGGCCGTCCGGCCGCAAGCAAGTCGGCCCGAGTGGGCGAAGGAGCTGAGATGCCGCGTGGCCGTCAAGGAGCTCGTCGAGTATCTCCAGAATTGCCGCCCCTTACCGGCCGGACCACCGCGCCCGCCGCGAAGCGGGGCTATGGATCGCCCGCAACCAGGTGGAAAAGCTCAACGACAGGGCGGTCAGCAGGTCACGTGAATCAAGGCGGCCTTCCGCTTGGCGGACTTGTTGTAGGCCTCGATGACCTGCGGGGTGGGCATCGCCTTGCACTGGATGGACCGCTGGCTGAGGTAGCGCTGGGCCTCCTCGTTGAGCTTCACGGCGCCGCTCTCGCCGGTGCCCACAAAGAGGACCTCCGGCCCGCCTTGGCAGACACGCTCCAACTCCTTGGGTCCGAGGGTGTGGGCGGTGTGATACTCCTCCCGGGCAACGCTCTTCTTGCGCTTCTTCACTCGGCCGTCGACGAGGATACACACGTCGTGGGTGTAGGTCTTCCTCCCGACGGTGATCTCGCCGAAGCGGGAATCGGCAATGCTCGGGTAGCTCGGGCTGACGGCGAATCGCTTCTTGAAGGGGCTGCGGCCGACCAGCATTCGGGCCAACGCGACGGCGCCGAGGACCACGGCGTCGTCCCCCAGGGCGGAGAGCAAGACCCGGCCGCCGTCGCGGGCCCCGGGAAGCTGATCGGAGCCGACGATGTTCTCCACGATCGGCACCATGAAGTCGCTGCACGCCTCGATCACGCCGCCGCCCAGCACGATCACCTCGGGGTCCACGAGGTGCCGCACGGTGAGGCAGGCGTAGCCGAGGGTCTCGGCGGCGCGGTGCATGACGCGGGTGACCAGCGGGTCCTCGGCGCCCAGGGCCTGCCGCAGGGCGTTGGAGCGGATGATCTTGAGGTCCCCCTGGAGCAGGTCCGTGAGCACGGTCTTCTCGCCCGCGGCGACCGAGGCGCGGAGCTGGGCCTCGATGGCCGTGCGGCTGGCGAGCGCTTCCAGGCAGCCGCGATTGCCGCAGCCGCACGGGGGGCCGTCGATCGCGACGATGACGTGCCCTACCTCACAGGCCGATTCCCGGGCCCCGCGCCACAGCTTCCCCTTGCAGACGAAACCGCCGCCGATCCCGGTCCCGACGAAGATGCCGAGCGCGCTCCGGGTGTTGCGGGCGGAGCCGAGCCACACCTCGCCGAGCGTTCCCAGGTTGCAGTCGTTGCCCAAGGCGACGGGCAGGCGGAATCGCGATTCCAGGTGGGACCCGATGGCCACCCCCGTGAGGCTCATGTTGGGGGTGACGACGACCCGGCCGGCGTCGGGATCGACCACACCGGGGATGGCGATGCCGATGGCCGCCAGATCGCCGGTCTCGACTCCTCCTTGTTTGAGGACGGTCTCGATGATCTTCTCGATGGCGGCCACGACCTGCTCCGGGCCGACGTCGCGGGGGGTGGCGGCGCGATGCCGGTCTAGCGTGGCCCCGCTCTCTTCCGCCAGCGAGGCGAGGATTTTCGTGCCGCCGACGTCGATGCCCAGGTACAGCCGGGTCTTCTTGCCTCGCTCTCCAGTAGCCATAGCAATCTCCTGACGGCTCGCATGGGGTCGGGAGTCGTTTTCCCGGACGCCGAGCCGGGCGTCCTTGCCTTCTTTTCGAGAAGCAGGCGACTCCCGGCCCGCTCTCCTGCACCTTTCCGGTATTGGTGAATTGTTCCGAAGAGCGGCCCCGAAGTAAAGCGGTGCCCCCCGAGCGGTCGTGGCTCCGGGGGCACGTAGCACGGGCTTCCAGCCTGCGGCCCCGCGGGAAGCAGGCAAGATGCCTGCCCTACGGCGCGGCCAAAAAACGACAGCACAGCCGCTGGGCGGCTGTGCTGCATTGTACCGAGGTTTTCGGTCGTCCGGCCGGGCTCAGAAGGTCGTGAGCACGTCCACGGCGAACGTGAATTGATCCCGCTGGTTCCCGGCATCGAACGGGAACTGGCCCGCGAGGTTCCGGGTCCCATCGTACCAGTCCCACCGGACCTCCGGGCGAACGGTCCAGTTGGCGTGCGGGCGCCAGTTCAGTCCCAGGGTCAGGTCGTAGAAGTTCCCGGCGAACCCGGGCGCGCCGAGCCAGCCGCGGCCAGAGCCGATCCAGTTGCCGACGCCGGCCACACGGGAGCCGTCGTCGTCGCGGAGCCACTCAAGCCGCAGGCCCGCCGACCAGCAGGGATTGAACGTATAGGTCAGCCAGCCCGCCACGCCGTACCACTCGGCATCCTCGCCTTGGGTCGCCCAAGAGCCGTTGTTTTCCACGCCGTAGTTGTGCTGCAAGGCAACCGACGCCTTCTCGCTCATCTGCTGCGTGAGGACCAACATGTAGGTGAAGCGGTTATTCACACCGGCCAGGTCCTGGGCGCCGGTGTCGACCATAAAGGACATGCCAGTCCGCTGATCGTCGCTCTTCCATTTCACACCGCCGAGGAAATCGAGATCGTCGTTTAAGTCCTCGAACATCATCCATCCCCGGTGGAATCCGCCCACCAACGTCAGGCGATCGTTCACTTTGTAGTCGGCCTGCAGCCCGGTCACCAGCAGCGGATCGGAGTAGCCGGCCATCAGGTAGCTGTGCGAGTAGAAGAAATTGGCGACCGGCGGGATCACTTCGTAGGCGGTCATCGTCGCAAAGTGCCCCATCTTGACGGTGAGGTCGTTGACCGCCACCTCCATGTAGAACTGCGGGAGAATCAGGCCGTAGAAGTTCTGATTGCTGTTGATCTGGTCCTCCAGCCCGTAGTTCATGCCAAAGCGCCAGTCGGTGCCGTAGACCGCGTCGATCCGGCCGCCCAAATCCCAGCCGCAGCCGTCCGTCTTCGTGGGCCGCATGAAGTAGAGCCATGCCTGGTTCAGTTGCCATTCGCGGTCGCGGTCGTTCGTGGTGACCGTGCCATTGAAGCGGTCCGCGGGCTTCTGGGCGTTGAAGGTGATGCCCTGTTGGATCCAGCCGCCCATGTTGATGCCCGCCCGCTGGAACAAGGCAGGCTGCGGCAGCTTCCAGGGGGCATCGCTGTCCTCGGCACCGGCCCCTTCGGAGACTTCGAGGGGCGCCGCGGGGGGGGCCGCTTCCGACGGTGTCGCGACAGGCCCCTTCTTGCCCGGCTCGGGAGCCACTGCGGCGAGGTTGCCTTCGTACTCGAAGCCCGTGCTGCGGACCGACTGGGGCTGGATGAGCGGCGGCTCCAAGCCCGTCTGCCCGTGGACGGTCCCGACTAGGAAGACCCCAAGAAACGCAATTCCGATCGCCCACCCTGCAATTCTCATCGCTCCATACTCCATCCATTGATAGCCCGGGGCCGGGCAGCGATTGACCGCGCCTCGCGGGCGGTGAAGAAGAACAGATCCAGGCCCGACACAGTCCGTGCGTCCTATTCGGACGACCGGCTCCCGCGACGGTTCATCCCTCAGAGCTATCGGAATTCGGCTTAATCCAATTGATCCGGCCAGGCACAAAACACCAGGCAGACACCTGCCTGCAGGGGGTGCTTCGTTGCGTGGTAGAGCCTGCGCAAGATATACCACCCGCCAACTGAACTTCCCTCCGAATGTGCCCCCCCAAGCTACGCCGAATGTGCCGATTATCGAAACCATGCCGGATAGGTTGACCGCAAGGAAAGCGCCGACTTTGCCGGGCATTTCAAGGGGTAGATAGGGGTCACCGACAGGGGGAGTTCCTGGCAAGCCCCGGGCAATCGTGGTGGCGGCCGCCCGTTGCCGGCAACCAGCGGAATGAAGCTCCCGGCCCCGGGAAGCTGGGACCGCACCGCAGGATCGGGTAGACTACCGGCACCTTCCGTCCATCCTACCCGTTCCACACCTTGGAAAGGACCTGCCATGCCACGCCTTCTCTCTACCGTCTGCCTGCTGGGGACCATGACCGCAGCCTGCTTCCCGGCGCGGGCCGCGGGAACGGCCGCGGACTTCTACGTCGCCCCGGATGGAAACGACCGTTGGCCGGGACGCCTGGATCGCCCAAACGCCGACCGCACCGACGGTCCCGTGGCCACGATTGCCCGGGCCCAGCAGATCGTACGCGAACTCAGGGCCAAGGAGCCGGACCGGCAGAGGCCGACCGTCGTGGCGATCCGCGGCGGCACGTACTTCCTGGAGAAGCCGATCGTCTTCGAGCCGGCCGACTCGGGGACGCCGGCCGCCCCGGTGATTTACCAGGCCTACGGCGACGAGCGGCCGATCCTCAGCGGCGGGGTCCGCATCACCGGTTGGCAGCCGGCCGCGGAAGGCCGCTGGCAGGTCGCGCTGGAGGACGTGAAGGCCGGCAAGTGGTCGTTCGCCCAGTTGTTTGTGAACGATCAGCGGCGTTTCCGCCCCCGGCTTCCCAAACGGGGCTACTACGCGATCTCGCAGAAGGTTGACCCGTCGCCCAAAACGGGCGGCAAGGGGGCCGACCGTTTCGGCTTCTCCGGCGATCAGTTGCGGACCGATTGGGCCAATCCGGGCGACGTGGAGGTGATAGCGTTCCACGAGTGGGCCATCTCGCGGATGCGGATCGAGGCCATCGACGCGCAGAAGCGGATCGTCACGTTCACCGGGCAGACCCGGACGCCCGACGGATGGGGCGCGTTCCACCAGGGGCACCGTTTCCTTGTGGAGAACGTCCGCGAGGCCCTGGGCGAGCCGGGGCAATGGTACTTGGACCGCGCGGCCGGCCGGCTGACTTACGTGCCGCTCCCCGGCGAGAAGCCGGACCAGGCGGTGGTGATCGCCCCGCGGCTGGAGCAGGTGCTCGCCTTCTTCGGCGACGTGAAGGGCAGGAAGTGGGTCCACGACATCCACCTGCGGGGACTCACCTTCGCGCATAGCAATTGGGTGCTCCCGCCCCGCGGCCAGGTGTTTCCCCAGGCGGAAATCGGCCTGAATTCGGCGATTGCGGCGGTCGGCGCCCGGCGGATTACGCTGGACGGCTGCGCCGTGCGGCACACGGGCAACTACGCGATGGCCTTCGGCGTAGGCTGCCGCGAGAACCGCGTCGAGAACTGCGAGATGGTGGACCTCGGCGGCGGCGGCGTGAAAATCGGCCACGCCGGCTCCGGCCTGTGGGACGACGTCGGGCATGTGCCGGCCGATCCCGAGGAGATCGTCTCCCATCACACGGTCCGCAACTGCCGCATCGCGTACGTCGGGCGGCTTCACCCGGCGGCCGTGGGGGTTTGGATCGGTCACTCCCCGAACAACGCCATTCTGCACAACGATATCTTCGACCTCTACTACACCGCCGTCTCCGTGGGCTGGATCTGGGGTTACAGCCCCAGCCTGGCCCGCGACAACGACGTCGGCTTCAACCACATGCACACGATCGGCCAGGGCGTGCTGTCGGACATGGCGGGCGTGTACACGCTGGGCACCTCGCCCGGCACGCGCGTCCACGACAACCGCGTTCACGACGTCCAGTCGTTCGACTACGGCGGCTGGGGCCTCTACACCGACGAGGGCAGCACCGGCATCGTCATGGAGGACAACCTCGTCTACCGCACGCG
>CAYGZA010000249.1:0-10261 GCA_964354135.1 uncultured Planctomycetaceae bacterium
CGGTTGTTGAACAGGATGATGTTGACGTCCAGGTTGCGGCGGATGCAGTGGATCAGGTGGTTGCCGCCGATGCTCAACCCGTCGCCGTCGCCCGTAATCACCCAGAGCGACAGGTCCGGCCGGGTAGCCTTCAAGCCGGTGGCGACCGCCGGGGCCCGGCCGTGGATCGAGTGGATTCCGTACGTTTCCAGGTAGTAGGGGAAGCGGCTGGAACAGCCGATCCCGGAAATGAACACCAGCTTTTCCCGCGGGATCCCCAGCGAGGAGAGGACCTTCTTCATCTGCGCCAAGATGGCGTAGTCGCCGCAGCCCGGGCACCAGCGGACGTCCTGGTCGCTGGCGTAGTCGGCGGGCGAGAGCTTTACGGGAGCGGGCTGGGGTGCGGAGGCGTCATTGGACATGGGGCACGTTGGCAGCAAAGTAGGACCGGCGTCTCAACGGATTGCAGAGTAGGACCGGCGTCTCAACGGACTGCAAAGTAGGACCGGCGTCTCGACGGACTGCAAAGTAGGACCGGCGTCTCGCCGGACTGCAAAGTAGGACCGGCGTCTCGCCGGTCGACCTCTCCCAAGCGGGTGTGACCGGCGGGCGGGACACCCGCCCCACGGACTCGATTGTTCTGATTGTTTAAGGATCAGTAGCCGGCGGGCTCGGCCGCCGATGGTTCTATTGTTCTACGAGCGTCAATCTTCTTGTAGCAGCTTCTTGATCCCTTCGATCACTTCCTGAACGGTAAACGGCCGGCCGGCGGTCTTGTTCAGACCGACGGCGTCGACCAGGTATTCGGCGCGGACCAAGCGCAGCAGTTGGCCGCGGTTCAGCTCCGGCACGAGGATCTTGCCGTACTTGCGGAGGACTTCGCCGAGGTTGGCCGGCAACGGGTTGAGGTAGCGGAGGTGCGCGTGGGCGACCGATGCGCCGCGCTCCCAAAGCTGGCGGACCGCGGTGGCCAAAGCCCCGTATGTGCCCCCCCAACCCAGCACCAGAAGCCGGCCGCTCGGCGGTCCCTCGATTTGCTGCGGCGGAATGTCCGCGGCGATCCCGGCGATCTTGCGGGCCCGCAGCTCGACCATGTGCTGGTGGTTGGCCGGGTCGTAGCTCACTTCGCCGGTGACGTCCTGCTTCTCCAGGCCGCCGATGCGGTGCATCAGGCCCGGCGTACCCGGCAGGCCCCAAGGCCGTGCAAGCCGCGCGTTCCGCGCGTACGGGTGAAACGGCCCACTCGGCCCCGCCGGCCCGGGATGCTCGACCGGGATCCGCTCCAACTGGTCCACGGTAGGGATCCGCCAGGGCTCCGAGCCGTTGGCCACGTAGGCGTCGCTGAGCACCACGACCGGGGTCATGTAGCGAACGGCGATTCGCCAGGCCTCGCGGGCCACGTCGAAACAATCCGCCGGGCTGGCCGCGGCGAGGACCGGCAGCGGGCATTCGCCGTGGCGGCCGAAGAGGGCCTGGCCGAGGTCGGCCTGCTCGGTCTTGGTGGGGAGGCCGGTGCTGGGGCCGGCCCGCTGTACGTTGATCACCAGGAGCGGCAATTCGGTCATCACCGCCAGGCCGATCCCTTCGGCCTTGAGCGACATCCCGGGCCCGCTGGTGCCGGTCACGGCCATCGCCCCGCCGAAGGCGGCCCCGATCACCGAGGTCACCGCCGAGATCTCGTCCTCGGCCTGGAAGGTCCGCACGCCGAAGTTCTTCCGCCTGGCCAACTCGTGGAGGATGTCGCTGGCCGGCGTGATCGGGTAGCTGCCGTAGAACAGATCGCAGCCGCTGAGCTTCGCCGCCGCGATGAGCCCCCACGCCAGGGCCTCGTTGCCGGTGATGTTGCGATAGACCCCCGGCGGCAGCCGCGCCGGATCGACCGAATAGCGGTGGGCAAACGCCTCCGTGGTGTCGCCGTAGTTGAAGCCGGCCATCAGGGCCCGGCGGTTCGCCTCGGCCACGTCCGGCCGCCGCCCGAACTTCTCGACGATGAACCGCAACGTCGGCTCCAAAGGCCGGTCGTACAGCCAGAAGACGAGGCCCATGGCGAAGAAATTGCGGCACCGGTCCGCCTCCTTGGTACCCAGGCCGAGTTCCTTGACCGCAAGCCGGGTGAGCCGCGTGATCTCCACGGCGAAGACCTGGTAACCGCTCAGGCTGCCGTCCTCCAGGGGGTTGGTTTTACAGTCGGCCATCTGGAGGTCGCGAGGGGTGAAGCTGTCGCTGTCGACAATCAAGATCCCGCCGGAAACCAAGTCCCCGAGGTTGGTCGCCAGCGCCGCCGGGTTCATCGCCACCATCGCGTCGACCTGGTCGCCCGGGGTGAAGATCTTGCGGCTGGCAAAATGGATCTGGAATCCGCTGACCCCCGCCTTGGTCCCCCGCGGGGCGCGGATTTCGGCCGGATAGTCCGGGAAGGTGGCCACGTCGTTGCCTACCCGGGCCGACGTGCTTGTCAACTGCATCCCGGCCAGTTGCATCCCGTCACCCGAATCGCCGCAGAACCGGACCGTGGCGGCACCCAGGTCGATCGACGGCTTGACTGGCGCCGTCGCCGTCATCGTGTTCGCTTGCTCAGGACTCATGTAATTCTCCGCTTAAGCCCCTCCTGTTCCTGGCGGCAGGCTTGCTGACCGGGGGTAAGTTGTACACCCTGGCAGGGAAATGGGCCACCACCCAAGGAATCACGCCCGCCCTCGGCAGGCACTCTCAGGGGCCCATGCTCTTGTGTGGGCGAGATGTCCATCTTGCGCGGGACAAGAGCCGGCGTCCGACGGACCCACACCCTCCCGAAATCACGCGGTGCCATTAGAAGTGTATGCGTTCCCCTTCGCGCAGTGAATCGCCAATGCCGCAAGGGAGATTACGGCCCGGACTTCAGCTTTCCGGCTTCGGCGGTCCGTAGAATCGCGTCAGATCGATGCCGACGCGGGATTCCTCTTCCACCAGCCGGATCCGCGTCTCCAGGCGGTCCAGGCGCCGCAGGAGGGTCTGGATCTGCTGGGCCTCAGAGACGTACGGCCGCTGCCGGGGCACCGGGGGATAGCCGAGGTGCCGGGCCAGTGCCGAGAAGAGAAACAGGGGGTCCTTGCGGCGGTTCGCCAGGGCGATCTTCCCCTCTTTCTCGCCGAAGAGGATCGGTTTCTCCGGCTCGCCCCGCAAGTTGCGGAAATGTTCGCTGCGGACGTAAATCATGTCCGCAATGTCGACGATCCCCACCTGCCGACGGACCGTAAGGACCCACTGCCGCCAGGCGTCGTCGTATGCCGGGTCGGCGGCCATAGCGTCCAGCCCGCGGTCGTAGCCCAGGCGGTTCCGGCAAAGGGTCTCGAACTGATAAAGGAAGATCCCTTGGAGCGAGCCGCCTTTGGCCCGGTATTCCGCTTCCTTTTCGAGGATCTCCAGGGCGATGCGGAAATCGAAGCGGCCGGCGTGCTTCTCCGCTTCGCAGACCACGTAGGTCTGGAAGGGAGTGAAGTAGTGCTTCAGCCGGGCCATGGCGGTGCCGAATCCGCCCGTCAGGCGGAGCTCGCTCGCCATGAAGTCCAGCGCCATCGGGAGCTTCGTCGTCGAGAGAATCTCCTGCTTGATGCCCGCCAAGAGTTCCTGCGACGACATCCCCTCCTGCATCCGCTCGCGGAACGTGCGGAAAAAGTATGCCTGCTCGATGTGCTCCTCGCGGTCGAGCGCCATGATTCCGTCCGGAGTCCTGAACCCCTCCATCAGGCGATTGTACCTTGCCGATCCTCGGCTGGGCCAGGAGGAGCGGCAAGATGTCTGCGTTCGGCAACCTAGCCCGCCGCAGCGCGCAAAAAAAGGGGGCCTGTGACGAGCCACATTCCACAGTGGCTTGACCGGGCAGCAAGGGCAAGGTAACCACCCGATCCCTATTCGTCAGAGGCCCCACGGGCCAGCCTTTGTCCATCCGACCTGCCCCAGCCGGACGTCTTCCTTAGGAGCACACCTCGTGCCAAACGCCCTCTACGCCCGAGGCCGGTCTAACGGAACGGCTGTAAAGTATTTACATAAAAGGACTTGTGTTTTCTGAAATAGCCGCCGGGCAATCGCGGTTTCCCTTCGGCACGGCTCGCCCGGTGTTGTGCTATTCTGCTACAATTGCGGCGGTTCGGCGCGGCAGCGCCGGTCGATCCCCCTGCGGAAGCAGGGTTAAGCCTGAGGTCGTCATAGTGTCCACCCCTCCGTCGCCAGTGCTCGCGGAAGCCGACTCCGTTCTGATCCTGGTTAACCCAGTGGCCGGGAGAAGACCGGCAGGCCGGAAAATCGACCGGTTGGCCAGGATGTTGCGGACCAGAAAGGGGTATGCCGTCGAGATCACCACCGATCTGGTGGGGGCTTGTCGCCAGGCCAACCAGCAGTACGCCGCAGGGCGACTCCGGGCCTTCTTGGCGGCTGGGGGGGACGGCACGATCTCGGAGGTGGCCAATCGCACCGACCCGGGCGTCCCCCTGGCGTTCTTCCCGGCGGGCACGAGCAATCTGGTCGCCCGGCACCTGCGATTGAGGGCGTCCCCCGATCTCCTCTATGAGACCATCGCGGCGGGCAAACTGAAGCGGCTGGACGCGGGCAGGGCCTCGGGCCGGCTGTTCGTGGCGATGGCTAGTTGCGGATTCGACGCCGAGGTGGTTCGCCAAGTCCACAGCCACCGCCAAGGGGGCCGCCGAGGGTCCCTCGGCTATTGGGGTTACGTCAAACCGATCCTGGGGTGCATCCGTAGTTACGAGTATCCGGAGATGCGGGTATATTGTGACGGATCGTGCGAGGGCCCCGCGGTCGATCCCACCGAGGCGATTCGCGCCCGGTGGGTGTTTTCGATGAACCTGCCGAAGTACGGTTGGGGACTCCCGCTGGCCCCCTGGGCGAGCCAAACGGACGGGCTACTGGACCTTTGCACGCTTGGCCACGGCTCGCTGCCGATGGGCCTGTACTACGTGGCGGTGATCCACCTTGGCATCCACCGGCAATTGGCCGACTGCACGACGCGGCGGGTGCGTCGGCTGCGGATTACGGCCGAGGCGGAAGTCCGGTACCAGTTGGACGGGGATCCGGCGGGCGTCCTGCCGGTGGACATCGAGGTGCTGCCCGGCCGGCTCAGCGTGCTCGTGCCGCCAGGTCGATCCGCCTCCCCGCGGTAGGAGCTACGCAAACGATTCGAGGATTCTTCTCGCGTGCCTGAAAACCCTGCCACCATCGGTCCCTATTGCTGCGGCGCCGGCCAGCCGCTTCTGGTGATTGCCGGCCCCTGCGTCTTGGAGGACGAAGCGCTGGCCTTGGCGATTGCTGAGCGGCTGAAGCAGATTGCGGCGGGGCTGCCGATCCAAATGGTTTTCAAGGCATCGTTCGACAAGGCCAACCGCACGAGCGTCCAGTCGTACCGCGGACCGGGACTGGAGAAGGGTTTGGCGATGTTGCGGCGGGTCAAAGAAGCGACTGGGCTGCCGGTCACCACCGACATCCACGAGACCCATCAGGCCGCACCGGCGGCCGGGGTGTGCGACATGCTGCAAATCCCCGCTTTTCTCGCCCGACAGACCGATCTCTTGGCGGCCGCCGCCCGAACGGGCCGGGCTGTACACGTCAAGAAGGGCCAGTTCATGGCCCCGGCCGACATGCAGCACGTGATCGCCAAGCTCGATGCCTTCGGCTGCCGGAATGTCGTGCTCTGCGAGCGGGGGACGTTTTTCGGCTACGGGCGGCTGGTGAACGACATGCGATCGATCCCCCAAATGCAGGCCCTCGGCGTGCCGGTCGTTTTCGACGCTACGCACAGCGTCCAGGAGCCGGGCGGTCTGGGCGCGGCCACCGGAGGCAACCGGGCGATGGTCGAGCCGCTTGCCCGGGCCGCCGTGGCCATCGGCGCCGACGGCCTCTTCTTCGAGACCCATCCCGCGCCCGATGCTGCCCCCAGCGACGGGCCCAACATGGTACCCTTGGATCAATTCGGCCCCATGCTGGCGCGCCTGGTGGCCATTCGCCAAACGGTGGAGACCCTCGCGTGAACGAACAAGGACAATCGGACCCCCGGGAGCCGTTTTGGGCCCGGCGGAGCGTCAAGGTCGGGGCGGCGGTGGTGGTGGGCATCGTGCTGGTGCTCCTATTGTCCCGCGGCTGGCGGACGTCTTCGGCCTCGAAAGGCGTTACCAAGGGCACCCCGGAAGGTGAAGCCGCCCGGCAAAACCAGCTCTTCGACATCGCGATCCGAGACCTCTTCCAGCCTGACGTCTTCGATAGCGAGGAGCGGGTCGAGCAGGCGCTGGACCGGCTCAACCAGTGGCTCCAGGCGCAGAAGCCTCCGGCGGACTGGAGCGTCGACCCCATGGCGGCCTCGCTGGTGAAGACGCTGGGGAGTTTTGCGGAGTACGTCAAGCCGGTGGACGCGCTGTTGACCGCGCCGGGGCACGTCCTGGAATTGAAGGAGATTGCGCGGCGGTTCGAGCCGCCCGTGACGGCGCTTGAGGACCTGAGCAAGCGGGCCAGCTTCGCCCAGTTGGACGAGCTTGCCCGGCAGTACGAGGCGGCGCTGCGGCAGATCGACGACGCCGCCCGGCAGTTGGACGAGCCGGCGAAGATGGCCGAGCTGGAAGTGAAGATCCAGCAGCAGTTTGTCCGCCGGGTCCTGGACCCGGCCCGGATGGCGGCCTTCGGGGTATTGATGGAGCTTGGCCGGCAACTGGATTACTCGGGCCGCTTGCGCGATCCCGCCCGCCTAAGGAGCTTTGCCCTGGCCCTGGAGAGACTCGCCGCCACGCACCAGCGCAAGCTGCTGGAGGATCTGGTGGCGACTTACGAGGAGTGCATCCGCCTTTACTCCGATGGGCTCACGAAGACCAAGCTCTCCACCCAGTTCCGGTTCATCCTCAGCCAGCTCGACGGCGTCCGGCAGATGCAGGACCTTGCCGAGTACCGCGGGCTCAGCAGGATCCTTGCCGACCTCGCCGAGCGACTCCGCGTTGCCGCCAAGCGGACGGAGCGCGAAGAACTCCGCGAGCTGGCTGCGAAGGCCGACGAGGCGCGGCGGAAGCAAGACGTCGCCGCGCTTGCGGGTCTGGCGGCGCGGCTGCGGGAAACGGTCAAACCCACCAGCCTCGACGACCTGAAGGATGCGGCGGGCAAGCTGCCCGAGGGGGTCAAGCGACTCACCGCACTCGCCGGCCGGATCGACCAGGTTGCCGGCAAGGCGAATCTCGAAAACCTCCCGGGTCTGTCGGCCTATGTCGGCCTGCTCGCCCGGCAGATCGAAGCGGTCTCCAACGCGTTGGCCACTCCTCCCCCGAGCGCCGATCCCCGGAAGCTCGCGCAGGAACTCGACAATTTCAACGTGCAGTACGCCGGCATGACCATGAGGGTCAGGCGCCTCGCCCGCGAATTGGACTACTTCGCCACCATCGGTGCGATGGAGTTTCCTCCCGACGATGCCCTGACCCTGCGGGAGGCAATCGTGCTCAGGGACCTGTCGCGCTGGGCCCGGGGCGAAGAAGCCGATGGCCTGAGCCGGGCCAAACGACTCTTCGATTGGGTCGTCCGCAACATCCAGTTGGAGCCCGAGAAGCTGGGGATCGAGAGCCCATCCGTGCTCCGCATCATGAAGCGGCCTTGGGAGACCCTGTTCTGGGGGTCGGGTCCCGCCGCGGAGCGGGCCTGGGTGTTCATCCTCTTGACGCGGCAGCAGGGCTTGGACGCCGCCATGCTGGCGATTGAGGATTCCAGCGATGCTTCGCGCCCGCGACTGCGGCCCTGGGCGGTCGGCGTCCTGAGCGAAGGGGAGCTGTATCTATTTGACCCGGGTCTTGGGCTTCCCATTCCCGCGCCGAATGGAACTCGGCTGGACGAGTCGGGGCAACTGGACATTCAGCCTGCCACGCTGGCCCAGGTCGCGGGCGACGACAGCCTCTTGCGGCGGATGGACATTGACGGGGAGCATCGCTACCCGGTGCAGGCATCGCAACTGAAGAAGGTGGTGGCCTTGGTCGAGGGCTCGCCCGCCTATCTGACTCAGCGGATGCGCCTGGTCGAATCGCGGCTGGTGGGGGAAGATCGGCTGGTCCTGGCCGCCGCCCCAACCGCCCAAGCCGAGCGGCTGCGGGCCTGCAAGCCGGTGGCCGAAGTTCGCCTTTGGTCCCACCCCGACGAGGCTTGGCTCCAAAGGAGCCACCTCGGCGATGAAGCCCTGCGGTGGCAGGCCCTGATGCTGATGCCGTTTCAATTGGGCCCCGAGCCGGCCCTCTGGAAAGGGCGCACGCTGCACTTGAAAGGGAAGTTCCTGGGAGAATCCAGCGCCACGAGCTTCTATCAGATGGCACGTCCCTCCGACCGCGAGCTTGCCGCCGCCGACGCGATGGACCCGAGCCTCAAGCTCCTCTACACGCGCGCCAAGCAGAATGCGAGCTTTTGGCTTGGACTGATGGCCTTCGAGCAGGGCAATTACCGCTCGGCGTTGGACTATCTCAAGACGCGCACCTTGGAGACACTTCCCAAGAGCCCTTGGACGCCCGCCGCGAAATACAGCCTCGGCCGGGTCTATGAGACCCAAAAGGACTACCGCAAGGCCATCGAGCAGTACTGGTCGAATACGGATTCCGCCGAATACCCCGGGAACGTGCTGCGGGCGCGTTGGTTAGCGCAGCTCACGAAGTCGGAACTCCCGGCGGCGCCCCCCAAAATCAAAGTCCCCGAAAAGGGGCTGCCCAAGCTTCCCGCACTTCCCGATCTTCCAGGATTGCCGGATGAGAAGGTACCTGCCAAGAAGGAAGACGGCGGTGGGAAGAAGGACGACATCCCATCGGGCGAGAAGCCGAACATGCGTCCCGAGAAGAAGGCGGAGGCTGGATCCATTATTAAAGGGGATGGTCAAGCCCCCTAGTGGCAGGCCAAAGCTTGGCCGGCGGGGCTCGTTCTTTTGTCGCGGAGAGGCTATCCGAGATAGATATCGCCACACCCCTCTCTTGAGTGGATTCCTGCCCCGGGCGGGTCCCCTTGTCCGGCATCCGCGGATACGCTAGGATTCGGGGTTTCGGCAATGCTTGGGCCAGACGTTCAGGGTAGCATCGGGCGCTGCCCGGCCTCGGCAGTCCACTGGCTTCGTGCGACGGGACGTGCGGGAAATGAAAGACGGCATCCACCCTAAATACGTAGATACCAAGGTCACCTGCGGCTGCGGCAACTCGTTCACGACCCGCAGCACGAGGCCCGAGTTGAAGGTCGACATCTGCAACGTCTGCCACCCCTTCTACACCGGCAAACTCAAGTACGTCGACACGGCGGGCCGGATCGAGCGGTTCAAGACGAAGTTTGCCGCCACCGGCTACACCAGCGTGCAGCGGGGCAAGAAGAAGGATGCACCGGCCACCGCCGAGGAAAGCTGAGAAGGGCTGAACCCCCGGGCAGCCTCTGCCGTGCAGGCGAGACGCCTGCACCACAACGCGCGGCGTTGGTGATGGGCCATGCGCAAGTTGCTCGAAGAAAGACTCCAGCGCTTTGAAGGGCTGGAAAAGCAGCTCCTCGATCCGGAAGTGCTGGCGAACTCCGCGCGGCTCTCGGCCGTGGCCCGCGAGCACGGCACCCTGGCCAAGGTCGCCACGAAGTACCGCCGGTTCAAGCAGCTCAACGCCCAGATCGCCGAGGCCTTGGAGCTGGTCCACTCCAGCGATCCGGAGATGCGCCAACTGGCCGAGGGCGAGCTCCCCAAGCTCAAGGAGGACCGCGAGAAGCTGTGGGCCGAGCTCTTGGACATGACCATCGGCGGCGAGGACGCCAATCGCAGCCGCTGCATCCTGGAGATCCGCGCAGGCACCGGCGGCGACGAGGCGGCGCTGTTCGCCCGCGACCTGTTCGACATGTACCGCCGCTACGCCGAAGGCCGCGGCTGGAAGGTGGAGATCCTCAGCATGAATCCCACCGAGCTGGGCGGCTTCAAGGAGATCTACCTCGGCATGGAAGGGGAAGGGGTCTACCAGCAGCTCCAGTCGGAAAGCGGCGGCCATCGCGTGCAGCGCGTCCCGGAGACCGAGGCCAAAGGGCGGATCCACACCTCCGCCGCCACCGTGGCCGTGCTCCCCGAGCCCGAGGACGTGGAGATCGAGCTCAAGCCGGACGACTACCGGGTGGACCGCTTCTCCGCCAGCGGCCCCGGCGGGCAGCACGTCAACAAGACCGCCTCGGCCATCCGCCTGACGCACTTCACCAGCGGGATCGTCGTCAGTTGTCAGGACGAGAAGAGCCAGCACCAGAACCTCGCCAAGGCCCTCCGCGTGCTGAAACCACGGCT
>CAYGZA010000250.1:0-10259 GCA_964354135.1 uncultured Planctomycetaceae bacterium
GTAGAGCAAGCCGCGGGCGTCGTTGCCAATGATCTTCACCCCGCCGCCCGGCCGGTCCTCTATCCGAAACCCTTCAATTCCGATTCCCGGTGCGATCGCCAATTCCACTTTCAGCGGTGCCTCGCCGTCGGCAACGACGCTGGCGTCGCATCGCTGGGCGACTTGCCGGGCCAACACGCCGGCGATGCTCCGAAGCACCGCACTGGCCTGCTGGGGAAGCACGACTTGGATCGTCTTGACCGTCTGAGCGAAAGCTCCGGATCCCGACAAGAGCACGAGGAGGGGGACAATCGAGGACCAAGTGCACCGTTTCATGGCTTCGACTTTCAATGACGTAACCGTTCAATCCCCAACGCACGCCGGACAATCAGAAGTGGCCCTCTAATCCGAAAGCATAACCGGGGCCACCTCTGCCGCAAGCCTGTCGTCTGGAAACAACGGGGCCGATGGTGTGGTTGCCGTCGGTCTTGACGCAATTGGACCAAGGGCGCCAGCGTCCCTGGCACCAAAGCCCGAAGCTCGGGTTCGGCCTGTATGCTGTCGTGTAGTTCCACATGTATTGGCGATTTTGGCAAGATGGTTGGCGTCGTGAGTCGGGATCGGCTTCCGGCTCCATGCGACTGGGTAGTGTCGGCTTGGATGAAGGACAAGCTCACGATGCGCAAGATCCCGCTCATCTTCTTGACGGCGCTGTTTTTCCCAACGACGATGCTCGTGGCGGCATCCCCAGGGCCTTCTTCGTGCCGACCAGGACCGCCAGCTTCTTGCCCCTCGTGACCGCCGTGTAGCGCAGGTTTCGCTGGAGCATCATGTAGTGCTGGGTGTGGATCGGGATGACCGAGCCGAGTTCGGTGATTTGGCAACGGCGAGCAAGAACATCAAGGCCGGGCAAGATGTGTTGATCAAGGAGCTTGAAGCGATTCTGGCCCGGCAATAGCCCGACAGCCTTCACGAATCCTCTAGGCGTCGAACCATGTTGTCCCAGCCAGGCGAAGTGTCGTCTTTGTATGGGCCGTACCGTCCGGCCGGCGGGGCGGGCGGCAGCATGTCGTCCGGTGGAGGGTTGCCCGTAACTTTCTCCCAGAAGCACGCTGGACACAATCGTATCGCATCCACCTCCGACGTTGAATATCCCTCACTCTCCAGACGACGGTCTGTACCCTCAACGGCCGCAGAGGGAACGTCGTCTCCGCAGCATAGACACTGACACACATTGCCACTAGGCTTGGCAATCGGATCCCACGTCGTGTCCACTCGGTCCAGGAACGGTGAGGGATCGTTTTCGAGAATCCGCCGGTATTGGTCGTCTTGTTCGTTTTGCGTGGTGCTGCGACTTTCTGGGCAAACGGGTTGTGCGGGCTCGTCTGTCCCGTACGAGGCGGGTGGAGGTTCGGTCTGGCCTGGGCCTTGCGAGAAAGGCTTTCCCCGCAGACTCCATTTACTCTGCGCATCCTTCGTGACCATGGTGGATAGGCTCCGATAGAGGCACCGCTCGACATCGCTTTCGTCAACCACCATCCGGTGCTCCCGACTGACAAGCTCGGCAATGTCGGCGGCCTTCATAGGTCCGTTGGCTCTTCGAAGGATATTGAGGATTGAGAAGTCGAAGTCAGCCATAGTCTTGCCTCAAGAAAGGTTGTTGAAACTTCATTCCGGCTCAGCCTGCTGCGTCTCGTGAAGTTTGAGCGTCAAACCCTCACCAACACCCCCGTCCCAATCAGCCGGTCAAACTGCTCTTCCACCTGCCCAGGCAGCGGCCCTCCCGTGACCAAGAGTCCCAGTTCCATGTTGATCGTGAAGGCATACTCGGTCAGGTTGGCACTGGACAGGAACAGCCACCGCCCATCGGCGACGGCGCACTTCACGTGGAGAATGCCCAGTTTGCTCTCGGAGTCCCGCCGCCGCTGCTCTTCCGGCCAGTAGTAAACGGTGGCGCAGTTCGCCACATCGGCACCGAGGGCCTGAAGGGTGTCGTACTCGCCCTGGCCTTCAAGGCGGTTGGGCGTTTCGACGACCACATTGATTCGCACGTTCCGACGTGCTGCTCGCACCAGGGCCTCCCGGACTCTGGGAATGTGGTAGACGGCATAGCTGACCAGGGTAATCCGCTGGGTGGCCGAATCCAGAACTTGAAGAATCGCTTGCTCGGTGCGGCGAAACGGCACTCCCTCCACCTCGGGGCCAGTCCACACCAGTTCCACCGACTGGCTCTTGCGGTGCCATTCCTCGGCCTGGGCCGCTGTCAGCAAACAGGCAGACACCTCCTGGGGGGAAAGATGCTGTCCATGCTCGTGCCAGCAGTTCACGAAGTCCGTGGCGATGTCCCGGTAGTAGGGGTGTGGGATGTCCTGGGTAATGCGTGTCCGGGCACAAGCGGAGTCCGTTTCCAAAGACTGCAAGATCGCCCGATTGACCACGACTTGGCGGCCGTGGTGCAGGCGTGGCCGGGGCTGTCCAAGGCGACCCGGCAGAGCATCCTGGCGGCGGTGCGGAAGGCAGGTTGAGGGAGCGGCAAGCCGGTGGTGAAGCCTACTGGCCGGTCCAGAGCCGCACGCGCGGTAGGGGACGCCCACGCGGCCCCCGGAGGGCCCCAACGACCTCGCCGAATGATCTATGTCCGAACCCGAACGTTTTTCGCCGAAAACTCCAGGGGCCTCCCGACGGGGGGAATGGATACAAGGCCAAGGCGACGGCAGGACCCGCGAATGCTTGGGCTAAGTCGAGGTCGATGCTTTGGTGTGCCAGCCGACCTCTCCGGGGCCCAGCAAGTAATGTCTTCCCGTCGCGCCCCTCGGCCTGGAAGGCTTTCACCCGGAGCGGTAACCCGTTTCGATACTGAGCAGCTTCTTGAGCATGCTTGTAGCCCGCCTTGGCGAGGGGTAGACTGTCAGCCCTGCAACCGAGTCGTCCAACTCGTCGGCACAAGGTACGGCTCGGAGTCCCAGGATGCTCGTTTTCAGAGGTTATCTTGGGGGGCGTGACCGGTGTTCGGCGCCGATCCGGGAGGCGTCGTTCCCCGGCTTCGACCCATCGAAGTGCATCCCATGAAGCTGACGCCGTACCACGCCAAGTACATCGCCCATGAATTGACGAGGCGTTGTGCTTCCGACAGCGTTGAGAAGCTGACGGCGATCCTCTCGGATGCCCAGGTCGATCTCAACCCGCATCAAATCGAAGCGGCACTCTTCGCCTTCCGCAACCCGCTGTCCCGTGGTGCCATCCTGGCCGACGAGGTGGGCTTGGGGAAAACCATCGAGGCCGGGCTCTTGATCGACCAAAGCTGGGCGGAAGGGAAGCGTCGCATCTTGGTCATCGTGCCGGCCAATTTGTGAAAGCAGTGGAGCCAGGAATTGGCCGACAAGTTCTTCCTCCCGTCGGTCATCTTGGAAGCCCGCACCTTCAACGATACCATTCGGGCCGGCAACCTCAATCCCTTCCAGCAGAATGCCGTCATTATCTGTTCGTACCATTTCGTCCGGAAGATGGAGCCGTACATCCGCCAGACACGCTGGGATCTGGTGGTCATCGACGAAGCCCACCGGCTCCGCAACGTGTACAAGCCCACGAACAAGATTGCCAATGCCATCAAGCAATGCGTGGCCCCATTTCGCAAGGTGCTCTTGACCGCCACGCCGCTGCAAAACTCGCTCTTGGAACTCTACGGCTTGGTGAGCATCATCGACGCCTTCGCCTTCGGCGACCTGAAGACCTACCGCAGCCGCTTCACCCGGCTGGGGAACGACAACGACTTCAACGACTTGAAGGAGCGGCTCAGGCCGATCTGCAAACGAACCTTGCGAAAGCAAGTGCTGGAATACGTCAAGTACACGAACCGTCATGCCTTGGTGCAGGAATTCGTGCCCACGCCCGAGGAACAGCGGCTCTACGACGTGGTTTCCGAATACCTCCAGCAGCCGACGCTCTACGCCTTGCCGGCCAGCCAACGCTCCCTAATGACGCTCATTCTGCGGAAGCTGCTGGCATCATCCACCTACGCCATATCCGACACGCTCAGCGGCCTGGCCTTCAAGCTCGAAACGGCCGCCGCCCAGGCGGAAAAGGTGGACGCCCCGCCGGAACAACTGGCCGACAACTGGGAGGAGATCGACGAACTGGCCGACGAATGGGAGCCGGACGAAGAGACCAACGGCGAGCCCGAGCGACCGAAGTACACGCCCGAGCAGGTCGCCGAAATGCGGCAGGAAATGGCCAAGCTCCGCGAGTTTCACGCCCTGGCCCGCTCCATCGCCACGAATTCCAAGGGCGAGGTTCTTCTGACGGCCTTGCGGCGAGGTTTCGCTGCCGCCGCCAAGGCACAACAGGAACACGCCGGGGCAACCCTCCAGCAAAAAGCCCTCATCTTCACCGAGTCCCGCCGCACGCAGGAATACCTTTTCCGCATCCTGGAGCAGACCGAGTTTCGCGGCAAGGTCATGGTGTTCAACGGCACGAACACCGATCCCAAGTCCAAAGAAATCTATCAGGCTTGGCTCAAGAAACACGCCGGTACGGATCGCGTTTCCGGCTCCCCGGCCGCGGACATGCGTGCCGCCCTGGTCGATTACTTCCGCGACGAAGCGGCCATCATGATCGCCACTGAAGCAGCGGCCGAGGGCCTCAACCTGCAATTCTGCAATCTGGTGGTCAACTACGACCTGCCCTGGAATCCCCAACGCATCGAGCAACGCATCGGCCGCTGCCACCGCTACGGCCAGAAATTCGACGTGGTGGTAGTCAACTTTCTCAACAAGAACAACGCCGCGGACCAGCGGGTGTACGAACTCCTGGACGAGAAGTTTCGGCTCTTCAGCGGCGTGTTCGGGGCCAGCGACGAGGTGCTCGGGGCCCTGGAATCGGGCGTGGATTTCGAGAAACGCATCGCCACCATCTACCAGAAATGCCGCACCCTGGAGCAGATCCAATTCGAGTTTGACCAGCTTCAACAGGAATTGGACACCGAGATCGCCGCCGGCCAGCGGGACGCCCGGGAAAAACTGCTCGACAATTTCGACCAGGAGGTTGTCGAGAAGGTCCGCATCCAAAGTGCTGGCCTGCTCGACCGATTCAACGAACGGCTCTGGTTGCTCACCCAGTATCTGTTGGCCGCCTACGCCCGATTTGACGAAGGGCAGTACAGCTTCTACCTCACCAGCAATCCGTTCCCCGGCGAGACGATACATCCCGGCCCATATCGGCTGGGCAAGAACGTCGAGGAGGCCAACACCTACCGCGTGGGCCACCCGCTGGCCCAGCGGGTCTTGGCCCAGGCAATGGGATTGAGCCCCTCGCCGGCGGAGGTCGTTTTCGACTACTCCGGCAGCGGCAAGAACATTGCCGCCCTAACGCCGCTGATCGGCAAGAGCGGATGGCTCACCTGCTCCCGGCTTGCCATCCAGTCGCTCGAAAGCGAAGACGCTTTGATTCTGGCCGGCGTCACCGACGCCCAGGAACCGCTGGACGAGACCGCTTGCCGGAGGTTGTTCGACCTGTCGGGCCAGGAAAACGGCATCCAGACCGTGCCGGCGACGGTTCGGTCGCTGCTCACTGAGGCGATTGCCGGCCGACAGGCCGAGTTTCTTGCGGCACTGTCCGCCAAGAACGGCCACTGGTTCGACACCGAGATGGACAAGCTGGACCGTTGGGCCGACGACCGCCGGGCTGCCCTGAAGGCGGAACTTGAGGAACTCGACCAGGAGATCAAGGAGACGAAAAAATCCGCCCGCATGGCCCCCAACCTCCCCGAGAAGTTGGAACTTCAGCGGAAGCTGCGGGGCCTGGAGACGAAACGCGATGAGGCTTGGCGGGCCTACGACACCGCCAGCCGGGACATTGACCGGCAGAAAGACGCCTTGCTGGACGAAATCAGCCGCCGGCTCGAACAGAAGACCGAATGCGAGACGCTCTTCACCCTGAAGTGGAGTCTGATATGAAGGCCACCGAAGCGAAGCTGCTGGAGTTTCTCAAAAAATCGCCGCAGTTCGTCATTCCCATCTACCAGCGGACCTACAGTTGGGGCGACAAGGAATGTCGGCAATTGTGGGAAGATATCCTTCGCACGGGGCGTAACGAGAAAACCTCCGCCCATTTCGTTGGTTCGATTGTTTACGTAGAGAAGGGCCTGTACCAGATCAGTACCCAATCGTCGCTCTTGGTAATCGATGGCCAGCAGCGGCTAACCACCATTACGCTCTTGCTCGAAGCTTTGGCACGCAGTTTGGGCGACAGCGAGCCGCTGGATGGCTTCTCAGCCAGAAAGCTTCGCAACTACTACCTCCTTAACCCAGAAGAAAGTCATGAACGCCAATACAAGCTGATTCTTACCCAGACCGACAAGGCATCATTGATCGCCCTGCTGGGCCAACTGCCCCACCCTACCGAGCATTCGATTCGGGTAGGTGCGAACTTCCAGTTTTTCAAGGACCGGGTGAGCGAGGTCAAGGGGGAGCTAGAGTCGCTCTGCAAAGGTCTGGCCAAGCTGGTCATCGTCGATATTTCCCTCAACCGCGACCAGGACAACCCGCAACTCATTTTCGAGAGTCTCAACTCCACTGGCCGAGAACTCAGCCAGGCCGACCTGATTCGCAATTTCATCCTGATGGGGTTGGAGCCTCCGCTTCAGACGAAGCTCTACGAGCAATACTGGCGACCGATGGAAGTCGACTTCGGCCAGGAAGCCTACGCCACGCATTTCGACGCCTTCATGCGGCACTACCTCACCGTCAGAACGGGCGATATCCCGAACGTCCGCGGGGTGTACGAGGCATTCAAGCAGTATGCCCGCTCGTTAAAGCCGGCGTCGAAGCTCTGGTGGCCGAGATCCGTGCCTTTGCCGGCTATTACTGTGCGATGGCCCTTGGAGCTGAAAGGGACCCGGAACTCAAGGCGGTCTTCCACGACATCCGCGAACTGAGGGTGGACGTGGCCTTTCCCCTCCTGCTGGAACTCTATCACGACTACGCCAACCAAGTGCTGGCCAAGGGCGAATTGCATCAGGCCGCCTGTCTTGTGGAGAGTTACGTGTTCCGGCGAGCGGTGTGCAGCATCCCCACCAACTCGATGAACAAGACCTTCGCCACCTTTGCCCGTGGCTTGAAGAAGGACCGCTACCTGGAGAGCATCCAGGCCCAGTTCCTGCTGCTGCCCTCCTACCGTCGCTTCCCGACCGACGACGAGTTCAAGCGGGAGATCCAGCTCAAGGATCTCTACAACTTCCGCAGCCGCAGCTACTGGCTCCGCCGGCTGGAAAACCACGACCGGAAGGAGCGGGTGCCGGTGGACGAATACACCATCGAGCACATTCTCCCGCAGAACGAGAACCTTTCCCAGCAGTGGAAAGCCGACCTTGGCCCGGACTGGGAACGCATTCAGAAAACCTATCTTCACACGTTGGGCAACCTGACATTGACCGGCTACAACCCGGAATACAGCGACAACCCCTTTACCCAGAAACGCGACATGAAGGGCGGTTTTGCCGAAAGCCCGCTCCGGCTGAACCACGGACTGAAAGGCCTTTCGCAGTGGAACGAGGACGCCATACGGAAACGTGCCGAGACAATGGCCGACCAGGCAGCCTGTGTTTGGTCGGCCCCCAAGCTGGAGCCTGCCATTCTCGACGCCTACAAGCCCCAGGCGGTGACGGCAGGATACACCATCGACGACCACCCGCACCTGGCCGCCGGTCCCATGCGTGAACTATTCGAGGCATTTCGCAAGCAGTTGCTCGCACTCGACCCGTGTGTGACCGAGGAGTTCCTGAAGCTCTACGTCGCCTACAAGGCCGAGACGAACTTCGTCGATGTAGTCCCCCAGAAGAAGCAACTGCGGCTCTCGCTCAACATGACATTCCCGGAGATCACCGACCCCAGGGGAATCTGCAAGGACGTTGCGGGGCTTGGCCGCTGGGGCAACGGCGACGTGGAGGTCGGCCTGTCGTCCATCGACGAATTGCCCTACGTGATGGGACTGGTCCGCCAGTCGCTGGAGAAGCAAATGGGGAATGGCGGGGATACCTGATATGGCAAGCATTCAGGAATTCAAGAAGTCACTCCGAAAGCACGCCAAGACTGGCGGTGCTAGGTATCAGAAAGTGGATTTGCCCGTCCACGCCCCCACGACCGATGATTACGAGTACAAGGGGGCGGATGCGTTTGAGCAGCTCGGCAACGTCATCCAAACAAACGACTACAGCCTCGTCGTGCTTCTGGAGCATGAGAACTTCCCTCCACCCGAGAAACTGGACCGATTGCACAAGTGCTGCCCCTCGACCACGATTCTGCCCGGTGCGGAAATCAACATTTTCGTCGGTGTCCTTGGCAAGAAGGTCTCAAAGGACCACTTTTTCCACTGCATAGTCATTGCCGATCCCGACAAATCCCGGGAGCCTGGATACTTGATTCACCGTGCCAAGGAGAGCCTCACCTACCGCGACGACCCTTCCCCGTCAGGTTTCCTCTCCGCAATTGACGATGTCGCAAAACTGTTCATGGAGCAAGGTGCCCTCTTCATTCCCGCCCACCTTCACCAATCCCGATTGCCCGCCGACTCCCGCAGCATCGATGACATCTACGACGATGACGACTTTCTCGGCTTCGTCAGTCGAGGGGTCTTCTCCGCCCTGGAAGTTCCGACGCTCGCTACCGCGAAGTTTTTCGACGGCAAGCAGACCACTCAGGATGGCAAGCCGATCCCGCATATCACTTGTGTGCGTTCCAGCGACGCCCACAGTCATCAGCCTATCGTGGAACGAAACCGTGCCACGTGGATACAGGCTGAAAACGGAACATTCGATGAGCTGCAAGCGGCACTGTCCTTTCCGCACCGTGTTGCCTTGGAGGCCCCAAAGTCAGACCATGCTCAGGTTCTTGGAATGCACGTCGCGGGCCAGTTCCTTGCTGACGAATGGATCATCCTCAGCCCCGCCATGAACTGCTTCATCGGCTGTAAGGGTACGGGGAAAACCGCCGTGCTGGAGTGCCTGCGGTTTCTCTTGGGGGCCGATGTCCCCCAAGAGCGTCGAGAGTCTGTCGAAAAACACATTGGGCACATTCTTGGAGCCAGCGGTTCCGTCGAGTGCTTGGTACGAACGGCTGCCGGGACCGAGTACGTGCTGGTTCGTCGAGCGAACTCGCGGGACAGACTCCTTGCCATTGACGAGCAGGGTGTGACACGAGAACTGAAAACCACAGGCGATATTGGGTTTGACGCCTCGATTCTCGGTTGGCACGAAATCGAGGGTGTTGCCGATCACGCCCATGCACGCGTTCGGCTGATCGACTACATTGAGAACCCGGCAGAGGTAGCAGATCCGGCCGCACAGATTGAGCAGAGTATTGAGTCCGCAAGAGACCTGTTGCCAGCGTTCCAACGCAAGATCCACCGGCTCGACGAAGCCCTCAAGGAGTGGTGGCTCTTGAAGAAGAAGCGAGCCACGTTGAAAAGGCTGGAGCATGCATCCCTGTTGGACCTGCAGAACAAGTATGAAAGCTACGTGACATGGGAGCAACGCCTAACAGCACTGGGTGGTGAGATTCCAAGAGCGTCTACGGACGTTTCCACTACGGTTGGGAACAAGCTTCAACCTCTCGAAGACAATGTCGCGTCACCGGTTCAGGAACCAGCCGATCTTTGCGAGGCGGTCAATCGGGTCCGCGGGCAGATCGCGGGCATACGCCAAACGGCAAACGCGACTCTACTCACGTTCACCGAGGTTTGCAGTGCGGCTAGTGTTGCCATCGAGGAAGAGAGCAAGGCAATATCCAAGGCGTTTCTGGAGTTCAGGCAGACGACCTACGAACCCACCGTGGCGGCGTTGCCGCCGGACGACCGCGAGATTCTCTCGCGTCAGATCCAAACCATTGAGGAAACCAAGAATCTCCCCCAGGTCGAGCAGCAATGTAGGCAGATCCAGCGGGAGGTATCCGACCTAGCACGAAATCTTCACTCCTGTTGTGAGGCAGTATGCACCGCAAGAGACTGTATCGCCGAAGTTCGTCAACGGCGAGTCAACGCCGTCAACACAGAGAGCACCTCGATCAGGCTTAGGTTCCTGCGGTCATCCAACCATGCACGAATTGAGCAGTTCCAGAAGTCATACGGCCAGGACGGAACCGCGTTTACAACATTCATAGACCGTTATGAAGGGGCGGAGTCCTATCAGAAGCTCAAACGCCTGTTCCTTTCGTTTATCGATTTGAACACCGAAGAAGTGTAAAGGGCGGACAGAAAGCGTAGCGGCGGGCGGGCGAAAAACGGAGCACCCG
>CAYGZA010000251.1:0-10240 GCA_964354135.1 uncultured Planctomycetaceae bacterium
ATCGATGCACCGGTCGGCAAACTCGTTGCGCTTCTCGTCCCAGGTGCCTTCGGCCAAGGCGTACGGGGCGTACTGGACGAAGATCGAGGCCACGTGCTTGCCCGGGGGGGCCAGGCTTTCGTCCACCAGCGAGGGGATCGTCAGCTCCAGGACGGGATCGCGGCTGGGCCGGCCGTACTTGGCGTCGTCGTAGGCCCGCTCGATGTACTCCATGCTGGGCGACATGTGGGTCGTGCCGCGCATCGCCACCGCGCGATCCACCGTGCCGGTCTTGAAATCGGGGAGGCCGTCCAGGGCCAGGTTGATCTTCAAGCTGGCCGAGGCGTAGTCGAGGTTCCGTACGCGGCGGCAGAAGTCCTCGGGCAAGTGCCGGGCGCCGAGGAGCTTGAGGAAGGTCTGGTTGCCGTCGAGGCTCGAGGCGACCGTGCTTGAGGCGATCTCCGTGCCGTCGGCCAGGACCACGCCGGCCGCCGCGCCGCCGCGGACGGCGATGGAAGCGACTTCCGCGCTCCGGCGGATCTCGACGCCGGCGGCGAGGCACGCCTTCTCCAGGGCATCGGCCAGGCCGCCCATCCCGCCGCGGACATAGCCCCAAACGCCGCGCTTTCCCCCCGCCTCACCCATCACGTGGTGCAGGAGCACGTAGGCGCTTCCCGGCGTAGACGGGGCGGCCATCGCCCCGATGATCGCGTCCGTGGCCAGCGTGGCCTTCAGCGGCTCGGACTCGAAGAACCGGTTCAAGATCCGCGTGGCCGGCGCGGTGAATAGCTCGGCAACCGCGCGGAAATCGCTCCCCAGCCGCTTCATCGTCTTCCAGTAAAGCCACCACTTGCCCACGTCCCGCAGCCGCGGCGGCATCGCCGGCTGCGGCGAAACCATGATCGGCTCGATCGCCGCCGCCACCCGGGTGAGGAGGGCGTCGTACTGCGGGTAGGCCGCCGCATCGCGGGCCGAGAACTTCGATATCTCGCGGCGGTTCGAGGCGTCGTCGTGGCCCAGGAGCAGGTAGCGGCCGTCCGGAAGCGGCGTAAACGACGACGGGTCGCGGCGGAGGATCGAAAGCCCGTGCCTGCTCAGCTCCAACTCGCGGATAATCTGCGGCAGAAAGAGGCTGATGACGTAGGCCACGGCCGAGGCCTTGAAACCCGGCAGGATTTCCTCGGTCGAGGTGCAGCCGCCGAGGATGGGGCGCTTCTCCAGCACGAGGACCTTCTTGCCCGCGCGGCCCAGATAGGCCGCGGCCACCAGCCCGTTGTGCCCCCCGCCGATCACGACGCAATCGTAAGTCGCCATGAGCCGTTTCTCCGTAAACAAGTCGATGCCGCCGACTGCCACGGGCTCCATTGTTACGCGCTCGGAGCGGGCGCCGCAAGGGATTGGGGCACAGGACCCCGGTATGCACCTTGCCGCCGGGGGAGTATAATGCTGGCCGTTGCCGGTGGAAATGTCTTGGCTCGGCTCAAGAAAGGGTACGCCCATGACGTGGCTGGTCGCGATAGGTTTTCCATTGTTGGAGAATTTTGGCGCCGGGGTCATCGCCTCGGTGGTCTTTGGCCTGATCGGCATCGTGTTGTTGCTACTGGGCTACTGGCTCTTCGACCGGATTACGCCGCGGATCGACGTGCAGAAGGAGTTGTGCGAGAAGAACGTGGCGGTGGCGATCGTCGTCGCGGCGCTGCTCCTGGGGATTGCGCACGTGGCGGCGAGCGTGGTCAGCAGCTAATTGAGGTTGCTTGATGCCGGGACGGCAAGGCTCCGGCCGAGCCCCGTTCTCGCAAGGACTCGTCGATAGCCCTCTGGCTCGGCAGGAGCCTCGCCCTCCCGGCATCGCGGCAGAAAGGAGGGGCCCGTGAACCGACTTACCAAACAGATCAGCCTGGTCCTCATCTCCTCGTCCCTGATCCTGCACGGGTGCGAAAGACACCTTACCGAGGAGGAGAAGAAGGAAGAGGAAGCCCGGGTTGCCGCCGGGGGGACCGGTCGAACCACAGGCTACCACGGCGGCTCGCATTTCTTTTACGGGGGCGGGCGGTCGGCGCCCGGCGGTTCCGGCGTCAGCAGTCACCCGAGCGTGGGAGGCTCCGCCCGCGGCGGGTTCGGCTCGTCGTTCCACGGGGTCAGCTCCTAATGCGCCGCCACCAGACCCAGCCCCGAGCCGACTGGCAGAAGATCGTCGAGTCCCAGGGGATGTACTACCACACGGCCGACGACGTCCCCTATTGGGACGAATCGGCCTACTACGAGTTTACGCCTGGGCAGATCGACACGCTGGAGAAGGCCACCTACGCCTTGGACCAGATGTGCCAGGCGGCGGTCGAGCACGTGCTGGCCAACAATCTCCTGGACAAGTTCCTCATCCCGCCCGAGTTCCACCAGTACATCCGCGATTCCTGGGAGCAGGACGAGCACTCGGTCTACGGCCGCTTCGACCTGGCCTACGACGGCACGGGCGACCCCAAGCTCCTGGAGTACAACGCCGACACGCCCACCGCGCTGTTGGAGGCCGCGGTGATCCAGTGGTACTGGCTCAAGGACTGCTTCCCCCGCGGCGACCAACTCAACTCGATCCACGAGCGGCTCCTGGAGGTGTGGCAGGCCCTGGGCCGGGAGCGGCCGGGGCGGACGTATTTTGCCTCGCTCTCCGGCTGCGTCGAGGACTACATGACCGTCAACTACCTGCGGGACGTGGCCATCCAGGCAGGCTGCGACACCGCGTACATCCCCATGGAGGACATCGGCTGGAACGCCGGCCGCGGGGCCTTCACCGACAAGGAAGAGAATCCCATCGAGAACTGCTTCAAGCTCTATCCCTGGGAATGGATGCAGCGGGAGGAGTTCGGGCCGCACCTCCTGGAGTGCCGCTGCCGCTGGCTGGAGCCGCCCTGGAAGGCCATCCTCAGCAACAAGGCGATCCTCCCGATCCTCTGGGAGCTTTACCCGAAGAACCCGTACCTCCTGGAGGCCTCGTTCGAGCCGCTCGCGCACGGCGACTACATCCGCAAGCCGATCTTCGGCCGCGAAGGGGCCAACCTCCAGGTCTTCAAGCAGGGGAAACTCCTGCTGGCGACCGACGGCCCCTACGAGGGCCCGTCGATCTACCAAGAGGTCTGGCCGCTTCCGTGCTTCGACCGGAAGTACTATGCCTGCACCGGCAGTTGGATCGTCAACGGCTGGGCGTGCGGGATCGGGATCCGGGAGGACGAAAGCCTGATCACGGGGAACTTCAGCCGCTTCGTGCCGCACCTGTTTTGAGCTTCCAGCAGCATCGGCGGGGATCTAGAATGCAATTAATGGCGTCCGATTGCACTGCGACCTCGTCGGCGGCATAGTCGCACCGCCGGAAGACCCATCAGGGGGGAGGGTTTACTGTCCCAAAGGGTTATCTGGACCGGCAACGTGAGACAAGGGTGACGAATGCAGATCCTTGACGAGACGATAAAGAACACGGTCACCGAGCGCCTGAAGGAGCTGGAATCGCATTTCCAGGGGGATGCCGCATTTTTCTACGGTCCTATCGACGTCCCCGCAATACGGGTGCTTCGCGATTTCGTCGAGCGCATGGCTAGCGCCAAGCCCACTGGCCGCGACAGGCTCATCTTCTTTCTGAATACCCCGGGTGGCACCGCAGAGGCAGCGGAGAAGATGGTGGAGATCATTCGGCATCACTATCGCGAAGTCTTCTTCGTCGTTCCGGACTTCGCCTTTTCCGCGGGCACCATTCTCTGCATGTCGGGTGACCGCATCTACATGGACTACTCCTCCTCGCTCGGCCCGATCGACCCGCAGGTCTGGAACGGCAAGGAATGGGTACCAGCCCTCGGCTACCTGGACAAGGTCGAGGCGCTCCTGAACAAGGCCGCGAGCGGACAGTTGACCAACGCCGAGTTCCTCATTCTCCAGAACCAGGATTTGGCCCAGCTCTCCGGGTACGAGCAGGCGCGAGATCTCACGGTGACTCTGCTCAAAAAGTGGCTCGTGGAGTTCAAGTTCCGCGACTGGGTAGCACACCGGACTGATCCAGCGAAGAAGGGGCAGGCCGTTACGGACGAAGAAAAGCAAGAGCGCGCCGAGCAGATCGCGCGCATGTTGGGGGATAATAAGCTCTGGCTCTCCCACAGGCGGATGATCGGTCCCGGCAAACTCGCAGGGGACTTGAAGCTCGAGATCAACGACTACTCCGCGGATAAGACGCTGCGCGCGCTCGTTCGTTCCTATAATGACCTCCTGACCGACTACATCGCTCGCAGCGGTTACGCCCTCTTTATGCACAGTCGCGACTTTTTTTGACGGGAGGCGCTGATGGCAATTGTTGAAGAAGTGAAGAAGGCTGCAGCCAGTTTCCCGGCAGGAACGCCTGATCCCGACGAACTGGTGCGACTCCAGCGGTTCTTTAGAGAGATGAAAGACGCTGGAATCGCGAGGACGCGGGAGTACGACCTTCCCCAGCCTGACACGATCGGACGCTCCACGCTACAAGTGATGCGCAAAGCCACCTGACAATCGCGTGAAGGCTGGTGACGCACGACAAGGATTTCGGCGAGTTGGCGTTTCGTTGCGGGCTGCCGGCCAGCAGCGGCGGCCGACGCAGCGGTCGGCCCGGCAGGTTACGGCTTGGCGGGCGCCGGGGCGTCGGGGGCTTTTTTCTTCGGCCCGGCGGTGAGGCCCGTCTTGGCCGGGTCCTGCGGAACCACGGCGGGCGAGTTCAGCTTGAACAGCGGCAGGTAGCGGTAGTAGACCTCCAGCGAGAGGGTGGAGAGGCACGTGGTGTAGAGCCGGCCGCCTTGGCCGCCCCAGCGGTCGAGCGTGGGGCGGTTGGGGTCCCAGCTTCCCACGGCGCAGCCTTCCCGGGCCTGGGTCTTGACGAGCGTCGTCCGCATCGCCCGGTTCCAGGTGTCCCAGTCCCGGTCGAGGAAGTTGTGCATGGCCATCGTGGCGTAGTACCAGTAGTAGACGTCGCGCTGGAGGCTGCTGTCGGGCAGGTTGGCCAACAGGTAGTGTTTGGCCTCGACGACCGCGGGATCGTCGCTCCGGGCGCCGAGATACTGAAGGCACAAGAGCCCCACGGCGGTCATCGACGGCGACTCGCGATGGTACGGCTGGTAACAGAACAGGCCGTGATTGCGCCCCACGGCCACCGAGGCGAGCCACTTGCGCGAGGTCTCCAGGGTGAGCGAATTGACGCCCAGCCCGGCCATCTGCCCGCTTTTGAGGGCCATCACCTGCCAGCCGAGGACCGAGGTATCGCCCTCCTGGCCGGGATGGTAGCGCCAGCCGCCGGTGGTCTGGTTCTGGGCCTGCTCGATATAGCGGAGGGCCTTGCCGGCCGCCTGGCCGACCCAGGGGTCCTGCGTCATCCCGTAGGCTTCGCACAGGGCGAGCGCCGCCAGCCCGTGGGAGTACATCGGCTGCCGGGCGCCCGCGGAAAGATCGCCGTCGGGGAGCTGGTGCTTGATGAGCCAGGTGAGTCCGCGGTTGACGGTCTTTTGGTAGCCGCCGCGGCTCTTGTGGGTTTGGCCGGCGCCCTGGAAGCACAAGAGGGCCAAGGCGGTGGCGGCGGCGTCGGACTGGAAGGCGCCGGGCTCGCCGCAGCCGCCCGAGCGGTTGGGGCAGAAGCGGCTGTGCTGGAGGCTCCAGTTGCCGTTGGGGCCCTGGTGCTTGGCCAGCCAGACGAGTCCGCCCACGACGGCGCGGTCGCCGGGCTTGGTTCCGCCGCCGGAGCCGGCAAGCCCTTCGCGGCGTCCCTTGCCTCGGCTGCCGAAGCCGTCGCCGGCGCCGCCGGTGCCGGGTCGGATGCCGAGTCCGTCGCTCACGCCGACCCCGCCCTTGCCGCCGAAGCCCGCCAGCCCGGCCACGGGGAATCCGCCGAGTCCGCCCAGCTTGGGGCCGGCCAGGTCGGTGGGCATGCCGCCGCCCTCTTCGACGAAATCGGGGGAGTCATCGTAGTAGAGGGCCTTCTGCCCCGGGGGCTCCATCTGCGTGAGGATTTCGGGGCTCAACTCCGAAGTGGCCTCGGAAGTCTCGCCCAGGACGAACCGCTCCAGGTCCGGCGCCGGGACGTAATCGACCTCGGCGGCGTCGAGCGAGGGGGCCTGCCCCTGCGGCGATCCGTCGCCGTACGGCAATACCTGCGGCAGAAAAGTCACAATGAGAGAAAGGAGGACGAACCCGATGGCGTGGACCACCGCGCTGGTGGCGTACCAGTAGGCGTCTTCGTGGAGCCATCGCTTGAGCCGGGCGGCGAGCGGGGTCTCGTGGGGAGCGGAGAGTCCTTCGCCGGGCGGCGGGGCAGTCGTGGCCGGCGCGACGGGCACTGCCTTGGCAGGCGAGGCTTCTACCGGCGGCTCCAGCACGCTTGCCATGGATGATACGTTCCCTGAAGAGCCGACGGGCTTCCGCCGCAACCGCGGGCCGCCATCGACGGGCGGACGCCCGGCCGGTGCGCCAATAATGGGGGATTCTTCTCTGTTTAGTCTATTATACGGTAGCCTTGCCGCAAACGCCAAACTTGCGCCCCCCTGGAGGGAGGGGTCCGCGAGTCACCGGCCGCGCCACATCCGCTCGATCGCTTCCTCGCCGAGGGCCTCGGTTTGCTTCACGCGGAGGCTTTCGCGGAACTCCCTCCAGAACGCCCCGCGGCTGAGTGCCATGAGAACCGCGAAGACGAAGAGCATTGCGATCACGGCCCCGAGGCCGGCGTTGGCCATGTCCTTGATGCCGTCCCACTCGTCGCCCTGCGTGCCCAGGTAAGCCACGCCGAGGTCGCCGCCGAAGATCACTGCGATCAGCCACTCGATGATCTCGTAGATCGCGCTGAAGGCGAGCACGAATTCCACGGGCACGTAAAGACCCCAGAAGCCCCGCACGCTCCCGATCCGCACGGCGATCTCGCGCATGGGATAGGCCATGAGGAGCCCGAAGCTGAAGTGGACGATCCGGTCGTAGTGGTTCCGGGAGAGGCTCAGGAGGTCCTTGAGCCAGTATCCCAGCGGCACTTCCGAATAGGTGTAGTGCGTGCCGATGATGTGCAGGACCATGTAGGCGAAGATCAGGCTGTAGGAGACGTTCGAGAGCCGGAACCACTTGTGCGTGAGCACGATCAACAGCGCAAAGGGCACCGTGAGAGCATTCTCCAAGATCCAGTCGTTGAAGAAGGCGACGTTGACGCTCAAGAGGACCCAGTCCACCACGAAGACCCAGAGGAGCGCCCACGGAAACCGGCCCGGACCCGGTCGGTGCTCGTAGTGCCAAAGCGCGGCAGCCGACAGGATCGCCGTGGCCAAGAAGATGGCCCAGGGGCCGAGGACGATATCGAGCCGGAGCGGCGAGTCTCCCTCGTAGGGGCTTCCCAGGCTGCACGTGAGGCTGACGAAAACGCTCACCCCCGCCAACACCGCGATGAGAAAGGGGTACAGCCCGCGGCGGGCCGCAGCCCACAGGAACGCAAAAACGCCGGCCGACATCGCCGCGTTTTCGGCCATAGAAAGCCCGAAGACGACGTCGAGGAGGAAAGCGCTTCCGAGGCAGAACGCCACCATGACCCCAAGCACTGGTAACCGCACCGAGAAGGTGTTGCGGCTCACGATATCCCCCCTTTGCAGCACAGACTAACCCTCAAACAGGCGAGGTTTCTTGGGCCTGCGTCCCCTGCTCCCGCAACGCGGGCCACTCCAGGGCAGCGCGAGCCACGTCGAAGGCCGCGTTGGGTCGGCCCAGCCGTCGGGCGTTCTCCTTCAGCCGGGCCAGACGCGCCGGGTCCTTCAGAAGCTGCGTGAGCTTGAAGGAGAGGCTGGAAACGTTGTTGATCTTGACCGCCGCCCCGTTCTCCAGGAGGAAATCGCTGTTGCGGCTTTCCTGGCCGGGGATCGGGTTGACGATCGCCATGGCGGCGCCGCGGGCGAGGGCCTCGGAGGTCGTCAGCCCGCCCGGCTTCGACAGCACGAGGTCGGCCACCGCCATCAGCTCGTCCATCGCCGTGGTGAAGCCGAGCACGTTGGCCCGGTGCCGATCGGGCACCGGCACGCACTGGAGCCGCTCCTTGAGTTCCGGATTGCGGCCGGCAACGACCACAATCTCCAAGGCGCTCTGGACGGCCAACAGGCTGCGATACAGGCTCTCCACGGGCCCGACGCCGAACCCGCCGGCCAGTTGGAGCACGATCGGCCGGTCGCCCTTGAGGCCCAGCCGCGCGAGACACTCCTCCCGCGGCTTCTGGACGGAGAAGGCGGGAACGACGGGAATCCCGGTCACGCTGATGTCCGCGGGGGGCACTCCCCAGTGCGCGAGGTTCGCGGCCCCTTCGTCGGTGGCCGTGAAGTAATGCTCGCACGGCTGGTTGACCCACAGGCGGTGCGTCTCGAAATCGGTGGTCACGGTCAAGTGCGGCGTCTGGAGCTCGCCCTTGGTGCGGCGCGACGCGATGATCTCGGCGGGAAGGAAGTGCGTGTTGACGATCACGTCCCAGGTGCCGCTGCGGAGGAACTTGATGAACTTCCGCAGGTTCAGCTTCTCGACCAGCAGGCGCAGCCGGTCGCTCTTGTGCTGCGGCGAAGGGGGCCGGTCCAGCACGTCGTAGAAGTAGCCGAGGATGTGCGGGGCCTTGTTGACCAGGTCCAGGTACGAGCGGCCGTAGAGCCTGCGGAACGTGCGGTTGGTGAAGTCCAGGACGTCGAGGTTTTGGACCGTGGCGGCCGGATCGAGCTCGCGCAGGGCCTGCTCGACCGCTTCGGCGGCCCGAAGATGCCCCGCCCCCACCGACGCCGAGAGAACCAATACGCGTCGTGACATGGCAAGCGTCCTCCCGTGATTCGTCGGATCAGAGAAACCCCATTGGCCCAACCGAGCCAGTACGAAAACAACTCCCCGCCCCGGGGCGTAAAGCGGAGGCAGATCGTCGTGCGGCGATCCCTACGACAAGCAACACGGCCAACAAAGCCCGCATCTTCGTCCTTCCTTTGCCCCTTCGCGCCTTTGCGTGAAACCTCCGTGCCCCACAACACACGCGCCCGTAGCCGCGGGTCTAACGGGACTCCGCCACAACGCAGCCCACGTCGCGCGGGCCGATCTCCACGCGGATCACGGCATCGGCGCCGTCCACGCGCACGGTGGCCGGACGTCCGTGCCACTCGTCGTACCAGGCGGCGCCCTTCGGCTGTGGAACGCGCAGTAGCTCGCCGCGGACCGTGTGATTCCGGGCATTGTAGAGCGTGTAGACCGTCTTGCCGGGGATCGGGAACGCGTTGGCGAAGACGCCGCCTGCTTCGGTCGGCACCAGCGGCACGGGCTCAAGCGTCGTGAAGGCGTCGCGGTGTTTGCGGAGGATGGCATGGCACCGGCGGATCGCCGCCCGGGTTTCCGGCTCGAACCACTCGCCGGCCGGGCCTTCGAGCCAAATCGCCTCGCCGCCAAAGAAGACCCACCTCACGCCCGTGGCCCAGCTCCCCGTCGGCTTGTCGCAGTAGAGGATCTCGATGGTCTTGAAGCTCGGCAGGGCAAAGCGCGTGAGGTTCAGCGGCACGAGGGTCTCGGTGGAGGCCGCGGAGGACATCGCGTAGGTGAAGCTCCCGTCCTGGAATTGCGTGGTCACGTCCACGGGGGTTTCCTCGGTATAGAGGGCGACGTTCTTCTTGGCCTCCTCGATACGGCGGCGGACCATCGCGGTGCCGTCCCGCTCGCCGGTCACGGCGTAGCCGGGCACCGGGTGGCCGTGGTCCTTGGACCAGCAATCGACCCAGGTGCCGGCAAAGCCGTACTCGTCCAGGTACATCCCGTCCACGTCCAGCTCGCGGACCTTCGCGGCGTAGGTCGAAGCCAGCACTTCGCGCCACGCCGGCACGTAGGAGCAGACGTACATTTCCGTGCTCTCGGGCCAGTAGCGTCTCTTGCCGTCCTGGCCGATCATCTGCCAAAGCTTGCCTGGCCCTTGGCCGAGCTTGCCGCGCTCCTCCAGCAAGTACGCCTCGATGTAGAGCCCGACCCGGATATCTTGGGCCTGGACGCCGGCAATCGCCTTGCGGAGTGCGTCGCGCCCGCCTTGGAGATAGTCGTAGGGAGAGTAATCGCCGGTGCGGCCGTAGATCCGTCCGTAGGACCCGCAATTGCCCCAGTCGAACAGGTGCAGGTAGTCGATACCGCCGAACTCCCGCCGGGCTTCGTCCACCGCCCGCTGGAGGTCGATCTTGCCCGATTTGGCGTCGTAGAGCGGGTCGAGCCACCACAGGAACCGCTGGCGGAAGTTGAACAC
>CAYGZA010000252.1:0-9993 GCA_964354135.1 uncultured Planctomycetaceae bacterium
ACGCGGTAGCGGATCAGCTCCTTGCACCTCGCGGCCGGACAGCGGCCGGCCAGGTGGGCCTCGTATTCCTCGCGGAAGTAGCGCAGGGTCGAAAGGACCGGATTGGGGGCCGTCTTGCCCAGGCCGCACAGGCTGGACGCGCTGATCGTCCGGGCCAGTTGCTCCAGCTCGTCGAGGTCCTCGGGCCGGCCCTTGCCGGCGGCGATGCGGTCGAGGATGTCGAGCATGCGCCGCGTGCCGATGCGGCAGAAGGTACACTTGCCGCACGACTGGTCCTGGGTGAAGCGGAGGAAATATCGGGCGATGTCGACCATGCAGTCGGAGTCGTCCAGGACGACCATGCCTCCGGAGCCCATGATCGCGCCGGCCCGGGCGAGGGCTTCGTAGTCCACGGAGGTGTCGGCCAGCTCGGCCGGGACGCACCCGCCGGAAGGGCCGCCGACCTGGACGGCCTTGAAGGTGCGGCCCTCGGCCACGCCGCCGCCGATCTCGTCGACGATCTGCCGGATGGTGATCCCCATGGGGACCTCGATCAGCCCGCCGCGGCGGACCTTGCCGGCTAGGGCAAAAACCTTAGTCCCCTTGCTCTCTTGGGTGCCCATCGCGGCGAAGGCCGCCGCCCCGTGGCGGAAGATCCAGGGGACGAGGGCGAGCGTCTCGACGTTGTTCACGAGCGTCGGCTTGTTCCACAGGCCGCGCTCGGCCGGGTAGGGCGGCCGGAGCCGCGGCATCCCGCGGCGGCCCTCGAGCGAGGCCAGCAGGGCCGTCTCTTCGCCGCAGACGAACGCCCCCGCTCCCTCCTTGACCGCCAGGTGCAGCCGGAAGCCGCTCCCCATCACCGAGTCGCCCAGGAGCCCGCGATCGGTCGAGCGCTTCAGGGCCTCCTCGATCCGCTCGACGGCCAGCGGGTACTCGGCGCGGATGTAGAAGAAGCCTTGACGGGCCCCGACGGCCCGGGCGGCAATCGCAATCCCTTCGATGATCCGATAGGGGAAAGACTCCAAGAGCATACGGTCCATGAAGGCGCCGGGATCGCCCTCGTCGCCGTTGCAGATGACGTACTTGTCGGGGCCCTCGGCGGCTTGGACCTTGGCCCACTTGGTCCCGCTGGGGAAGCCGGCCCCGCCGCGGCCCCGCAGCCCGCTGGCCCGGATCTCCTCGACGAGCCGCTCCGGCGAGAGATCGCTCACGCAGCGCTTCAAGGCCGCGAAGCCGTCGTGGCGGAGGTACTCCTCCAGGTCGGTCGGGTCGATCTGCCCGCAATACTCGGTGGCCAGCCGGCGCTGCGGCCCCAGGAAGGCGCAAACCGGCGGATCGCGGACGTCGATCGCGTGGCGGGTGAGTTGGTCGCCGGGCTCGTCGGTGAGGAGCTTGTCCAAGAGCGACGCAGCCGCCTGCCCCATCCGCCGCACGATCCCCCGCGGCTGGAAGTGTCCCAGGACGATCGAGCGGACGGCGTCCGGGCGAACCCTGGCGAACAGCTTGTGCGGCCCGGACGGCGGGACGATTTCCACCAGCGGCGTCTGGTGGCACATCCCCACGCAGCCGACCCGCTTGACCGTCGCCGCGGCGCCGGTTTCGGCCAAGAGCTGCCCGATCGCCTGATGGACCTTGCCGCTCCCCTGGGCCACGCAGCAGGAGCCCAGCCCGATGCGGATCTCGCCCACCGGCCCGCGGGCCGCGGCAAGCGGGCGCCGGGCCGCCGGCTGTCCGTTCCGCTTCTGGCTCAGGAAGTCGGTCAGCACCTCGGGGACGATCTGGGGCGTCATGCGGCCGTAGGTCACCTGGTCGATCTGGAGCACGGGGGCCAAGGTGCAGCAGCCGAGGCAGGCGATTTTCTGGACGGTGAAAAGCCCTTGGGCGTCGGTGTCCTGGCCGTCGGTCAGCTCCAGGCGCCGCTCCAGGGCCTCCTGGACCAACTGCGAGCCCTTGACGTGGCACGCCGTGCCGTGGCAAACCCTGACCAGGTGCCGGCCCACGGGGCGGTGCCGGAACTGCGTGTAGAAGGTCGAGACCCCCGCGATGCTGGCCGGGGTGATGTCCGTCAGCCGGCAGACCCGCTCAAGGGCCTCTTGGGGCAGATAGCGGTAGTGCTCCTGGATCGCCTGCAAAATGGGGATCACCACCTCGGCGCCGCGGCCCAGACGCTCGACCGACTGATCGACGAAACTCAGGTCGAGATCGCTCATCCTGGAATTGTATCGCCGGGGAGGGAATTTTGGCAGGAAGGATTGTTGTAAATGGGAAGGTCACTCAAATGGGTGGTATGCGTGCAACCCGACGGCGGCTGTGCCATGCTTTCTCCCGCTACTTCTTACCGATGCAAAACAGACTCGTTTTTCCACGCAGGTAGATCCGGCCGTCCTGAAACGCAGGGCTGGCCGCGCAGGGCTCGCCGAGATTGGCTTCGGACACTTTCTTGCAGCCGGTCGGGCCCGGCTCCAGGACAAACACCTTCCCTTCGTCGCTCACCAGATAGACGTACTTTCCCACCAGGCTCGGCGAGGCCTTGAAAGTGGCCTCGAAGTCCTGGAACCAGAGCTTCTTGCCTCCCTTGGCATCGTAGCAGGTCAGCGTCCCCGACGAGGTCAAGAGCAGGAGGTACTCCGGCGTGGCCAGCGGGCTGCACGTATCGGGCAGGTCGTCCTCGGCCGACCAGAGGACGTGGGTCCCGGTCACGTCCCCTTGGCCGTCCGGGCGGATGGCCGAGGCTTGTGGTTCGAAGGCCGTGTAAACTATCCCGCCTGCGAAGACCGGCGAGGGCGCCACGTCGCCGCGGAGACACTTGGCCCGCCAGATCTCCTCGCCGTCGGCCGGGCGATAGGCGATGACCCAGGGATTGGCGCCGGTGATGATTTGCTCCTGGCCGCCCGATTCGATGACGATCGGCGTACACCAGGAGCTGGGGACCTGGCGAGGCTTCTCCCAAACGGGATCGCCGGTCTGCGCGTCGAGGGCCATGAGTCTCGATTTGCCCTCCTTCGCCGTCCCGTGATCGAGTTGGACAATGAGCAGGTTGCGCCACATCGCCAGCGACGTGGCGTGCCCATAGGAGTTTTGCGGGATCCCAAGACTCTTGCTCCAGACCAGCTTTCCGGCGAAATCGAAGGCGGCCAGGTCCCCGATGCCGAACCAGGCGTACACGCGGCGGCCGTCGGTCGCCGGCGTGGGAGAGGCGAACCCGGTGTCGGCGTTGATCTCGGGCGGCTTGGCCTTGCCGGCGGCCGTGGCCGGCATCTCCTGTTGCCAGAGGAGGCTCCCGGTGGCCGTGTCGAAGCAGTAGACCTGCCGGGCCTGCTCCGTGGCCCCGGTCAGGAAGATGCGATCGTTCCAAACCACCGGCGAGCTGTTTCCCTCCAGGGGCACGGCGGTTTTCCAGACGATCCCCTCGCCTTTCGCGGCGTCCCAGGTGGTGGGAACGTTGTCGTACGCCGAGATGCCCAGTCCTCCGGGCCCGCGGAAACAGGGCCAGTTCTTGGCGATTTCCTCCCGGGTGGGCCAATCGCCCTCGGCGCCCCCGGGGGGCGGCAACGGCGATTCCGTCAGCGCGCTGTGGACGCTCGTGCTCAGCGCGACCGCCGCGGCGACCAGCAGCACCGCCAGGGTCGCCACGGCCCAGCGGGCGTGCCGGGTCATGGGCGTTTCGGTGTCTCGGACGGTCGGCGACACCTCGGGCATGGGAAGCCTCCGCCGCAGCGTGGCAGCCGTGCGCACGGCGATCAGGAAGACCGCCATCCCGCCCAACAGCAGCCAGCCGCCCGCCGCCGCGAGACGCCGCTGGCGGAAGTAGGCCCGCCGCAGTTGGAGATCCATCTCCCGAATCCGCGCTTTGAGATCTTCATCTTCCGGGCCGGCGACCAGTTGGGCCTTCAGCTCTTTGAATTCCTCGGTGTTCAGCGGGTCCTTGGCCAGGCGCTGGGCGTAGTCCCAGGCCATGAGCGCCACCACCGCGAGAACGAAGACCCCGGCGAGCGCGGCGGTCCAAACCGCCGCCCGCGCCCACGCCTCGCGGCGGCCGGCAAGATCGTTCGTGCTCGCGGGATGCACCGTCATGGGAACTCAATCGCTCCTTCGGGAGGGCGAGGAAGAAGGAAAAGCACTAAATGGGGTCTGGCGATCTCGGGAGGGCGAGGCTGTCTATTGAGCCTCAGAAAAGTAATGCCGCCACCTCATTTCAGAGCCGGGGCGTGTCGCCCCGGCACAACCACCGGGCCGACACGGCCCGGCTCGGATTCCTCGACACAACGTTACTTCCCTGAGGGTCAATAGCAAGGCGGGCCGTGCATTTCAGATTACCAGGGGAGAGGCGGCGGAGCAAGGCAAAAGCCCGCCGGCGGCTTCTCTTCCCCGGTCCCCTTCCGCAGATGCCCGTCGCGTGGTATAGGTGGGGCGGACTTATCTCCGCTCCGGCTGCAAGGATCCCGCCCATGTACGATCGCGACGCACTCGCGGCCCTGATCCGGCAAAGGGCCCTCAAGTTCGGCAACTTCACCCTCACGTCGGGGAAGAAGGCCACCTATTACCTCGACGGGAAACAGGTCACGCTGGAACCCAACGGCGCCCGGTTGGTTGCCGAGGGGATCCTGGACCTGCTGAACAAGGAGGCTCGCTTTCCTGACGCGGTCGGCGGGATGGCGATCGGCGCGGACCCGATCACTGCCGCCGTGGTCACGATGTCGGCGGTGCGGGGAACGCCCCTGCGCGGCTTCATGATCCGCAAGGAGCCCAAGGGCCACGGGACCAATCAGTACGTCGAGGGGCCCGTGCAGCCCGGGGACGAGGTGGCGATCGTCGAAGACGTGGTGACGACGGGCGGATCGTCGCTGGCGGCCGTCGAGCGGGCCGAGGGTTTCGGGCTGAAGGTGGTCCGGATCGTCGGCATCATCGATCGCCTGGAAGGCGGCGCCGGGGCGTTTGCCGAGCGCGGCTATCCATTCTCCAGTCTGTTTACCATCCGCGATTTCGGCGTCCAGCCGCCGGCCGGGTGAGCCTTGGGACTCGTTTCCACGCCCGAAATCCAGCAGAAGCGCCCCTGCGAGTCCTCACCAAGACCGCACATCCTTGCCAAAGTCCTCCCTTTCCCCATTTCCCCTTTTCTTTCTCCTCACGGCACGTCTCCGAAGGCTCTCCGGGGCCACAATAGCGGCTCGTCATTCCGCCGCAATGCCGAGCGGCTTCGGTTGACCTTGGAGTCCGCCGCCAAGCAGGAATCCGTCGATCGCCACGCGGCTGGTCCGCAGTTGCCGCAGGGCCTCAAGAAAGGAAAGCTGGGCGTTGAAGTAGGTCCGCTGGGAGGTCAGAATCGCGATGTAGCCGATCTCGCGTTGCTTGTACGCGCCGCGGAGCAGATCCAACGAGGTTTCCGCGTTCGGCAGAATGCTGGCCCGGTAGGCTTCGACCTGCTGTTGGGCCTCCGCGTAGCGCTGGAACGCCGCCGCAAGCCGCTCCTGAAGCTCCAGCTCCACGCGGCGGACCTCGTTCTCGGCGGCGACGAGTTCCGCCTGGGCCCTGGCGATGTTCCCCTGGTTCCGGTTCAGTAGCGGCAACGGCAGGGCGATCTGCACCCTAGCCAGGTCGTACCCCGACGCGTTGTCATGGAGAACGCCTGCTTCCAGCGCGACGTTCGGCACCCTTTGGGCGCATTGCCGGGCGACCGCATAGCGGGCCCGCCCGACGCCGGCCTGCGCCGCCGCCAGCTCGGGGCTCTCGGCAAGAAGCCGCTCCAAAGCCCCCTCCCACGACAGGTCGGCCGCTTTCTCCTCCAGATCGCCGGTCAGTTTCTCGGACGGCATGTTCGGCCGTCCGAGCACGGCCGTCAGTCGCCGCCACGCCGACTGGCGGCGATTGCGGGCGTTTTGAAGCTTCAGCCGGGTTGTATCGGCTTCCACGTGGGCCTCCAGCACGTCGACGCGGCTGACTTCCTGGGCCGCCAACAGTTGTTCGGCAGCCTTCAGGCCCTCTTCGCTGATCTTGACCAACCGCTCGGTCAACTCGACGGCACGCTGGGCCGCAAGGACCTCCCAGTAGCCGGTGCGGACGTCGTTGAGCACGCGGTGCTGCTGCGCCTGGAAGTCCTCCTCGGATTGTCGGACCTCGTGGGCGGCGACCGCACGGTCCAAACCCAGCTTTCCAGCCGTGACGAGCTCCTGGCCGATAAACCCACCTTGTTGCCCCGCCTTCCCGGACTGACCGACCTCCTCCCCCTGATAGCCGATCACGGGATTAGGATATAATCCGGCTTGAAGCCGCTTGCCGCGCGCGGCCTCGACGCGTGCCGCCGCCTGCCGGAGCGTGGGATTCTCTTCCAGGGCGATGGCCTCTAACTCGGCGAGGGTCAACCCGGGCAGAGGCGCCGCAGGGGAGGCCGCGGACGGCGCCCCCGGCGGTGGGTCCGCCCAAGCCTGGTTTTCCTCTCGGCCGGCCGGGAGCACTAGTAGCAATACGACCGCGAACAGGTAGAATCTCATTCAACGAGCCCCCCTCGCATGTCCGGTGGCGACACCCGGTCCCGTCACGCCGTTGGTCCAGGGTGTGCCGATATCGGTTTTGTCGGAAAAGAGGATTATCGGGGTTGAACCGATTGGCCTGGCCCCGGCCGATATGGGCGACTTTACGAGGAGGTATCCGGTCAGCCTGGTATCTTGGGCAATCTTGAGGGAATGGGTTCGGTTTACAGGGTCGGCTCACGCCCAAGTGCTGAGCACCGAGACCGTTGACCGGCCCAAACGCACGGAGCGTCCCAGATGGCGAGTGATCCCGAAGCCCGGTGGCCTGCCAAGGCGGGGGCGGAATCCTCCGTCCCTAGGGCACCGGGCGAGCCGGCACGCGCTAAAGGAGCGTCGCGGACCAACGGCTCCGCCCGCTTTCCGGGAACACGGTTCGCCAACTGGACCGTCGGCCTCTCCGCCGGGGTCCTGTTGATCATCTCGATCGGCGGCTACCTTTACCATCGCGGCCAGTTGGCCGACATCGCGGCCGAGCATCTCCGGCTTCTGGTCACCGGACCTGCCCGATTCCAGACGGGGGTGCCGAACCGGTTCACGGTCGATACCAGCTCGATCACGGGGGCCGCCCTGCAGGTCCCCATTGAGTTTGCCCTCTACTCACCGGACGGTGGCCTGCTCTATACGCACAAGGAGCGCACGGACGAGGGGGGCCACTTGGCCGTGGAGGTCCCGTCCAACGTCGAGGTTCCCTCATGGTTGACCCTCGATGTAGTGGGAACTCACCGGGGCAGGTCGGAGCGCGTGGAAGTTCGCCTGGAGGTGGCATCGCCCCGCGCGTTGCCCCGCCTTTCGCTCGACAGGTCCGGCTACCGGGTCGGAGAGACCGTCCGATACCGTTTGCTCGTCGTTTCCCGTCTCCGCTGGACGGCCGATCGCCCGTTGTCCGTCCGCTTTGAGGTTCTCGATCCTCGAGGCAAGGCGGTGCCCGGTCTGGCCCAGGAGAAGAGCACCGCCACGGGGGTTGCGTGCGGCGAGTTCAGAATCGCCCAGGAAACGCGGTTCCCTCTGGGGCAGTATTCCTTGGTGGCCAAGAGCCGCGACGGTTCGTTCCCCACAGCGCGGCAGGCATTCTGGCTGAGCCCGGGCAAGGACCCCGGCGCGGTGCGGCCGAAGTCCGCTGCCGCGGACGGCGGAACGCCCCCGCCTCCCGGGAAGACCATCTCTGCTTCTCAGGGAACGCTCCACGTGATGTTCTGCCCGGAAGGGGGCGAGCTGACGGCCGGCCTGGAGCACCGGGTCTATTACTCGGCTTTCGATTCCCACGGCCGGCCGGTGCGACTGAGGGGAAGAATCGTCGACAGCCGGGATCGCAGCGTGGCGCCTTTCGAGTCCACCTCCGAAGGCTTGGGGACGTTCTCTCTCGAGCCGGTGCTCGGCGAAACGTATCGCCTGAAGATCGAAAGCCCGGCAGGAACCAAGTTGGAGCCCCGGTTGCCCGACGTTGCTTCCCACCCCGTGGTGCTGACCACGGGGCTGGGCGTCTTTGAGGCCGGCAAACCCCTGGAATTCAACGTTCGTGCGGCGGAGAACGGGATACCGCTGGTGGCTGCCGCGGCCTGCCGCGGGGCCCTGGTGGGCCAGCACGCGCTGGTGACCGCGGGGAAGTCCAACCCCGGAGCGATCTCTCTGGACGACGAAGTGGGCGGCGTCGTCCGCCTCACCCTTTTCGACTGCCGCGCCAGCCCCCCGAAGCCCGTGGCCGAGCGGCTGGTATACCGCCGACCGCGGCACCGGCTGAGGATCGAGACATTCCCCACCGGCCGGCGTTACTCCGCCGGCCAGCCGGTGGAACTGACCTTCCGCGTCACCGACGAGTCGGGGAAACCGACCGCCGCTGTGCTGGCTATTGCGGTCGCGCCGTCTTCTCCTTCTTCTTGGGACCTCGGGAACCCTCGCGACTGGGAAGCGGCGGATTTTGACTTGCCCGAGGATCCCAAGGCCCCGGCGGCAGTGGACCTTCTTCTAGGTACCTACGGATGGCGCCGTCTTGCGGAGAAGCCGCGCCAGTCGCTTCGCAACGAGGGCCCGCAAGGACAATCGCCGCCCGCCTCGGCCATTCTCGATGAGCCGCCCGCCCCTCCTGCCGTCTGCGACAATCTCAGCGAGCTGCAGGCCCGGTTCCGCGACAGTCTCGCCACCTACCGGGCCAACCGGACCAGGGGACTCAACACGCTGACGACCCTCAGCTTCTTCGGCGGCGGCGGAGTCATCCTTTGGGTCGCGATGCTCAGCGTGATGAACATCCCTTGCGGGATCCGGCTCTGGATCCCGTCGATGCTCGTGGCGGTCACTTGCCTGGTAAGCGGGGCGGTGCTCCTGAATCCGGAGCGGCTGAAATCCGGAGCGGAAGGCTCGGTGCCGTTCGTTCCGCATTCCGGGGAGGCGGCCGCAGCCCAGCCCGACGACGGGGCCAAAATCGTGGTGCGCGAGTACCCGCGCTGGCCCGAAGCGGTCCGGGACAGTCACGAGAGCGAGCGCGCCGAGACGCTTTACTGGAACCCGCAGCTTGCGACGGACAGAGAAGGGCGTGCGGCAGCCCGATTCACCCTGCCCCAGGCAGCCGGCACGCTCAAAGTCCTGGTCGATGCCCACGCCGAAGACGGCCGAATCGGATCAGCCTCTACCGAAATCCCCGTCGCCCCTCCGGCGAAGCAATAGCGTCGTACCTCATGGAAGAGGACAATCCACCGATTCATCCTTCATCCTTCATCCTTCATCATTCGCCACCCGGCCCCTCTTCCTTCACCAAACGGCTGATCTCCTTGAACTCGGGCGCACCGGCCGTCCGGCACCACTCGAACAGGGCGGCCTCGGTCGTTGTGAGCGTCGCGCCGGCGGAATCCATCCGCCCCAGGGCCGTGCGATAATCCATCTCAAACCGCGATCCGACCGCGTCCGCAGCCACGAAGACCCGCCACCCGTGGCCCAGCAGGTCGAGCACCGTCTGCTGCACGCAGACGTGGGCTTCGACTCCGCACACCAAGAGCTTATGGATGCCCTTGTTCTCCAGTTCCTCGAAGATCTCCGGGCACCCGCCGCAACTGAAGGTCAGCTTCGCTGGGATCGGGCCCAAGCGGCCGGCCAACTCCGAAACCGTGGGACCTAGCCCGTTGGGATGCTGCTCCGTGGCGACGACCGGCAAGCCGAGGAGCTTGGCGCCGTCGATCAGCCGCCGGATGTTCCAAACGACGCGGCGGTGGCCCGCAATCGCGGGGACCAACCGCTCTTGTACATCCACGACCAAGAGCGCCGTGTCGCCCGGGGACATCAGCTCCGGGCTGCGGGGAAGAGCATGGTTCTGGCTCATGCCGGCAAGATACCCGATGCTTTGCCGCTGGACTACCCCCGGTCGAGTGGTTCCCGGGCAATGCCCCCTGGCGAGTGCGGCTGCGTACCGCGATACTAGATGGGGTTTCACGATTCCGGGAGGGCGAGGCTCCTGCCGAGCCGGGCAAGAACCCAACGTTGGCGACCACAAGTGCGGCTC
>CAYGZA010000253.1:0-9973 GCA_964354135.1 uncultured Planctomycetaceae bacterium
CGTAATCCTTTGCCGCATAAGGACTTAAGTGGCTATCTTATGGGGCATGGCGTACCAGCCCCTGGAGGCATGGTCAACGATCTCCCGGGAAACCGCCGTGAAGTGCTGACCCGGCAACGACTTGCGGCGAAAGCCAAGAACCCCATTTGGGCGGCAATTTGGCCTATTGTGAATCTGGGGCGACTTGGGCCATCAACTCCTGGCCTGGCAACGTGTTGCGCGGCGGAATCTGCGGCCTTTCCACCCAGAGTGCGGCGCAGAGACTCGGCTTGACAAGGCAGGCGAAACGGGCCGCCTCGGATAGAAACCGTAACGCAAGACATAGCAAGGCGTTACGTCACGCAATGGCGTTTGGCCCATAGGCGGGGTAGGCGTCCCGTCCTATGCCGGTGCTATGCGGAGTAGGTTTCCGGCCAGAGAGAAGATGGGCCGCCCGGGCCGCGTGATCGCGGCCAGTAGATCACGTCCGACGCGAACGGCCCCTGGGACGCCACAGCCACGAGGGCCTACGCCCCGCCTGTGAGAACCGCCGGCTGGGGCAGAACCGTGGCCGCGGCCCGATAGTGGCTGGGCCGGAGACACGGGACCACGATCGCCCACTGGTGATCGGCCATGCCGAGTTGGAGCTGCCCCAAATTGAACGACCGGGCGCACGCCTTGGCCTGCTCACTCGGCACGTTGCGGACCAAGGCGTGCGCCCAAAGAATCTCGGGGGCGAACGTTCACGCGCTGGACGGCCGCCAGGCCTCCGGAACTGCGGCGATGTAGACGGCGCAGCGTCTCTTGGACTTGAACATAGCGTTACCTCCAAAGAGAAGGCCCCGCGCCCGGGGTGACCACCCCTCGCAAACGAGAAGTGCCCAGGCGCAGGGCTGTGCGTGAAAGCAAATGGAGGTGTTCGCAAGGTAGTGGTCACGCCCGGATTCTGCCACAAGCCCATGTGCCCGTCAACCCCTTCCGCCGAAAATCCGTTTGCCCTCACCTTACCCAGCTTATCAGCCGACCCGCTTCTGCCGGGGATGGCTGCCAAGAGCCCCGCTCCCACCCTCCGGTGAACTCCCCACGTGCCCCAGGAATCGTCCGCGAGGGGCGGGTCGATGTTTGATACGCCCGGGCCGGGGCGATCATGGTCGTTTCCTCTGCGCCTTGCCGCTCGCCACGATTGCACCTCACACGAAGTAGACTTGCAAGGCGCCGAAGTTCTTTTTCTCGTACACGTCGAAGTGGCGGGCCACGTAATTGTCGGGCGATGGATCGTCCAACTGGAACCCCAGTCCATCAAGCGGATGCTCCTTCACCAGCGCCGTTCCATCTTTCCGGTACATCGGGATTCGTTCGGTCGGGGCGGCGGCGGCGATCTGCTCCCACCCGGCGTCCACAAGGCTCAGCATCCAGGCTTCTTCGTCAACCAAGACTATGTTGCTCGGACGGATCGCAATGGCCAGCGTCAAGACGCGGTACATGATGTCGTTGCGGGTCTGCACGCCGCTGATGCTGACGCGATGAATCTTCGCGCACTCCGCGGGCACCGTCAGACCGTCGATCGTGAACGCCGCTGAGTTGATGCAATCGCTCCAATCAAGTATCCACGCCGGCGGGGTGGCGACATTTTTGCGAACCGTGACGGTCAGGCGGGAAGCATCTATCGTCGGAACCGGATCGCCAAGAGGAGCCCCTGCCGAGTTCGTGATGGCCTTCGCGTTGATGTCGCACACGATGGCCTTCTGCCAGCTTTCTGTGTCCCAACTGATTTCCGCCGGGTCCTGGAGGGGGTCCTCCTGCGGCTCGAACTCCGTCGAGTAGAGGTAAGTCGCAATCCAGATTCGCTTGCTGAAGCTCTCGTTGGTCGCCTTCCGACGCCGGCAGAAAGCGAACATATCGGTCGGGCCGTAAACCGACCCGATCCCCGGCCCATAGGCGAGGACAACGGAACCTTCGTCATAGGGAGTGCTGGTGACAACCCGGAAGACGCGGGTATACCGACGAACGCCCCGCCTGCGGTCAACCTCGTCCTCCGCGTCGCGCCCAGTGTGGATTTCGTCAAAGGAAATAACGGCCATACGAACTCCTTTTAAGTGACATAAAATCACCCCCGGCCCGCGGCTACCCGCCGTTGCATAGGGCGTCGCAGACACGGGGGCGAATCGGTGGGCGTCGCAGGGCCCGCCCCTTTGGGTGCAGACCTGCGACCCTGCCCCGTTATCTCGCGGCAATGCAAACTGCCCAGCTCAGCGAGGAACCGGAAACCGGAGTGATCGCGGTCGCCCATTCGGCCATCCCGTCAACCCGCAAAATGCCGCGTAAGCAAGTGGCGTCCTTCGTGAAATGCACATGCCGGCTTGACTCAAGCGCAATTTCGCTGCGGATCCCGACGAGATAGCGCGAAAAATCGGCGAGGAGGATGTCGCCGGCATCGCCCAAAACGGGCAATTTCTCGGAGAAAACCACGGGCCGGGTGAGGATTTGCCAGCTTCCGTCCGCCGCGTTTTGGAGAACGGGAATATGCTGACCCGAGGTTCCGATGGTAACGCTCAGTTGCGTTAACTGTGGGATTGTCGAAGGGTGACAAACCCAAATCGAGCCAGGAACGCAAGACGGATGTAGCCGAGAAAAAGCCGTCACGAGATTCGAGTACGTCACGGAATCGGCTGCCTGACCCGACTCTTTCGGGACCGTGATCAACGACGCGCTTTTCAATGCCCCTACGGGCTTCCCGAGGCCATCGCCAGTCAAAAATGCGCTATCCATTGCGAATCCAAGCGCGGCCACCATCGCCGCGCCCAGTTGCGTTTCCAAGTTGATGCCATCGGCCACGGCCTCGGACGAAACCGAAGTTAGCAACGCGGCCTTTTTCGCCAGCAGCTTGACTTGTCTGAGCGTGGGCTCCGTCTCCGAAATTGCAGAACCTTCGGTCACCCATCGCACAATGAGACCGCCGGCAACACTACCGGAGTTAGTAGACCAGTCGAACGAAGGAACGCGCAAAACGTCGGTTTTCATCGGGTAAACCTTTGCGCGAGGGCGAACCACCTCCGACTCTAAACTGACATCTAACCACGTCGAGGCGAATTCGCTCGGCACTGCGAAACCGCCGCCGGCACCAGTCCCTTCACCCATCGTTGCCTGGATCAAACGGGAATCATAGAGCCCGTTTTTGACGCAGCTCAGAAATTCTTCGCCGCTTTCCCAGCCCGCGCGATCAATCTCCAGGTGGGGGAACATCTGGAAGAATCGACGGCCGGTGGCCGGCTTGCCGACCTTGGCATCGTCGGCGAACACGGCTTCGGCCTCGCGCTGGCGGGTTTTGTGATCGCTGTCGAATTCAGCCTCGGCGCGGTTAAAGTCAGCTTCGGCAGCCCTGAACTCGCCTTCGAGGGCCTCGCGCTTGTCCAGGGAGTTTTCTTTTTCGATCGCACTTGCCAACCGCTTACACTCGGCGGCGGCTTCACGCAACGCCGAACGCAGGGCGCCGGGCGTACGGGGCGGAACGGTTTTCTCTCGGAAGTTTTTCGTAACGTTAGACAACATGATCGGGGACCCCTTTCTGTTCGGCCGTAGCCGGGTCACGGCTCGCGAGCCACTGATTGATGACGGTTTCGTCCCACCTGAGAACCCGCCGGCCGAGCCGGACGCCGGGCGGCAGGACGCCGCTTGCCGCCCACCTGCGGATGGTCGTCACCGTAACCGCAAGCCGGCGGGCCAAATCGTGAGCAGTTAACATAAACCCCCCTTAAAGAAGGATTACAGGACACACTTATAGTCTACACAAGCGGCTTCAAGCTGTCAAGAGGGACGGGGGGGATAACGGGCACAGGGGGCAGAAAAGCCGATTCACACAGCCGGTAGCAGGCCAGGTCAACTAACAACTGCACCATGCGGTCGATAAACGTCCCGGCCTCGACGTTCGTCAACTCGGGGTTGTAGCTGGAGGTTGTCGCCGCGAAGAGGGCACGCGCACAATCTTCATTTGTCCAATCCTCGACGTCCAGGAAGACCTCCGCAGGACCGATAGGCCGCAAAATCGGATCGGCATCATGCCGCCGCCGGGCAGCCTCCTCCACCAGGATGCACGCAAGCCACTCGCCAAGTTTCGGGCTTCGCTCCTGAACATACACGGCCACCGCACAGAGTTGCGCGATAGCTTCCGGCGTCAGCCTCGTGAGCAAAAACCGCGGGCACAAGAGCATCCGCCGGGGGCCATCCTCCAGCGAGAAGTCGGGTTCAACGTTCAACGTAGACATGATAGGTAAATCCTTTCGTTAGGGTTTTCGCACTAATCGGGGACAACGCGCCGCGCTTTGCAATCGGTGCGTTCCGGCTGGTCGCGGGCCACGTCGGCACGATCCTTGTGCGGAGGATACGTCCTGCGGAAGTCCGGGACATCATCGACGATCGACCGCTGACAGTGAATTTCCTCGGTGGCGTAATCGACGCCGAGGACCTCGACCTCCTCGGCGGTGAGCAGGTCATGCCGGTCGAGGTATGCCGCTTCGGTCTCCCAGACGGGCGGGTCGCGCCATTCCGCCCAACCGCAGCCGGTGTACACCCCGAACTCCAGGAGCCGGCTATATGCCGGCCGCTTGGGATCACGGACAGCATCGTATCCCTCAAGCAGTTGCCGCGTCGGGTACGGGGCGTCAAACAACCACCATGCAGCCGGGCGGCAGCCGGGATGCTCCGCGATGAACTTCGGGAGCAGTTGCCCCCGCAATGCGACCCATGCGCTTCGCATCAAGTCCGGGACCGGATGCTCCGGATCGGCCGGATCGAAGAAGTCGCCAGCGCAGCTCGGCAACGCGAACCGCCGCCGGCCGGTAAGGAGAACATCGACGTGATCTTGATCGTAGTCGAGTCGCCGTTCCTGTCGCCGGTAGTGTAGGTTTGTTGGCATGGTCTTTTCCCCCTAACTACTTATTCGCAGGTGGTCGCCCCAACCGATCGCGGGGCGGTTCGAGGTCGAGTTTCAGAGCGCGAAGGGCCGCCAACATTGCAGCCCGGCTATCCCGTTCGACCAGGGCCGCGGGGTGCATTTTCTTCTGGTGGAAACGATCAAGGATGATCGGGCCATCGACGGCAAGGATCAATTGGGCCTCGAGCATCCGATCGTGAGCCTCCAAACCGGCCTTCAGCACAAGCAAAGCCGGGCGATCAAGAAGCCAGTCCGAACAAATTTCCCGCCACAGTTTTCGGGCTGCCGGGCTGAGCCCCTTCGGCGTGGGGGGTAGCGAATTTTTCATGCGTGGTCCTTAGTTTTCGATGTGAAAGATGGGGCTGCGGTACGGCAAGTTTGGGCTGTAGCTTTTGACCCCCCCTGCCCCCCCGGGGGGGTGTCTCGGCCTGGGACAGCCGCTCCATGTCATCCCACGGCGGCCGCAGTTCCATCGGTGGCCACGGCTCGGGCGCTATCACGGCCGGCTCAGGTCGGCGGCGGAACTTCGGCCACCACCACGGCGTCGGGCGTTGCGGAGTCGTTGGCATGGCTTCCTCAGTTCTCCTCAGGCGACGGCACCCGCATTGGCGGCTGGACTTCCGGGTCGCAGTTGCACGGGCCTGAGCCGGCCAGCAGGTCGCACCAGTCGTCATGAGCGATTGAAACCAGGTATACCCCCGGCGTCTTCGGGGCGTGTTGCGCTTGCTCCAGCAAAGCCGGGAGGTAGTTACTTTCCGAGTAGGCCCGTCTTGGTTCTCTCCTGCGTTTACTCTTCATCGTCTATCCCTCTGGGCTGGACCTATCCGGTCGCTACGTCGCATGGGTATCATGCTCTGCGTCTCCTTGCCCCGGACCACTGGAACAAATTGACCCTGAGAGAATCTTGGTTGGGGCCACCACCATAGCAACGGAACGGACGCCTCTTATATATAAGAGGCGTTCCGTTGCTATGGTAGGCTCTGGTGTAGCGGTCCGTTCCGTAGGTTTGTTCCATTGGTTCCATAGCTACCTTAGCGGGGGTTGTCATCCGCTAACTTGTAGCCCTCATAAGGCGTCTTGCGGTTTGGCTTCCCGATGTCGCACGGCACCACGCTGCCATCATGTATCAGTTCCGCGAGGGCGGGGTCAAACCGTGTGGGGTTGAGTCCGCAGGCGATGCGAATCCCTCGGGGTGTCTCCCCGTCGGGGAACTTGACGAGGGCTCCGACAATCCGCCGCTTGCCCTCCTCGATGCGGACCGCCTGATTCTCGGCCTTGGCCTGGTCCTTGGCATTCTGGACGCGCGCCCGGGCCTCTTCGGGCTTCAGGACGCTCACCTGCCAAAGCCGTTCGACGTTCGGCTGGTAGATCCCCTCATTCACGTCGATGCCAAAGAGGCCGGAATGCCCTGCCCGGCCGCCCACCGAGAGCCACAACTTATGTAGCCCCGTCCCCGGTTCATATCGTTGGCGTCGGCTTACCAGCATCCAGGCCGCGGCAAACTCGCGGAAACCAGCCCAAGAGAGGGCGTTCAAGTCGAGGGGCTCGCCATCAAGTCCCGATGGTTTGGTGGCATGGTGCGAAAGCAGCATTGTGCAGCCGGTGGCAACGAAGACTTCGGCCATCCCGAGGAGCAGCTCACCCATCGCAAAGACGTTGCCGGCATCGTCGCACGGCATAGCCAAGTAGGCCGGATCGATTGCCACCACGGCGAGGCCGTTGTCTCGGATAAACCGCTCCATTGCCGCCACGTGGTTAAGGGAACCGAAACGCGGCAGCTTGTCGGTCACAAGGAGGTTGTCGAGGCGGTTTAACTCCGTCCCCGCGGCGTGGGCGATTCTGCGGAGGTTCTCTTGGAGAATCGGAAGCCCCGTTTCTCCGCTCATGAACGCCACCCGAACCGCCCTAGGCACGTCGAAATAGCCGAGGAAACGCCCACCATTGGCAAGGGCAACGGCCATGTCACAGACCAAAAGCGTTTTGAGAACTTTCTGCGGGCCGCCCATGATACAATGGTGGCCTTGGGGCAAAACCCCCGACACCAAAAACTGCGTTTGGTACTGTTGGGCGTCCAGTTCCGGCCCGGTGAACGCGGGATAACTCAGTCCCCGGTCGCCCGCCTCGGGGTCGAGTAGTTCGGCCAGCTCCTCCCGCACGTCTTGCAGGCTCCCATCGTCGTGCGCCAGTTGCAGCCCGCGCTCGCACGCCCGCAGCAAGGTGCGGCGGTCGCTCTTCTCCTTGACGATGCCAGCGTAGTAGACCGCGTGAGCGGCCACGGGCACGGATTGGAGCACTTCAGCCAGATAGACGGCGCCCCCGGCCTGCTCCAGCTCGCCGGCAGCTTTGAGAGAATGAGTCAGCAGCGTTACGTCTACTGCACCGCCGTTGTTGTGCAACTTTTGCAGATGGTCGAAGAGGATGGCGTTGCACGGATTGTAAAAGTGCTCGCCGCCAACGATCGCCAGCACCTCGTCCATCCTGTGCGTTGGGTCCAAGATCACAGAGCCGATCACGGCCCGCTCGGCCACCAGGTCGCAGGGCGGTTGCCGGTCGAGAAGTTCGGGGTCGAGGCGTTTGCCCTGGGTTCGCGGCCGGCCGTTGTTGCGCGAATGGGTCATGGCCCTGGCCCTCACGCCACAACTGGGGCCGGCTGCTGGCCGGTGTGCGTCACAACGCGGTCACGCAAAAACGCGTCCAAGTCGCTCTTGGAGTAGCGGACCATCCGCCGACTGATTTTAGCGAAGGGAAGCCCGGGGCCGCGGCCGGTTGCCCATGTCGCCAAGGTATTCACGCTGACCCCAAGGTACCGCGCGGCATCTTCGCGGCTGAGCCAATCGGAAACGGGAAGAGGTGTGATGTCCATCGTTGTACCCAGTTGTTTGCGAGAGAATACAAACCGCTAGATACAACAATATCGAAAATTGCGGTTTGGTCGATAGTGAAACGACCAAACTAAGGACAGGTTCAACCTGTCCAAAACGAGCCCCAAGAGAAGGGGCTAGGACTGCTGGAACCAGCGGCGGACGGTTCTTGGGGTGACGCCCATTTCCTTCGCCACTTGGTCGATGCTCAACGACCTCTTGAATAGGTCGGCTGCCCGTTTGCGATTCTTAGCCTTGGTACCGAACCTCTTGACGTGGCCTGCAAGACGGGCGGCCTCATGTTCGGCCGCGGGAGCCACGGCGTCGAGGAAGTCGGTCAGCGGCACCCGTTTGCCGGCGTCGAGGGCTTCGAGGATGTCCTTAGCTTTGGCCATCGCTGTCACCTCCTTCCGAATCGGGCGCGGGAAGGGCCAGGGCTTCAGGACTCTCCGCTCCGTTGGCGACGGCCGCGAAGATGGCTTCGGCGCCGGCCGTCATGGCCGCCCTTACGGGATCGACTTGGAGCCTGGCATAGATGGCCGTAGTGGACGGCTGCCGATGACCGAGCGCTTTGCCGACGATCAAGAGGCTGGCCCCTTGCATCGCCATGTGGGAGCCCAACGTCCTGCGTAGGTCATGCGGCCGTAGGTCGCTCAGCTCGGCCCGTTGGACAATACGCGCCCAGGCGTGTCGGACCTCGACAAGGTGGCCAGTGCGGCCGGTGCTCGGGAACACCCACATGGAAGAGGCAGGGCCCAGGTAGCGCCGCCGTTCAAGAATCGCCACAGCTTGCGGCAGAAGAGGCACCACGATTACCTCGCCGGCTTTGGCAACTTCGCCCGGGATCCTCCACAGGCCGGCCGCGAGGTTCAGGTCCAGCCACCTCATGCCCAGCACGTTTCCCTTGCGGGCTCCGGTCAGCAAGAGCATGGCGATGATGTCCGGGAAGGGGTCGGCCTCTTCTGCCAGGGCCGCGAAGAATCGGGCGGCTTCGTCGCCGTGGAGGAATCTATCTCTCGGCGTCTCCTTGAACTTCTGGACGCCCCGGCAAGGGTTCTCCCCCTTGAAACCGATGTCGGTCGCCTTGTTCAAGATGGACGAAAGCAGGGACAGAAGGCGATTGGCAGCGTAGTGCCCCGAGTCTTGGCCGATGCGTGCATGTAGGGCCTGCACGTCGGCCCGCTTGATTGTGGTCAACCGCCGGCTTGCCCACGGCTGGAGAAACCGGTCATACTCCCATTCATCCCGTTCCCAGCTTCGCTTATGCGGCTTGCTGTGGTACTCCAGAAAGTAGGCGAAGGCGTCCCCGAGAGTCGGGGCGTGCCGTCCGTCCCTGCGCTCCGCGGCCACGTCCTTGCCTTTGGCCATGTCCCCGACGGCCGCCTCGGCCAGCTTGCGGGCTTGGTCGATGGACGTGACCGGCCATCGCCCGAGGCGAATCCGAACGGGGCGGTCGTGCCACTTGTAGACGTAGAACGTCCGGGTGCCGGTCGCGGTGACGGCCAGACAAAGGCCGGCGGTCCGCTCATCGTGGTAGTAGACTCGCCCTTCCGCGGGAACCGGAAGTCCTTGCAGGGCGGCTTTGGTGAAGGCAATTTTTCGGGCTGTCGGCTTCGGCATGGGCACCTCTCTTGCCTTGCGGTGCTAGGAAAATGCTATGCGTTTCATCGAATTATGGCGTTTCATAGCACGCCAAGTACAAGTGAGTATCACCGCAACCCCTTACCATGTCAAGGGGTAGCAAGCCATATCTATCACAAGCAAGATGAGGTGCCTGTCACTCGGCTTGACAAGGCCCTGGTCAACATTGCGTCGGGCGGGCTCCCAAGAGGGCCCGTGGCCAACGATTCCCGAGCCTTCGGCAAGCCCAACGCTCTCAAGACGATAGGCCGACGATCTCGATTTGAGTTGGCCAGTGGCAGCTTCGCGCAAGCCCACGCTTAACCACCTCTTTTTGACCGCCCCAAAACCGCCCGCAGGGCATTCTTGTCCGCATTCAACCCTGGTCGTGATCGGACGTTGTGACTTCTTGGGCCATTTTGTTCAACGAATCGGTTTTCTCGCCCCGCGGCGAGCTCGCTTCTGTCCAACAAAGCAGGACGAGATTGAATCTCGTCCTATGGCCCCGTGCGGTGCGTGCCTAGCAGTGGGTGCAAGACAGGGTTCGCTAGACTGAGGAACGGGATTTGCAGAAGCCTTTTTG
>CAYGZA010000254.1:0-9931 GCA_964354135.1 uncultured Planctomycetaceae bacterium
GTCGTCCTGGATGGTCACGTCGGCGTCGCGGGTGATGCGGAAGACGGCGGTCGCCAGCACGTCGCAGCCGGGAAACAACTGGGCCACGTTGGCAGTCATCACGTCCTCAAGCCGCGCCAGGTAGAGCCCCTCCTCCGACGGCACCGTGATGAACCGCGGGAACTGGGCGGGGACCGGCACCACGGCGATCTTTTCCGCGGCGGTTTCCCCCGCCTCGGTCGCGATCACCAAACCGACGTGCAGCCGCAGCCCGGGCAAAAGCGGGCAAGGATCCATTTCCTCGACGGCCAGCGGCGTGAGCACGGGAAGGAGTTCCCGGGCGAAGTGGGCGCGGAGGAACTTCTCTTGCTGCAGATTCCAGTCCTTCGCTTCCACGACGTGCAGGCCGTGCCCGGCGAGTCCTGCCAGTGCCGCGCGGATACCGGCCGTCTGCTCGGCCGCCATGCGATGGGTCCGCTGGCTGATGGCGGTCAATTGGGCGGCGGGCGTCAGCCCGGAGAAATCCGGCCGCCGCACCCCGGCGGAGCGCTGCTGCAAGAGCCCCGCCACGCGGATCATGAAGAACTCGTCCAGGTTCGAGCTGACGATGGCCAGGAACTTCAGCCGCTCCACGAGCGGCACGTCCTCCGACAGCCCTTCCTGCATCACGCGGTCGTTGAACTCCAGCCAGCTCAGCTCGCGGTTGATGTAAAGCTCCGGCGACTTGAGGTCGTCTTTGTTGCCCATGGCTACGCTGTGTTATCGTCCGGGTCAGGTTGTTTTGTACGTGTGCCGCTGGTTCGCAGAAGTAGTGTCTGCGCCCGCGAAGGGCGCACTGCTTGCCCGGCGGCAAGCGGTGGCGCACCGATTCAGTGGCACACCGGCACGCGGCGGCGGCGACTATCCTTCCTCCAATCGAATCCTCATGCCGTAAATGTCCTCGAACATGTCCCCTTTGACGGCCAGGGCCCGGCGCTCCAGGATCAGGTCCGCCGCGCCGGGGGCGTAGACGACGAACTCGTCGCCCCGGTGCTCGAACCGGAGCTTGGGCAAAGGCCGCCCGCGGCCGCGCGAGAGCCCGTCGGCCACCCGCAGGATTGCCGCCAGCTTGTTGACCACCACCCGCGATTCCCGCGGCAAGGCGATGTACTCCAGGTGCGAAGGCTTAGGGCCGCTGCGGCGATGGTAGCGGGCGATGTGGGCCACGATCTCGATGTCGTCGCGATTGAGCCCGTAGATTTCCGAATTGGCAATCAGGTAGTAACTGTGCTTGTGGTGCGCCGCGCTACTTACGAAGGAGCCGATCTCGTGCAGGAGCCCCGCCACCCGCAGCAAGAGCCGATACCGCGGCCCCAACCCGTGGTCCTTCTGGAGATCGTCGAAGAGCTGTACGGCCAGATCGGAGACGTTCCTGGCGTGCTCCGTGTCCTCGCGGTACTTCTCGGCGATGGACAGGGCCGAGTGGATCACCCCCTCGACCAGCGCCTTGTCTTCTTCTCCGCGGACCTGCCGGGCCAGCTCCATCAAGAGGCCGTCGCGCATCGAGACGCGGCAGACGATCATCTCCTTGGCGTCGGTCTGGTGCAGGAGTTGCTGGTAGACCAAGAGCGCCGGCACCAGGGTTTCCACCTCGGTGAACGGCAGCCCATAGCGTTTGGCCAGCCCTTCTGCGGATTGTCTCTCGCAGCGGCGGACGAGCTTGTCCAGGTCGTCGGGAGAGACGAGGTACAGGTCGGCCGAGCCGGTGGGCCTGCCGACCTCCCGGCCGGCGAAACGCGCGTCCCCGCCGACGGCCACGAAGGACGGGCCCGGCGCGAGCGGCAACGTCGCCCTCACGGTGGCGATCACGTTGCCGATGTGGCTGCGCAAGAGCTCGGCCGAGCGCTCCGGCGCCTCCTCGCTGGTGGAGAACATCTCCTGGAGGCGGATCGAGCCGAGCCGCAGGCTCTGTGAGGCGGCGATCTCGCCGTCGTGGAGGATCGTCAGCAGGGTGCTGCCGCCGCCGGCCTCGGCGATCAGGGCCTCGCCGCGGTTGACGCCCAGGGCATCGCCCACCGCCTCGCGCACCGCGGAGACCGTGAGCCGGCTCTCCTCCGACGTGGCGATGACCTCCACGTTCAGCCCGGTCGCCATGAGAATGCGGTTGAGGAAGTTGTCGGCGTTCGTGGCCTCGCGGACGGCGCTGGTGGCCACGGCACGGACCCGCTCCACCTTGTAGAGATCCAGCATCTGGCGGTAATCGCGCAGGACGGCCACCGCGGCCCTCATGCTCTGGGCACCGAGCCGCCCGCGGCGAAACGTGTCCTGACCCAGCCGCACCGCCCGCTGAAGCCGTTCGAGCGCCTCGGTGTGGCCGTCGGGCAGGACTTCGGCGATCACCATGCGGAGGGAATTCGCGCCGACGTCGATGGCGGCCACGGTCTTCGACCCGGACGCCTTCTCGCTGGGTTTCTCGCCGGGTTGCATGGCAAGGCCGCGACTTCCCTGAACTGAACCACGCCGTCACAAGGCGGCTTCTCGATCTCCTCCCGCCCACGCCGACCTGTCCGCAGCTTGCGGCGGTTCCCCAGAGCCCTTGGCATGGGGTGCTACCGCTCCGGCACAGCCTTTGCCCGAGCCCGAGGATTCTCCCACGTCCCAGCGGACGACCACCCGCGGTTCTTGCTCCGCCCGGGACGTCTGGGGAACCGGGGCGGACGACTGCGCGGCCGAGGCGGACGATTGGGGAACGGGACCGGCGATCGAAGCCGAGGGACTGAGGACCACCGCGGCCGGGACCTCGCCACGCGCGCGGGCGGCGGCGGGCCGTTCGGGCAAGCGGAGCGCCTTTCTGGCCGCCGGCTTGCCCCGCGAGCGGACCACCCGCGTCAGCTCCTTCCACAGCCCCGCTCGGGTCAGCTCGCTCCAGTATTGCACCAGCGTGGCAAACAACTCCTCGCGGCGCTTGCGGCGGTCCTGCTGCAGGTGCTCGATGCCGGGCTTCAGCCGGGCCAGCGGGCCGGCGTGGCCGTACAACCGCACGAAGCGCCGCGACTCCCTCGCCTGGAACGTCCCGAGCTGCTCCACCCAAACGTCGCAGTCGTGGATATCCCCCAAGAGCGACTGCACCTGCTTCACGGCCTCCAACACGCCGTCGAGCCGGCCGCCGTAGATCGACTTGCAGATCTCGATCGTGTAGCGGAGCCGCTTGGCCGCAATCCGCATCGCGTGGTGCTGCTCGTGGTCCTCAGGGTTGGCCAGGCAAGGCTCGAAGGTCCGCAGGTCGTCCAGCCCCGTGAGAACGTGTCTCTCCGTATGATCGAAGACGCGCCGGCTGGGGCGGAGGTCCTTCTCCTTGCCGCCGCGGCGCAGCCACTTCCTCGTCGCCGCCAGCATCTCGCGCAGCACGCGGCTGGCCACGAGCCGCTCGATCGCCCGGGTGACGCTCGGCTGGAGCTTCTCGCGTCCGCGCTCCCACCGCGCCAGGACCCGCGCAAAGCCCGGTCCGCCGGTGCGGTCCTGAAAACGGCAAAGTGCGTCGGAGAGGAACGCGATCTGCACGTCCCCGTCGCGAGCTTCCCCCAGGCTCCGGGCCAGGCGGCGGATCTCTTTGCGCCATGCGTCGGCCCGCTCGGCCGGAAAACACTCCGCGAACACCCGCAGTGCGGCGCGGAGCCGCCGCGAGGCCACGCGGGCCCGATGGACGAACTCGATGTCCTCGGCCTTGCGGATCCCTTCGATCTGGCTGCCGAGCTGCTTGACTTGCTTGCGAAGGTACCGCGCGGCCAGGAGTCGGAAGCTTTGGTCAACCTTGGACTTCATGGAACGCCCCCGGCACGATCCCTGCGAAAAGCGTGTTTCCGACGGGCGCGTCGGCACGGCAAGGAGAACGCGCCCCTCTGAGAATAGTACAACCCTGCGAGGGTTGCCTCAAGAGGGGCACCCCCCCCGTCGGAGTAGGCCGGTCTTCGTGCTGGGAACGCAACCGTTGGGCTGCCTTGATGTTTGGCTGCCACCCGGCACGCGCGACAAAAAAAGACGCTTTCGGGACCGCAGCTTGCCTTCCCCCCAACGCGATGGTAGTTTGGGGCGCGATGGGTGCCCCCCCCGACCCGGGCTTTGCCGCGGTGCGGGATACCGACGCCGCGGAATGCCCGGCCCCACCTCGGGGATGAAGTAGTGTGAAAGCCCCAACGTCAGGCGCCGCCGGGTGATAGCCTGCCGCGCAACCGAGAGTCTGCGTTCCTCAGGAGGTGCCCCATGGTGCGCCGCGTCGTCTTGCTCATAAGTGCTTGGGTTCTTGCCGCCGCGCCGGTTCCCGCGGCCGACTCCCCTAAAGTCTCGTTCGTCAAGTCCGTTCTGGGACGGGAGATCGTCGGCAAGACGCTCCCCTTGGCGGAAGTCCAGCGATACTGCGAAACCCGCGTGCCGCCGATGCCCCCCGTCACGACCGTGGCCCAGTGGGAAGCGGAGGCCAACCGGATGCGGGCCGCCGTGTTGGAACGGGTCGTCTTCCGCGGCGAGGCGGCCAGGTGGCGCGACGCCCCCGCCAAAGTCGAGTGGCTCGACGCGATCCCCGCCGGGCCCGGCTACCGCATCAAGCGGCTCCGCTACGAAGCCCTGCCCGGCATGTGGATCCCCGCCTTGCTCTATGAGCCCGAGAAACTTGGCGGCAAGGTGCCCGTGGTCCTTAACGTCAACGGCCACGTCGGCGCGGTCGGCAACGCTTACGTGCCCAAGCAGATCCGCTCGATCAACCATGCCAAGAAAGGCATGATCGCCCTGAGCGTCGAATGGCTCGGCATGGGGCAACTGGGCACGCCCGGGTTCTACCACTACCGGATGAATCAGCTCGACCTGTGCGGCACCAGCGGCGTAGCCCCGTTCTACCTCGCGATGTCCCGCGCGCTGGACATCTTGCTGAAGCTGGAACATGCCGATCCCGCGCGGGTAGCGGTCACGGGGCTCTCCGGCGGCGGCTGGCAGACGATCTTCATCAGCTCGCTCGATACCCGCGTGACGTTGTCCAACCCGGTGGCCGGCTACTCCAGCTTTCGCACCCGGGCCATGCACCTCTCGGACCTTGGCGACTCGGAGCAGACGCCCAACGACCTGGGGATAATCGCCGACTACTGCCACTTGACCGCGATGCGGGCTCCCAGGCCGACGCTCTTGACGAAGAACTCCAAGGACGACTGCTGCTTCGCCGCGGCCCACGCCTTGCCGCCGCTCATGGACGCGGCCAAGCCGATCTACAAGCTTTACGGCCGTGAGAATGCCCTGCGGTCGCATGTGAACGACAACCCCGGCACGCACAACTACGAGCTCGACAACCGCCAGGCCTTCTACCGCATGGTGGGCGACTTCTTCTATCCCGGCTCCAAGGAGTTCGACCCCAAGGAAACCCCCTCGGATGGCGAGGTGAAGACCAAGGAGCAGCTCGCGGTGCCGCTTCCCGGAAAGAACGAGGACTTCCACACGCTGGCGACTGCGATCAGCAAGGACCTCCCGCGCGAGGCGGAATTGCCCAAGGACAAGGTTGCTGCGCTGGCGTGGCAGAATGCCCGCCGCACTCTTTTGCGCGAGATCGTGCGGGCCAAGGACTACCAAGTGCATTCGATCCAATTCGCCGGCGAAGAGAAGGAGGGCCTGAAAGCCACCCTCTGGAAGCTCCAGATGGGTGGGGCGTGGACCGTGCCGGCCGTGGAACTCTTGCGCGGCGAGCCGAAGAAAACGGCGATCCTCGTGGCCGACGGCGGCCGCGCAAGTGCCGCGGACCACGTCGCTCGTCTTCTGGCAGACGGATTTCGCGTGATTGCGGTCGATCCCTTCTACTTCGGTGAATCCAAGATCGCCGAGCGGGATTGTCTTTTTGCCCTGCTCGTGGCCGCGGTCGGAGATCGCCCCCTGGGCCTGCAAGCGAGCCAAGTAGCGGCTATCGCCCGCTGGGCGGCCATCGAGCGCAAGATCGGGCCGGTCACGGTGGTCGCCGCCGGGCCGCGCTCCAGCGCATTCGCCCTGGTGGCGGCCGGGCTGGAAGAAACCGCCATCGCCGGGTTGGAGCTACACGGCACGATGGGAAGTCTCAAGGAAGTGATCGAGCAGAACACCACCGTCGAGCAGAAGCCGGAGCTGTTCTGCTTCGGGCTCCTGGAACGTTTCGACGTAAGGCACCTGGCCGCACTGGCGGCCCCGCGCCCGGTGGCCTTCAAGGGCGCCAGCCCGCGGGCCAAGGCGGACCTGGCGGGACTCGCGGACTGGTACCGCCTGCTAGGGAATCGGTTCGAGCCGGTTCAATAACCGAACCATCACGGGAATACACTCAAAGCCCAGGGGTTGCAACCCCTGGGCTTTACGGCGATTTGGAAACACATCCGTGATTAGAGAAACGGAGGGACTGTCATGCGACACGGCCATAGTACGTTCGTGTTCTTCGCTTGTCTTGCTTTGTCGGCTCTCTTCGGCGCGACGGCTTCCGCGTCGGAGGATGCCGCCTGGGTGAAACGCAGCGGCCCCGAGATCGGCCTGGGCAACCAGTTCCTCGAACTCTGGCTCCGCGCCGGGCAGAACCGCGTTGCGGCCGTCCGCCTCGTGAACCATTTGGCCAACCGGACCATCCCGCTAAAGTCGGACGATTTCTCCGTGGGCCTCGAAGGCCGGCCGGCGATTAGGGCCGCTGATTTCGCTTTCAAGGAGGCTCGGGACGAGGCGATCCCCGGCGGCAAGCGCCTAACGCTCCGTTTTGAGGGCGCCCCTTCCGGGACGCGGCTTGACGTGGTTTACGAACTCGCCGATGCCGACTTCTTTCTGCGGCGGCGCCTGGAATTGACCGCGAAGAAGCCGTTGGCGTTGCGGCAGGTGGACGTGTGGCTGGTCGGGCTCGATGGCAAGCCTTCGCACCAGGGCTTCGGCGAGCCGGTGCTCCTGGACGACACGTTCTGGGGCGTCGAGTTCCCCGCGGGGCACAACCAGCTCGCCGACGGGGTCGTGAAGCTAACCCAGTTCCCCGGCTGCACCACCGACCGCTTCACCAGCAAGACCGCCGTGCTCGGCGTGAGCGAGCCGGGGCGCGTCGCCCGGCGATTCCAGCAGTACGTCGAGACCTTCCGCGTCACCTCGCCGCGGACGTCGCTCTTCGTCAATTACAACACCTGGTGGACGCTCATGCCGCCGACGGAGAAGAACGCCCTGGAATTGATCGACCTCTTCAAGCGGAAGCTCTTCGACCCCTACGGCGAGTCGATCGACACGTTCACGCTGGACGACGGCTGGGACGTCAACGACAGCCTGTGGGACATCGACGCCAAGGCCCTTCCCCGCGGCTTCCAGCCGCTCGTCGAGCCGCTTGAGTCGATGAATGCCCGGCTGGGCATCTGGCTTTCGCCGTCGTCCGGCTATAGTCACGCCCCCTGGCTATCGACCCACGGCTACCAAGCCAACAGCAACCCGTGGTACGTCTGCCAGTCCGACCCCAAGTACCGCCGCGACATCGCGAAGCGGGTGACGGAGCTGGCCAAGAAGTACGAGGTCGCGTTTTTCAAGTTCGACGGCTTCTGTGCGACTTGCGACGCCAAGGGCCACGCCCACCTGCCCGGCCCCTATGCCCAGGAAGCGAACGTGGACGCCTTCATCGAGCTTCTGACGGCGGTGCGGCAGGCCCGGCCCGGCATTTACCTCGACCCGACCTGCGGCATCTGGCTGAGCCCGTGGTGGCTTCGCTACGCCGATTCGCTCTGGGGCGAGGTCTCGGGCGACTACCCGGACATCATCGTGCCGGCGCCGATCGTCCGCGATAGCGCCACGACGACGCGCGACGCCATGTTCCGCCAGCGGTGCCGCGAGCACCCGGGTTTTCCGCCCGCGGCGATCGAGCACCTGGGGATCATCGTCATTACGCCGGAGAAGTGGGAAGACAACGCGATGATCGTCGTGGGGCGCGGCTGCCGGTTGTTGACCCTCTACATCGACCCCAAGCACTTCACCAAGGGCGACCGCGATTGGGCCTTCCTTGCCTCGCTCTTGAAATGGGTGCGGCACAACGCGGAGACGCTGAAGCGCACGGAATTGATCCTCGGCGACCCGATGCAACGAGAGCCCTACGGGTATGCCCACTTCTCCGGCCCGCGGGGGATCCTGGCAATCCGCAATCCGTTCATCGAGCCGAAGACGCTTGCGCTGAAACTGGATGAGTCAATGGGCTGGTCCAAGCCCGAGGCGCGGACGACCCCGCCGGGCGGCCGGTTCGCGGTGCGAATGGTCTACCCGCGGCACGAGGTGCTCAGTCCGATCGTGCGGTACGGGGACGTGCTGCGGCTCCATCTTCAGGGCTATGAGACCGCCATCGTGCAGCTTGAGGCGGTCGATCCCGCGCGGCCGGTCCTGGTCGGTGCCCGGTATCAGGAGACGGGCCGCACGGGGAACCGGGCCACGTACGCGGTCTTCGCGCGCCCGGGCCAGAAGCTCGATATCCCCTTCTTGGGCATGAACCGTCCCGTGAAAGCCTCGCTCGACGGCCGGCCGGTAGCGCCCGCGGCGACCCAGCACGGCACGGCCCTGCCGCTTGTCTGGGCGGGAACGGAGCGGGCTTGTCAAGTCGAAGACCCGTCCCTGGCGGCCGACGGCGCCGAGGCAGACTGGCGGATCGCCGGCAAGTGCGTGGCCGTGGTGCCGGAGGCAGCGAAGGCCGCGATGCACGTCCTCTGCGACCCCCGAGGGAAGCTGCCCGGCGAGGTGGATTGCGTCGCCCGGGTCAACGGCAAGCCGGCGGAGGTCCGCGCCGTCCGGACGCTCCCCAAGGGCGACCAGGCCCACGGGCCGCACCCGTGGACGTGGTTCGCGTTCGACCTGCCGGGCGGCCGTAGCGAGGTCTCGTTTGCGCTCAGTTGCCGGGCGAAGGGGACGCGATTTGTCGGCCAGGTCGGCTGGTGGCTCTGGGCCGAGCATCCGCTCACCAAGAGCGCGCTTGAGATCGAGTATGCGGAACCGCTCCCCGAGCTGCGGCCGGAGCCGCTCCCGCTCCCGATCAAGATGGACCACGAGCAGGAAGTGCTGAGCGTTCGGCGGCCGACGCTGTTCCGCCTCGGCGCCCGCTGGCCGAAGACCCCGCAGCCGGTGGTCCACCTCGACGAGATCGCCCCCGATGAGGTGGTTCAGGACTACGGGAAACTGGAGAAGAACCGCAGCGTGTGGGAGAAGGAGATGATCATCGCGGGCAAGACTTTTGGCCGCGGCGTCGGCACCCACGCCAACGGGCGCGCGGTTTTTGACCTCACCGGCGGCGGTTTCAAGACCTTCCGCTGCCAGGTCGGACGCGACGAGCACGCCGGCGACGGCCGCGTGGTGTTCGAGGTGTGGGTGGACGGGAAGAAGGCGTTCAACAGCGGCCCGATGCAGAAGACCACTCCTGCCAAGGCCGTGGAAGTAAACATCCAGGGAGCCGCCACCCTGGAACTGCGGGCCCTGGACGGCGGCGACGGCATCAGCGGGGACCACGCCAACTGGGCCGAGGCCCAGCTCGTGCGGTAGATGTAAGCAGAGGGAAAGGCGGGAAAGAGGGAGAAACGGAGACGCGATTGAGGCAGTGTGTTGTCGTCGAAAGGTGTGGCGGGGTGGCATCGGGCTACCCCCCATTTGGAGCTATGGGGACAAAGGTCCTTGGGGTCGTCCGCTCCGGGACTTTTCGCCTTGTGCGGCCAAACGGTATACTCCGATTGTATAAACCATGGCCGCACTCGCAAGCACAACTCATGTCCAGGATTCTCCAACCGAACGGCGACGACTATCCTGAGGCCGCGAAAAAGCACCTCGACGACGCTGAGACCCTCCTACACGCTGGGCGTTGCGATGGCGCTGGCTACCTGACCGGGTACATCGTGGAGTGCGTGCTGAAGACCGTTATCGTGCTAGAGGGGGGAAATGCCAATACCGTTCAAATAGTCATAACCACCGACTCCATAAAGGTTTTCGTCAACGG
>CAYGZA010000255.1:0-9918 GCA_964354135.1 uncultured Planctomycetaceae bacterium
CGGTGCAGGTTGATGCAGTCCGGCCTCAGGAGCGGCGGGCAGGATGGCACCGTGGTGGGCACCAAGGGCGGGGAAGAGAGCAGGGTGATGGTATGGGGTGTGCTCAGGGAGGTCAAGACGTTTTTCGCCAAGCCGGTTCGCCGTTGTGCCAATCGGCCGACCAGTCTCCCGGGTTACGGTGAACGTGCCGGTCGATTGCTGCTTGACGCGAGCGGTCTCCGCCACCGAACAAGAAACCCAGCGCCGCGCAGCCACAACCGTGGTCCCTACTGCGGTTCCTTGACCGCCACCCCCTCGCCGTGATAGACTCGAAACCGTGGCGGGGGATTGAACTCCCTGTGAGCCTGGAACGCTACGCACCTCTTGCAGGATGGGATATCGGATGCGCAATTCAGCAGGAATTCCGTTGGTGGCTTCCACCCTGCACGGTTTGCTGACGATCGCAATCGTTGGCAACACCCTGGGAGCGACCGGGGCCGCAAGTGCGGCCAAGGTGAGCGCAGCGCCCGCGAGCGCCTCAGCTTCGACCCAGACTTCCGTCGATCCGAAGGAGCTGGGCTTCGAGGAGATCGTCTTCGTCAAACGCAAGCCCTACTCTTCGGATCACTACTACACGGACATCAACAACGGCACCAGCCCCGACCGGTTCCTTCCCGAAAACGGCATCTATATCTACAACTCGCGTACCCGATCGGAGCGAGCCGTCGTAACGGCCGCCGGTCTGCCCGGCGGCAAGGGCTTCATCGGCAAGATCAGCTTGTCGTTTGATGCCAGGAAGGTCGTTTTTGACTTCCGCCAGGATCCCGGCTCCGGTTTCCGTATCTGGGAAGTGAACACCGACGGCACGGGCCTGCGCCAAATATCGTTCCCGCCGCCGGATGAGGCGGAGAAGGTGGCGCGGTGGCACAAATCCTGGCACACCGACGACATCCACCCCTGTTATCTGCCGGATGGCGACATCATCTTCTCCTCAACCCGTTGCGAGCATACGGTTCTGTGCGGGGGATCAGCTCACCTCGTGGCTCCGGGTCTGCACCGGATGCGTGCCGACGGGACCCATGTCGAACAGCTCACCCGCAGCCCGGTCAGCGAATTCTGCCCGCTGGTTCTCGATGACGGCCGGGTGATGTATCACCGCTGGGAATACATCGACAAGGGGGCTCGCGTCGCCAAGACGGTCTGGTCGATGAATCCCGACGGGACCCGGCCCCAGGAACTCTATGGCCTGGCCGACGACGACACGACCATCTATATGTACCCTCAGCCCCTGCCCGGCAGCAGTCATCGCTTCGTGTGCGTGGGGACGTGCCACTTTCCGCAGGGAGGCTGCCTGGGAGCGATCTTGCTGATCGACTACGGGAAGGGCGTGCGGGTGCGCGGTCCGGATCCGGACGAAGCGGGCTACGTCGGCGGGGACAGCCGATATCCGGTCACCAATATCACGCCGGAGGTGTTCATCCAACGCCGGACGGAGCCCGGATGGCACTTCCTGACCAAGGAAGGCCGGTACGTGCATGATCCGGAAGGCCGGCACGGCCACCTTTACACGCATCCTTATCCCGTGAGCGATCACGAATTCCTGGTCTCTTACAAGGTCGATCCCTCCGCCCATTACAAGGAGGTTGCCAATGCCTATGCCTTGTACCTCATCGATACCGAGGGACACCGTCGCCTTGTTCACGCCGACGCCAGACTCTCCTGCTGGCATCCCCTGCCGCTGGTCGCGCGGCGCGTCCCGCCGCGCGTGCAATCTTCCCGAGATCCCCAATACGTCGCCAGCAATCAGGCCCTCTGCATCGTGACCAACGTCTACCAGGGTATGGAGGGGATGGAGCCGGGAAAAGTCAAATGGCTGCGAATCAACGAGGCGCTGCCGCGTTACTGGTCCACCGGCAGACGGTGGGAGCCGTCGCTGAGCAGCTCCGGTTGGAAGGCTGCCCTGTGGCCGCGCGTGCAGTGGGGCGTCGTGCCCGTCGAAGAAGACGGCTCCGCCCACTTTCTGGTGCCGGCCAATCGCAGCATCTTCTTTCAGGCCTTGGACGAGAGCTTCAGGGAACTCCAGCGAGAGAGGACGTATGCGAATTACGCGCCCGGGGAGGTCCGTTCCTGCACCGGATGTCACGGGCAATCCCACCGCACCCCATCCCTGGGCCGCTCCGCTACGCCACGCGCGCTCAGCCGGGCACCGAGTATGCCCCGGCCACAACCGTGTGATCTGCTCGAGAACGGCGGAGACGGTCGTCCGGGCCAGGTCATTCACTACCCGACCGATATCCAGCCGATCTTCAACGCCAAGTGCGTCAAATGCCACGGCCCGAAGGATTCCGCCGGCGGGCTGCGGCTGACCGCTGAAGTCACCCTCTTCTACAACACCTCTTATGAGGAGCTTGCCCGGAAGGAATTGGCCGGTCCCATCATTCCCGAATTCACCTCGTTTCTCCAGGGAGATCGGGGCAATTACAACGGCGCCTATCTACCACCCAGGCACCTGGGGTGTCCCACGAGCACGCTGATCAACGTGTTGACCCATTCCGCGCATCCGAAGAACGCCAAGGACGACCATTCCAAAATGCTCACGGAAATGGAATTGATGATTCTGAGTCGCTGGGTGGATACGAACTACCAGTTTTACGGTAGCTACTTCGGCCGCCACCATCCCCAATGGGTCAACCCGGATCCCGGAGTTCCCGCGTATGATCCCGCGGACTTCCGGCGCAAGCCAACGTTCGAAGAAGCAACCAGTTTCCTTGCTCCGCCGTGGCACCGATAGCCGGACGTCGTAGCGTCCCCGAAAGACCGTCGATCGCAACGGGATGGTCTCGATCAAGGCCACGAAAACGAAACTCATCGTGATAATGGCGTGGCTTGTCGGCGTACTTCCAGCGAGCGCGGCGGAGGTTCCTTTCCCCGCTGTGCTGGTCCAACGAGATGGGCGTGAACACATGTGAGCATGGTTTCCACGGGAATCCGGGAGGATTCGGCGGCTCGGCCGTCGCAACGACGGGCGGTCGGGGCTGATCTGTGACAATCGAATCGAAGAGAAGGACCGAGAAGCGACGCGGCTTGGGGAGTTGCAGCAAGGCGGCCGGGCCAGCCTCGTCCACTCTCTGAACCCAGGTGGCGATCGTGGCCGCCGTGACGAGGAACGCCTTGGCCGTCTGCTCCAACGACCAGCCCCGGGCGGCACGGAGTTGCAGAATGGCCAGGCGGTCCGTGGGTGCGTAGTAGGGACGGCGGGGTGGATCGATCCTGGCCATACGAGCATCCTTGATGCGGATTTCCTCCCGCAGCAAGGCGACTTCCTGCCGGAGCCGGTCGTTTTCGGCCTTGAGGCGGGCGCTCTCAACATCAGCCCGTCAGGCCGCTTTGCGGTAGTAATACAGCAGTAGGCCGCCAAGTCGCTCGCGGCATTCGATCTCACCGGTAGTCTGCCCGGCTTCCGGGCCTGGCTCGGGCAGGCGATTCTCCAGACCCTGATGATTTCGTTCCGCGTGATAATGGGCCAAGAACGACGTGTTGCCTCAACTCTCGTCGCATGATCGCCTCTCCTTCTTCACCACAGCCATCCATACGCTATCGCCGTGACGGTCAGCAGCACCGCCAGTTGCAGCCGCCAATCGGCCAGCCCGCGGAAGGGCTCCCAGCGGCCGCTCCACTGGATGGTCGTCCTGGCGAGCTTCTCCGGGTCGGATTTCTTCGTGAAGACGGAAACGAAGAACAACGCCGCCGTGATGATGAGCGCCCCCCAGGCGCCGCGCCAGGTGTAGTTGAGCGTCAGCGGGTGGTGCAGCCAGGAGTAGAAGTGCTGGCCCTCCTCGATGCCCAGGTACGCCAGGTACGTGTCGGCCAAACAAACCTCGGACAAGAGGATTCCCACCACCACGGAAGCGGCCGCGCCGGCAAAGGTCACCCGCTTGCTCATAATCCCGAACACGATGGCCGGAGCGATCGGCATGATGAGGTACACGGAGACTGTGATCAGGTACTTGTAGATCCCTTCCGGCTGCCGCTCCACCAGAAGGGCCCCGCCGGTGCCCAAGGCGGCGGCGACGAGGATCGCGATCCGCCCCAGATATACCTGGGCCCGCTCGCTGGTCGCCGGGCGGAAGTGGAGCACGAAGTCCCGCACCGTCATCGTTGCGATCGAGTTCATCACGGCAATCAGGGCCGACATGATCGCGCCCACGAGGGCCGACAGCACGTAGCCCCGCACGCCATCGGGGAGGAGGTTGTTCAGGATCGCCACGAACGCCGTCCGGGGCTCGTGGCCGGGGTAGAGCACCAGGGCGATCACGCCGGGCAGCGCGAAAATGAAGGCCGGGGTGAGCTTGAGCAGGATCGCGAACATCGCGCCCCACCGCGCGTGGTCGAGGTTCTTCGCCCCCAGCACGCGCTGGATATTGACCTGGTCGATCCCCCAGTAAAACGTCCCCCCATAGATGCCGCAGAGGATGACGCCCCAGAACGGGAACACCGGGTCGTCGAAGGGCTTGTGCATGTGCATCGCGTCCGGGACCGGCGTGCTCTGGACGGCCGAGCAGAGGGCGGTCCAGCCGCCGACCTTCCATAGCCCAATCCCCAGCACGGCCGCCGACCCCGCGATCATGATCGGCGCGTGGATCGCGTCGGTGTAGGCCACCGCCGCAAAACCCCCGAGGATCGTGATCAGGGCCGTCACCGCCGCCAGGGCCGCGATCGTCCACAGGATGTCCCACCCCGCGAGCTCTTGCAGGACCACCGCTCCCGCGTACAGACAGAAGGCCATCTTAGTGACCACGCAGATCACGAGCATCCACGCCGAGAAAACCAGCCGGGCCTCCTTGCAGTACCGGATCTCGAGGAACTCGGGAATGGTAAACACCTGGTTGCGCAGGTAGTAGGGAATCAGGATCGCGGCGGCGATGCCCAGACTGATCCCCGCGGTCAGCTCATTCGCCCCCGCGCAAAGGCCGTAGCGATAGGCATCCCCGCACAGGCCCACCATGTGCTCGGCCCCGATGTTGGTGGCCAGCAGCGACGCCCCGACAATGGGCCACGTGAGCCGCCGCCCGGCAAGGAAGAACTCGTCGCTGTTGCCTGACCTCCGGGCCCGCAGCGCAAGCCACAGGCCGAGGAAGATGTTGCCCACCAGCGCCAGCCCGCCAATGGTCCAATCGAGATCGGTAAGCGACAGACCCATGCGTCGTTCTCTCCCACAGCAGCGCGCAATTAGGTCACCCGAGCCGGTTCTCCTTATAGCGGAGGAAACCGACCGGGGCAAGTCGCCCGGCCGCTGTCGTGTACATCCGGCCCGGCCGCGGCTACAATCGGCTCCGGCACGCGCCAAGGAGACATCGATGCCGATCCCCTACCCGATGCAGACCTTCGGACGTTACAAGCTGGGCCTGGCCCTGACCTACAAACTCGTCCACGACCGTTTCGGATTCGATCTGGGCGAGCAATACCACCTCGACGTGGACCACCGCATCCGGACGACCATGGGAATCGACCGGGCGGTGTTCGACGCCTACGGCAAGATCGGCCTGGGCTTTGACAGCCCGTTTCCGCGGGCGAGCGTCGAGCCCTTTGGGCACCGCTTCATGCCCGCGATGTACGGCTGCCAGATCGGATACGCCCCGGACGCCGATCCCTGGGGCAAGCCCCGGACCTTGAGCGACGAGGAGATCCTCTCGCTCGAGCCGTGGACCGTCGAGCGCTTCGAGCAAAGCAAGCCCGTGCGCGTGGTGCTAAGCCAGATCGAGCAGCTCAAAAGGCGCTACGGGCCGCATCGGGTTCCCCAGCAGGAGTTCAACCCGCACTACCGCGCCATGAGCAGCCTGCAGAACCTCGGCTCGGTGATCAACACCGCGTTCTCGGTCCAGGGCCAGGAGCTCTTCGTCCACTACGTCACCGAGCCCGAGCTGGTCCGCAAGCTCTACGCCAACGTCGCGCAGTTGATGCTCCTCTCGCTCGACTATTTCCCCCGCGTCGACGGCTGGCCCCTCCAAGACATCTTCATCGGCAACTGCACGGTGGCGATGATATCCCCCGCCCAGTACGCGGCCTTCAACGAGCCCCAGGACCGCTGCCTGATGGAGTACGCGCGCAAGATCGGCGCGCGGTTCATGATGCACCAGGACTCCAACGCCAGCGCCCACCTGGAAAACTACGCGCGCCTCGAGTACCTGCACGCCCTCGATCTCGGGCAGGACACGGACTTCGAAAAGCTGGGGCGCCTCTTCCCCAAGGCGGAAGTCAATTGCATCCTGTTCCCCTCCTGGATCGAGTCGCACCCAATGGACGAGGTCCGCGCCGAGCTCACGCGCCTCATGGAACTGGGAAAAAGCTTTCCCGCCTTCTCTTTCACCCTCCTGGAGATCGACACGAAGCTCGGCGGCGACCCGCTTTTCGAGTTCCACGACATATTCCGGGAGTGCGCACTGAGGATCGAACCATCTCGAAAGGATTGAGCGTACTATGCGGAATCCCTACTATCGGCTGCCGGGGGTCACGTTGGTGGCGTCCCTTGTCGTACTCGGCGTGCTCGAGGCCGCCGAAAGCGGCCCCCCGCCCGAATCGATCCACTGGCGGTTCGAGAAGGGCGCGCAGGGGCAGCCCGTCCGGATCGCGTCGGACGAAGGCGGCAAGTGCGAGGCGGTTGCGGCCGGCCAGGCCCCCGTTGTTTCCGGCGAGGTCCCCTCGGCCATCATCCCGCTCACCAGCGGTGCCAATCACCTCTCGCTGCTCTTTGGCGGCGGCCACTTGACGGCGAAATCGTGCCCGGAGCTGAATCTGACTCGGAACTTCACCGTCGAGCTCTGGGCGAAACTCGGTTCGCCGCGCCCCGGCGGCTCGGTCCTGTTGACCAAGGGCGATCCGCAGAAGGGGAACTGGCACGTCTTGTATCAGAGCGACGGCACAGTCCAGGCCAACATCTACGGGCAGCAGCAGGCCTACCTCTTCGCTCCCGAAAGCGGCGGGCCCGTGCCGGGCACGTGGTACCATCTCGCCGCGGTCTTCGAGGAGCAAGGCGAGGGCAAGACCCGGATCCGCACCTTCGTCAACGGCCACCCGCGCGGCGGCGCGGTGGTGGCTTCGCTCAAGGACACCAGCCAGAGCGAGCTGTTCATCGGCTCATTCGTCAAGGGCGATCTCCCCTTTTTCGGAATGATCGACGAAGTGAGGATTACCCCGGCGGTCCTCGGGCCTAAATCGTTCTTGCTGGCGGGCACGCAGCCGATTCCGGAGCTGCGCCCGGCCCGCGAGCCGCTCTTCGTGTTCCCCGGCACTCGGATCGACGCGGCCCTGCGGGCGAAGGCCCAAGGGGCGCCGATCGTGCTCAAGCCCGAGGGGTATCCGTACTTCTACACCGAATGCGGCGGCCCGGCCAAGCGCATTCACTGCGGCGCGGTGCCTCAAGGGTTCGACCCCGACCTCGGTTTGGCGATGCAGGCGTTTAACATGTCCTTTGCGGCCACCGGATCCGGCTACCATTTCGCCGTCAGGGCGGGGGAGCATTTCGTTGTCGCGGTCGGCTACTACGATCCGGTGAACAAGCCCGGTCACCAGGTGCAGAAGATGGTCGTGGACGGCCAGGTGGTCGACACCGTCGATCCGGCGGGCGATGGGCGAGGAAAACCCTTCGTGCGACTCTACGAGGCGAGCGACCGCAAGGGCGACGGCTTCCTGGAGGTCTTTGTCCGCAACGAGAAGGACGAAGTGAAGGGCGTCTCCGGGCAGATGAATCTCATTTGGATCTTCCGCGCGTCCGACGGGCCGCTTTTGGACGCCGAAAAACTGGCCCGCGGCGCCAACCCGGTCGTTCCGATCTACTTTGTTCCTTGCGGCCGTGAAGCCAAGATCCGCGGGCACGTCGGCTATCCGGCCCTGAGCGAGGATGCCCGCAAGAAAATGCTGCCGATGCGGCTGGTGGGCTTCGACCAGGTGCCGGCCCGTCCGCAGCCGGTCGATCCGATCGACGTCGAGATCCGAGGCGAGCTGGCGGACCGGATCCACACCTACTTGGACCGTTGGGGATATGCGGGCCGAGACGACGGCGATCGGCATCCGCTGGGGTTCTCGTCCGATTGCGGCTACGAAGTGGCGGGCAGGAGCCTCGAAACGATCTACCAGCTCGGGCGATTGATGAAGCGGGATTTCGACCTCCAAGTCCAGTTCGATGCCCTGCTGAAGAAGCAGGACAGCCGGTCGAAGTATCCCGGCGCCTTTGTGGGCGGAGATCCGTGCCGCACCGGGTTCATCTGGGGCCAGGCAACGATCTTCAGCGGCCTGATGGCCTACCACGAGCTTACCGGCGACGCCGCAGCGCTGGCAGCCGCCAGGCGCCTGGCCGACTGGTACGGCTCTTACCTGAAGATTGAGGACCTGGCCGCGGCTAATTACTTCCTCAAGCCCAAGAATGAGTTCTCCCGCGACGGCGCGACCGTCGGCCAGTTGGGCGAAGGGGCGCTGGAGCCGATGCTCTGGCTCTACTGGCGGACCAAGGAGCCGAAGTATCTCGACTACGCCAAGCGGATCGCCGAGTTGCGCCGCCGGTATGGAGGCACGGCTTGGATGATCCACGGCGACGTTGCCGACCTCCGGCCCGAGTACGAGAGCTGGCACCTCCACGCCAACCTGAGCACGGTTCGCGGCTTCCCCTGGCTCTACGCCGCCACCGGCGATCGGAGCTACCTGGAAGACGCCATTGCGGCTTGCGACCGCGTCTACGAACGGGCCACCTGGGGAATCGGATGCGTGCTGGAGCAGATCCCTTGGCTCCGCGATCCCGACCCGCACGACGAGACCTGCCAGACCGCGGATGAGTTGATGCTCAGCTACCTCCTGGCGGACTTCACCGGCGAGGGCCGCTTCTATGACCGCGGCGAGACGATCTACTACAACGCCATTCGCTACATGCAGATGCACCGCGGCAACTTCTCGGCCTTCAACCGCCTGCCCGGCCCGACGCGCGGGGGCGACGCCTGGTTCTGCTGCGGCTGGTGGGGCGCCAAGTCGCTCTACGAAGCCGCCCGTCACCTCTATGCTGCCACGCCGAGCGAGGTTTACGTCACGGGCTACATGCCCTCCGGCGCCGACCTGCGGCTGAAGGCCGGGTCGGTCCACCTCGACACCGAGGCCGACGTTCCCCGCTCCGGCAAGGTACGCATCATCGTAACGCCGAAGGGCACCGAGAGTTTCGCCCTCAACCTGCGAGTGCCCGGCTGGGCGGTCTTCCAAGGAATTCGCATCAACGGCGAGGCCATACAGGCGACCCCGGCATACGGTTACGTCCACGTGGCGCGCTCCTGGAAAGCGGGCGACCGCGTGGACGTGGCGTTTGACTTGCCGCTGCGCGTGGTCCCAGATTCCGCATGGGACACCTTGGGAACAGCCAAGGTCTCGGTCGACGGGGCTCCGTTGGTCGAGGCGCGATGCGTCTCGATCTTCCGCGGACCGGCGATCTTGGCCCAGTTCCGCCTGGCCAGCGGCGTGGACCTCAACTGGGCCTACACCGGCGACCATCCGGATCTGTTCGATACGCTCAACAGCGCGGCCGACCGTTTCGCCGTGGGCGAGCAGAAGTTCCAAAGCAACACGGGACCCGCGCTCACCCGGATCACTCGCACGCCCGAGGGGGTGAAGCTCGACTGGGGCTGGAAGCCAGGACCGGGTTGGGGCTGGTCCGTCCGCCGCTCCGCGCTCGTGCGGCCCACGGTCCCGCTGGAGATCGACTACTCGGCCGAGATCACGCTCCCCAATCTCCCGCCCCGGCAACTCGATGCGGTCGCGAAGGCCGCCCGCCTCTGCGGAGTGCGCATGCGGACCTCCGGCTTTGTGGACTACACGCCGGCGAGGCTCTCGGTAAAAGGGAAACGCCTTGAGCCGGGCGACCTGCCCGACGGTCCTCTCCCCGGGCGAGAAGCGACGCTCGACAAC
>CAYGZA010000256.1:0-9907 GCA_964354135.1 uncultured Planctomycetaceae bacterium
CCAAGGTGGTCTTGCCGGAGCCGGCATTGCCTTCCAAATTGAGCGGGAAACCCGCTCCCAGGTAGGTCAGCGCCCGCTCGACCATCTCTTCGATCCGTTTGGTGAGCACGAACGCGTTGCTCGCCTGGGCCGCTGCCCGGCTGGGGATACCTGCCTCTTCCGCCATTGCTTCGCCAAGGCGTTCCTCTACCGCGTCGAACACATCGGACGCCGCCGGGTCGCGCGCCTCCGTTTCGCTTTGGCGGTTCTCTGCCGCTGTACTCATATACGGATTCCTTTCGCCTATTGTATCTGTCACGTTGATCGGATGGGCGACTGGCACGACTCCAGATAAATGCAAACTGTGAACGCCTTGGACCGCATCGGCTTCGGCGCGGTCCAGTCGCCACCGCCGGTCTTGAGGTTTGGCCATCATCGTGGTCTCCCTACTGCCACCATGCTTGCCGCCGGCCGACTGCCAAACGCCGCAAACAAGAAGTGAAGAACGAGCGGTGAGTGGTCTTTGCGCGCGGTCGAAGCCGCCTACCACTCACCGCTCGCCGCCGTCCGCCAGTAGCATGGACCTCTTCAGCGCCTTGTTCGTCGCGTTGCTTGCGTTTGCGCGCGGGAACCGGGCCAGGCTAACCAGCCATGTCATCGATGCTTGCGGGGGTTGGACTCCTTGCGGAAAATGGCGCCGCCGGCGCTCAGGTCCGTGCGAAAGTCCTTCAGCTCGGTTCGCAGGTGGCGGGCCATCTCCGCGTGGTCCTGGTGGAATCCGGCCAACGTTATGTTTTTCACGCGCTCGCGGTTATCCTGGACGCGCTCGCGGTTATCCTGGACGAGTTGGTGCCGTTGCTCCCGGGCCTTGTCACAGTCTTGACGCATGTGCGTGAAAGTCTCGGTGAACGTTGCCATCATGTTTTTCCTTGTTGGGACTGTACGTTGTTGGGAATGTAGGTTGTTGGGACTCTGCCGCGGTGGGACGTTGGCAGGGAACGGCGGCGGGCGGAATCGCCTTCCGCCCTGCGACCGCGTCGACCGCAGGTCGCAGCGCCGCCGACTCCCTTCCAACGATTACCCAGGGAAGCCGCTCCGCTACGCAGGCGTTGCGGCGCTGGCGGTCAGACCAATCGCCTCGGCGTACTTCAGGTACGTCTCGACGCTGGCGATCACAATGCGGGCCTCGATCGACAGCAGCTCGATGCCCACCAGGGAAACCTTGGCCCAGGCGTCGATCACAATCCCCTTGTCGAGGATGCGATCAACAACTTCGGCCAGACTGGACGAATCAGTCGACTTCTGCACGTTCGCCATAACAACACTCCTCACTTAAAAGGAACCATGGGTTTGCCTCGGCATCACGTCAGCCAAGGCTCGCACACGCCACGATGCGGACCACGAACGACGGGAAGCTGCAGGAACGGCTTTTCAATGAGTTCGTCATCGGCCGCTCGTTCCTCGAGTCTGATTCGTGGTCTGTAATAAAACGGCGTGGTTTTTCTCCGCCCGATCGGCTTTGACGCCGATTTTCCCGTCGCTAAGACGTGGGCAAACCACGTGGTTTCTCGCAACTAGACAAACCGTACCTCACGTTCCGGCGGAGTCAAATCCCGCCGGAGAATCTTGGCCGCCTCGCCAAAATCGGGGAAAATCGCCGTGAAAACGCCCGTTCTTCTCCGCATCAGACTCCTGCGCGCCGGCGTCTGAAAACCGAACGCGACCATCCGCTGGGCGCCGCCGGCGGAGGGATTGCGGGAGGAGACGGCGGTAGAACGTGGACCGGTTGTAGGGCCTGTGCGGATTGTGCTTCCGCCGGGACACCGATTCTTGTGCGACCTAGAAACCGGAAAACCGTGCTAAGGCGAATTAGGGCGTGGTAGGACCACGTTCCCCATTGCGAAAGGCCGATAAGCTCAAAATCGCGAGATCTCCGCAACCAGCCGTGCCTCACGTCCCGATCCGCCGACCGAGCGTTACGCGTCACGAAGTCGTCAATATAAGGAGCGTTCCCGTGGCCAAAACCTCCAAGAACGCCGGCAAGACCGGCCGCCCCGAGCGAACCGATCGGCCGTTGAAGGCCGTGACGGAGCTCGGCTCGAGCCTGGGCGGATTCTTCGGCAAACTCGGCGACCTGGTCGAAAGGCTCGGCGAGCTGGCAGAAGCGGGCGAGAGTCTTTCCCATTCGGGCGAACTCAAGGGACTCAATCCGACCGGGAAGCTCCGCGGCGTCTACGGTTTCTCCGTGAAGACGGGACTCGGCGACCAAGGCCGGCAGGAACTGAAAATCGAACCCTTCGGCAACATCCACCGGCAGCCCACTGGCGACCCGGTCGTCGAGGAGACCCGCGAACCTCTGGTCGAGGTCTACGAAGAAGAGGACCACGTCTTAGTGCTGGCGGAGATTCCAGGCGTCAGTAAGAAGGACGTGCAGTTGGAGCTGTCCAAGAACCGGCTTACCCTATCCGCCCGGCGTGGGGAGACACGTTACCGCAAGGAAGTCGTCCTTCCTGGAAAGCTCTCGGCGGATAAGATGCGATGGGACTGCACCAACGGCATCCTGAAGATCCGACTGGAGTTCTGAGGCGTTTGCACGAAAGGGCTTTCTGCCATGACGGCACCTTCTACCGCAACCCGGGAGATTACGCTGAAGGTCAGCGAAGCGACCGGCAAGGATGTGGGGCGCGGGCTTGCCCGCATCGATCCGGCCGATATGCATCGGCTTGGCCTCGACGTCGGCGACATGGTGGAAGTGGTGGGCCAAAAGGCGACCGTCTGCAAACTCTTGCCCACCTTCAAGGAGCATCGCGGCAAAGGGCGCCTGCAAATCGACGGGATCGTCCGCGAAAACGCCGGCGCGGGGATCGGCGAGTCAGCCGTGGTCCGTCCGGCTGCCGTCCAACCGGCTGTCGAGGTGGTCCTCGATCCGCAGGGCTACACTCCCTCCAACCGCGATCTGGAGTACATCGGCAGCAGGCTGGACGGTCTGCCGGTGGTCTCCGGCAACCGCGTACGGGCGACGTTGTTCGGCAACCGCTGTGCCGACTTCCTGGTCAAGAGCACTACTCCGGAAGGGCCGGTGGTGATCGTTTCCGAGAGTCTGTTGAAGATCGGCAAGCCCCGATCGGGCGAGGGCCAGCCGTCTGCTCCGGCCGCGCCGTCCGTCTCCTACGAAGACATCGGCGGCCTGCGGCGCCAATTGGACCGCATCCGCGAGATCGTCGAGCTGCCGCTGAAGTACCCGGAGCTTTTCGAGCGGTTGGGCATCGACGCGCCCAAGGGCGTGTTGTTGTTGGGGCCGCCGGGCTGCGGGAAGACGCTCATTGCCCGGGCCGTGGCCCATGAGACCGAGGCCAACTTCTTCGCCGTCAACGGGCCGGAGATCGTACACAAGTTCTACGGCGAAAGCGAGGCGCATCTGCGGAAGATCTTCGAGGAGGCGACCCGCCGCGCGCCCAGCATCGTCTTCCTCGACGAGATCGACGCCATTGCGCCGCGGCGGGAGCGCACCGTGGGCGACGTCGAGAAGCGAATAGTGGCCCAACTGCTGGCCTTGATGGATGGACTTTCCCAGCGGCAACACGTGATCGTCCTGGCGGCTACCAACCTTCCGAATGTCTTGGATCCCGCGTTGCGCCGGCCGGGACGTTTCGATCGCGAAATCTCCATCCCCATCCCCGACCAGCACGGGCGGAGAGAAATCCTGGAGATCCACAGCCGCGGCATGCCGCTGGCCCCCGACGTGGACCTGCCGCACCTGGGGGCGATCACTCACGGCTTCGTCGGCGCCGACCTGATGGCCCTCTGCCGCGAGGCGGGAATGGTCGCTTTGCGCCGGCTGCTGCCCCAGGTCGACTTCTCGCAACGTCACGTCCCTTACGAACTTCTGACCCAATTGGAGGTCGGAGCGAGCGATTTCGCGGAGGCGTTCCGCGAGGTGGAACCTTCGGCCATACGCGAGGTATTCGTGGAGGTCCCCAACGTCACTTGGGACGACGTAGGCGGATTGGACGAAGTGAAGCAACGGTTGCGGGAGGCGGTCGAGTGGCCCTTGAAGTACTCGGGGCTGTTTGATTCGTTCCGGCTTGTACCGCCCAAGGGAGTGCTGCTCTCCGGTCCGCCCGGTTGCGGGAAAACTTTGATCGCCAAGGCTCTGGCCACGGAAACGGCGGTGAATTTCATCTCCGTGAAAGGCCCGGAGCTGCTGTCGATGTACGTCGGCGAGTCGGAACGCGGCCTGCGGGAGGTTTTTCACAAGGCTCGGCAGGCCGCCCCCTGCATCATCTTCTTCGATGAAATCGACGCGATGGCGTCGGCACGTTCCACGGGCAGGGAAGACTCGGGCGTGAGCGGCCGGGTGCTCAGTCAACTGCTGACAGAATTGGACGGCATCGAGGAACTCAAAGGCGTCTTGGTCTTGGCCGCCACCAATCGCTACGACCTGCTGGACCCCGCGCTGCTGCGTCCGGGACGATTCGATGTCCACCTGGAACTCCCCCAGCCCAACCAAACAGTGCGCGAGAAGGTATTCCAGGTGCACTTGCGCAATCGGCCGGTCTCGCAGGGTGTCACTGCCGCGTGGCTGGCGGAGCAGACCACGGGCTTCAGCGGGGCGGAGATCGAGGCCGTTTGCCGCCGAGCGATGATGGCGGTTCTTGCCGAACGCGTCAAAAGCTCGCCGGACCAACCGGACGCAGAGCACCTCGAAATCCGTCGTGAACACCTCGAGGCGGCCATCGGGGAATTTGCACGGCAAGGCGGACGGCAGTAGGCATGGATCCTCTCTATTATCTGTACGCTTTCACCTGGGCCGGTTACCCGCCGGGGCCGTCCGGCCCAGGCGTAGACCCGCGATTCCCCGTCGAACTAGTCCCCTGCGGCCGACTAGCCGCACTGGCCAGTCGCGTAGGCTTGGACCAATTCGACCTGGCCAAGCTGCAACGTGAGAGCACCGATGTCAACTGGTTGAGCCAGATCGCGGTCCGGCACAACCAGATCATCGCCGAGGCGGCAGAGCGTTCGTCCGTTCTCCCCTTGCGACTAGGGATACTCTTTAGGTCCCGCACGTCCCTGCAAGCCAAGGTGACGCGCTGCGAAAGCGCCGTCGCCGATTTCCTCCGCAGCTTGGAAGACCGACAGGAATGGTCCGCCAAGGTATACCTGGACAGACACCTCCCAGAGGAAGCCCTCGGCCTTCCCGGAGCTGTCCCCTCGTTCCCAGCCAGCGGAGGCGGAGCCGGCGTCCAATACCTGACGCGAAGGCGGAGCCGGCAGCAAGAGCAGCGTATTCTGAAGCTGAACCGGCAACGTGAGATTCTGGCGGTGGAGACCTCGCTTGCCGGCTGCGCGGACCGGTACTGCCGCGTTCGCCCTTTAGCGGCCAGTTTGACCGGCCGCCGGCAAGAGATGGTCTGGAACGCGGTGTTCCTGCTGCCTCGATCCTCAACGGCCCCTTGGTTGGCGATGGCGGAAGAAAGGCGCCGGGCGGTGGCCCCCGGGGGCCTGCTGCTGGAAGTGAGCGGTCCCTGGCCGCCCTACCACTTCTGTCCCACCCTGGACATGTGAATGGACAGTCCGGAAGGCCCTTGTTCATGTCGATGCACCACTGAAGCCCGTTCAACATGCCAACATTCTTGCGGCGATTCACCGCAGAGTCTGCACCTGGATGTTGAGAAATCCCCGCATGTCCAGCCGATGGGCCGCCCCCAAGAACAAGAGCCCGGTCTCGTCCGGCAGGAGGGTTTCATCTATCCGCTTCGCGATGAACCGATCGCGGGCCTCCAGCAGACACTTCGCCTGTTCCGCCGGCTCTCCTGGGGCGTGAGCGGAGTCCGCGGGAGCTCCTAGGTGCCGTTGCTGCAGCTCATATTCCCGGATCAGCAGTTGCGGGTCTTCCGTCCCTATCAACGTCGCGCCCTTGCCCACCAAATCCAGAACGAGCTGATGGTTGCGACTGCCTGCCTGGGCGAGCTGCTCGACGATTTCCTGTTCGAACTTGCAGACCGGCAACCCGTCCTGGTAGATCCGAACCTTCTTGTAGTCCACGTCCAAAACGTCGATCTTCTCGCGAATGGCATCCCATAGTTCGGCGACGGTGCGTTCGCGTCGGCTCCACATCGTCGGCCCAGACTCCTTGAGGTAACGGGCCCGCACGGACTCCGATAGCGACCCCAGGTCAACGGACGTGTGGACAATCGGGACACGGATGAGTTGTCTCATGGGCTTCAGCGAGCTTCCGACGGAAGCGTCTCCAAGGTAGACACTCTGCTTGTCTTGCTTTCGGAGTCCCGCAGCCGCTGCTTGAGCCAATCCATCGCTTACCACGGAACGACCGATCCACGCAGACAACTTCGCCGATTTGTCTTGGTTTGTCTCTGAGAGAGCGGGTCGTGTCAAGGCCTGCTGTGTTCTGGGCCACAAGACCTTAGGGGCGACCCGTCTGGCACAATATCAATTTGCAGGGCGGGGTCGGCGGCGGGGATGTACGTCGTCGGCAGGCCCAGTTCCTTGCGGACGATGTTGCAGCCCTGGGCGATGGCCGCGGCCTTGTAGAAGGCGATCTCGCGGTTGCAGCCTTGGCGGCCGAAGCCGCAGTCGCTGGAGACCACGAGGCGCTCGGGCGGGATGTGCTTGAGGGCCTTGCGGATCTCGGCGGCCACGTCTTCGGGCCGGTCGGCCTGGAGCGTGCGGTGGCTCACCGCCCCGATGCAGACCTTCTTCTTCAGGTCGTGCTTGAACCGATCGAACAGCTCAATGTCCTTGAAGCCGCGGTCCTTCATCTCGACCGTCCACACGTCCCCCTTGGCGTGCTCCAGAATGCCGGAGAAATCGTACGGAGGCTACGGCGGCGGGTCAAATCGACGCCACCGAGGAATCCCCTCGGGCGTGGGGCCCCGCCTGTGGCCGGCGACAAGAGGCAGGGTATAATGGCGGCCGATCGGGTAGCAGGAATAGGTCGCTTCGAGACGTCTAAGAACAGGAGAAGCCCTCGATGAACAGCCACAAGAGATGGATCGTCGCGGCGATTGCCGCTCTGCTGGGACATGGCGCCGCGGTTTGCCCGGCAGCGGAGCCGGCCGCCGGCGCCAAGGACGCCTCGGCGGCGCGGCCCAACATCCTTTTCATCATGAGCGACGACCACGCCTCCCACGCCATCGGCGCCTACGGCAGCCGGATCAACAAGACACCCCAGCTCGACCGGCTGGCCAAGGAGGGAATGCGGTTTACCAACTGCTTTTGCACCAATTCGATCTGCGGCCCCAGCCGGGCCGTGATCCTTACCGGCAAGTACAGCCACCTGAACGGCTATATCCGAAATGAGACCCTCTTCGACGGCAGCCAGCCGAACGTCGCCAAGCTCCTCCGCAAGGCCGGCTACCAGACCGCGATCGTCGGCAAGTGGCACCTCGGGAGCGACCCGACGGGCTTCGATTACTGGAACATCCTCCCCGGCCAGGGCGTCTATTACGACCCGGTGCTGATCGAGATGGGCCAGCACAAGAAGCACGCCGGCTACGTGACCGACATCATCACCGACTTCGTGCTGGAGTTTCTCCAGAAGCGCCGCGACAAGAGCAAGCCGTTCTTCCTGATGTACCACCACAAGGCCCCGCACCGTTCCTGGCAGCCGGGCCTGAAGCACAAGACGCTCTACGACGACGTGGAGATCCCCGAGCCGGCGACCTTCAACGACGACTGGTCGAACCGGGCTTCGGCGGCGAAGACCCAGGAAATGACGATCGAGCGGCACCTCACGCCCACCGACCTCAAGGAGCCGCCGCCCGCCGGGCTTGCCGGCGAGGCGCTCAAGAAATGGAAGTACCAGCGGTACATCAAGGACTACTTGCGGTGCATTGCCTCGGTGGACGAGAACGTCGGCCGCGTGCTGGACTACCTCGACCAGTCGGGCCTGGCCGCCAACACGATCGTCGTCTACACCTCGGACCAGGGCTTCTTCCTGGGCGATCACGGCTGGTTCGACAAGCGGTTCATGTACGAGGAGTCCCTGCGGATGCCGCTCTTGATCCGCTGGCCGGGGCACGTCAAGCCGGGCTCCACCAGCGATAAGATCGTCCTGAACCTCGACTTCGCGGAGACCTTCCTGGACTGCGCCGGCCAAAAGACCCCCGACGACATGCAGGGCCGCAGCTTTCGGGCAATCCTCGAGGGCAACTCCCCAGCCGACTGGCGGACCTCGATGTATTATCGCTACTACGAATTCCCCGCCGTACACAGCGTGCAGAAGCACTACGGCGTGCGGACCGACCGGTACAAGCTGATCTTCTACAACGAGCTTAACGAGTGGGAGCTGTTTGACCTCCAAAAAGACCCGGACGAACTCAAGAGCGTATACGCCGATCCGCAGTACGCCCGGATGGTCGAAGAGCTCAAAGGCGAAATCCAGCGATTGAAGGAGCAGTACAAAGATAAGGACATCGAGCCGGCCATCCGGAAAGCCAAGCCGGCGAAGCCGAAACCGGCCCGCAAGCCACGGATCGCAGCCGCGGTGCCGGTCAGCGAGACGGTGGCCTACCCGAGGCAACCGCGGTCCCAAGGCGAACAGTGACAAACCTCGATCCTGCCCTGATCGCCTTGCACTAGACGAGGTTTTGCGATCACGGGAGGGCGAGGCTCCTGCCGAGCCGAGCAGGAAACGCCAGTTTGGCAACCAGAAGTGCGGCTGGGCAGGAGCCTCGCCCTCCCGGAATCGCGCAACGTCATTCAGGAGAGGAACACCCCATGAACCGACGCAGTTTTCTCCGCCGCTCGGCGGCCGCGGCCGTCACTCTGGCGGCTGCGAAGAGCGGATTGCCGATGAGCCATGCCGCCGAGACCGAGGCGAAGAAAGTCATCGTGGGCGCGCACCCCTGGGTCTATGCCGCCACGCAGCCCAAGTACGACATCTACCCGATCCTCGACCGGATCTTCGCCGACATGGCCTACGCGGGACTCGAGGGCATCGAGCTGATGCATACGGCGCTCAGGCCCGAGGACGCCGTGGAGCGGATTGCGGCCCTCGCCCAGAAGCACCGCTTGCCGGTGATCGGCACTTCGTTCGGCGGCGACATGTGGGACCGCGGCCGGCACGCCACAATCCTCGAAGACGCGGAGCTGGTGGTCACTCGGCTGGCCAAGTTGGGCGGGAAGACCCTCGGCACCTCGGTCGGCGCCGCCAAGGGCCCGAAAACCCCCGAACAGCTCGACGCCCAAGCCGAGCTGCTGCGCAAGATCATCGCCCTTTGCAAGACCCACGGCGTGACGCTCAACCTGCACAACCACACCTACGAAGTGGAGAACAAGCTCCACGACCTCAAGGGGACGCTGGAGCGAATCCCCGAGGTGAAACTCGGCCCCGACCTCAACTGGCTGGTCCGCGGCGGCGTGGACCCGGTGGAGTTCATCCGCCGCTACCGCGACCGGATCGTCTTCCTGCACCTCCGCGACCAGAAGGCGGACGGCAAGTGGTCCGAGGCGATGGGCGAAGGGGACATGGATTATGCGGCCATCGGCAAGGCGCTGCGCGAGATCGGCTTCGCCGGCCACGCGGTCATCGAGCTGGCGCACGAGGGGGACTTCCGCCCGACGCGGCCGCTGCGGGAGAGCCTCAAGCTGAGCCGACAGTACGTCAAGAAGACTTTGGGGTACTGAACCCGCCGATGTCGCGGAATTGGGGACGCACCGGCTTCGTCACGCGGTCGTCATGGGGCGCCAAGGCGGGCTTGCTCGATGAGAATGAATGCGGCCCCGCGAAGGGCGTCGAACTGCGATCTCAGACCGAGCCCGAAGCCGCCCTGGATGCTCACCCAGTGGCGTCAAAGACCTAATCATCGTCTGCAGGTCAAGGGTTCTCACAGAAACCTGACAGCCGGCAAAAGCGAGGGCGACGGGACTCGAACCCGCAACCACTGGATCGACAGTCCAGTACTCT
>CAYGZA010000257.1:0-9867 GCA_964354135.1 uncultured Planctomycetaceae bacterium
CCGGCGACCCGGATGATGATCTCGTCGTCGCCACAGCCGTCGCGGGAAAAGCCGACGTAATCTGCACACTCGACCGGCACTTCTATCAGGCCGAGGTCCGCGAGTACTGCCGCGAGCGGATGATCGAAATCATGGCCGATGCTGAACTCCTCGCGCGGCTGCGAAAGATGGAGCAGGAAGAATCTTGAGGCCATGAACGGGGCCCGACCGGTCTGTCCGCCGCAAGGCGAGGAGGGAATTCCATGAGCTTTGCAGGCCCCGTAGGTTATGCCTCAGCATATCCCCGCAATCAAGTTTCGGCAGCATCAGCCGCGGCAGGTGGTGTTATGCTGAAGCATAACCCACGAGTTCGGCAATCCCCTCCCGCGTCACCGGCTTGATGATGCCCCGCTCGCAGACGATGGCGGTGATGAGCTTCGCGGGCGTGACGTCGAACGCGGGGTTGTAGACGCCGATTCCCTCGGGGGCGGTCTGGCGGCCGAAGCCGTGGGTGATCTCGCGGGGATCGCGCTGTTCAATGGGGATCGCGTCGCCGCTGGCAATCGACAAGTCGAAGGTGCTCGTGGGCGCGGCGACGTAGAAGGGGATGCCGTGGGCGGCGGCCAGCACGGCCAGGCTGTACGTGCCGATCTTGTTGGCCACGTCGCCGTTGGCCGCGATCCGGTCGGCCCCGGTAATCACCGCCTGGACCCGGCCTTCCCGCATCACCTGGGCCGCCATCGAGTCGCAGATCAACGTGGCCGGGATGCCGCGCTGGTGGAGTTCCCAGGCCGTGAGCCGGGCCCCTTGCAGAAGCGGCCGGGTCTCGCCGGCAAAGACGTGGAGCCGCTTCCCCGACTCGACGGCAGCGAAGACCACGGCTAGCGCCGTGCCGTAGTCCGACGTGGCCAGCCCGCCGGCGTTGCAGTGGGTGAGCACGCCTTGGCCGTCGGTCAAGAGAGCCGCGCCGTGCCGCCCGATGGCCCGGCACATCTCGCGGTCCTCTTCGTGGATGAGCCGGGCCTCAACGAGAAGCTCAGCGGCAATTTGCGGAGGCGGTATCGTGCCGCGGAGGCCCGCCGCTTTCTGCTTCATCCGCTGGAGGGCCCAGAAGCGATTGCCCGCCGTCGGGCGGCTGGTGGCCAGATACGCGGTCACCTCCTCTAGCCGGGCAAAGAAGCGGTCTTCATCGGACAGGCGAGACGCCTGTCCTACTGCCGCACCGGCCGCGGTTTGCAGGCCAAGACAAACGCCGTAGGCCGCCGCAATCCCAATCGCCGGGGCCCCGCGGACCCGCAGGGTCTTGATCGCCTCCCATAGCATTTCCACGTCGCGGCACTCGATCTCGACCAACTCCACCGGCAGCCGCGTCTGGTCGATCAGCCGCAGGTGGCCAGCCGCGTCGCCGACCCAGTGGAGGGTCGGCACGTGTTGGAGTGTTGTAGGCTGGGGCGCAGCCCCAGCTTCGGCCTGTTCTCCAGGGCTGCTGGGGCTGCGCCCCAGCCTACGGTCCTTTTCCTCTTTGCCGCGCGCGGGCCCACTCACCGCTTCCCCCCATGGAGACTTTGCTGGAGCGCGGCGTCCCGGGCAAAGACCTTCTCGACGAGCTTGCGCTTGAAGTCGGCCAGCTTGGCCTGGAGCTCGGGATCAGCGAGGGCGAGGATCTGGACGGCCAACAGCCCGGCGTTGCGCGGCCCGCCCTTGCCGGCCCCCACGGTGGCCACGGGCACGTCGCCGGGCATCTGGACCGTGGAGAGGAGCGAGTCGAGCCCGCCCATCAGCTCGGTCGGCACGGGGATGCCGATCACCGGCAAGGTGGTGTGCGAGGCGACCGCGCCGGCCAGATGGGCCGCACCGCCGGCCGCGGCAACGAGGACCTTCAAACCCCGCTCCGCCGCAGACGTGGCATACTCCTTCACTAACTCCGGCGTGCGATGGGCACTCATCACGCGGGCCTCATAGTGTACGCCGAACTCGTCCAGCGCGGCCGCGACGGCCTGGATCTTCGGCCAGTCGCTGTCGCTCCCCATCACGATTCCCACCAAGGGGGATTTGTTCTCGGGCATGGTTCACTTCTCAAACCGCGGGTTATACGGCAAATCGAAGGTGGCGGCAACGGCCTTGTTGGTCACTTCGCCCTCGAACATGTTGATCGCCCGGGCGACGGGCACGAGGTCTTCCGCGGCACGAGCCAATCCCCGGTTGGCGATCTTCAGCGTCCAGGGAAGCGTCACGTTGCACAGGGCGAACGTGCTGGTCCGGCCGACGGCCCCCGGCATGTTCGTCACGCAATAGTGGACGACCTCGTCGACGATGAAGGTCGGGTTGCCGTGGGTGGTCGGGTGGCTCGTGGCCACGCAACCGCCCTGGTCGATGGCCACGTCGATGATCACGCTTCCCGGCTTCATCAACCGGAGGTCTTCGCGCTCGACCAGGCAAGGGGCCCTCGCCCCGGGGACCAGGACCGAGCCGATCACGAGGTCGGCCCGCGGCAGATGCTCGCGGATCGAGTGCCGGTCGCTGAACAGGGTGGTCACGTTGTGGGGCATGATGTCGTCCAGGTAGCGGAGGCGATCCATGTCGACATCCAGGGTCACGATGTTGGCCCCGAAGCCGGCGGCCACCTTGGCGGCATTCGCCCCGACGACTCCGCCGCCGATAATGAGGATGCTCGCCGGCTCGACACCCGGGACGCCGCCCAGCAGAATCCCGCGGCCCATCTGGGGGCGCTCCAGGTACTTGGCCCCCTCCTGGATGCTCATCCGTCCGGCCACCTCGCTCATGGGGGTCAACAGGGGCAGCTTGCCGTGGTCGTCGCGGAGGGTTTCATAGGCCACGGCGGTGCAGCCGGAGGCGAGGATGTCCTCGGTCAGGCGGCGGTCGGCGGCGAAGTGGAAGTAGCAGAAGACGCTTTGCCCCCGCCGCAGAAGGGGAATCTCCGACGGCTGCGGCTCCTTCACCTTGACCACAAGTTCGGACTGGCCGTAGACCTCATCCGGCCCGGCGACCATCTCGGCCCCGGCCCGAAGGTAATCGTGGTCGGCCAGGCCGGAGCCGAGCCCGGCCCCCGCCTCAACGAGGACTCGGTGGCCGGCGCGGGTGAGCTCCTCAACCCCCACCGGGAGGATACCCACGCGGTACTCGTCGCGTTTGATCTCCTTCGGTATCCCGACGATCATGGGATGGCCCTCGCTAAGCCCAAGACGGCGGCCGAATGGCCCGTTCTGCCGGTCGCGCCCCCCGCCACCGTGCTAATTATAGCCGCGCAGCAGACGCAAGGAGTAGCGTTCCTCTCCTGAGCGGCACGGCTCGGGCTATAATGGGGTTCCCCCTCACCCTCCTTACGCCCTTGGCCCCGAGCGAGGAATCGGCATGGAATGTGGCAAGTCCCCCGTGTCGGGTTTTGTGCTCGTTGGTGGTCTGGTCTTCCTGTCGGCGATTGGGCCGGTCCACGCCCCAGCGGCCGAGTTGGAGGGCGCCGAATCGCTCCACTCGGCCATCGTCGATCTGAGCGGATCGTTCCCGGACCGCTATCCGGACGGGCCTCGGCTGCTCGCTCGGCTCGAGGACCTGGTCCGTCGGGCGCGGACGGCGAGCGGGGCGGGGTCGGCGGCACTGCGGTCGGAATTCGACCGGCTCCGCCGCGAAGCCCTGATCGCCAACCCGTTGGTCTCCGGGCAGCCGATCCTCTTCGTCGCCCGCAAGCAATACCGTCCCGACCATCACAATACGGAGACCATCTTCCAGACGGGCGAGATCAACACCCAGAGTTTCGAGGGGGGCGGGGCAATCAAGATAATCGACTTTAGACAATCTCGGTCACCGGACCGCCCTCACCCCGACCCTCCCCCAAAGGGAGAAGGAGACGTGGTGAAGACCCTGCTGGCCGTGCCCGAAGGAATTGCCCGCGACCCGGACGTCTCGTTCGACGGCAAGAAGGTCCTCTTCTCCATGCGCCGCAACCGGGCGGATGACTACCACATCTACGAAGTCAACGCCGACGGCTCGGGGCTGGTGCAGCTCACGTTCGGCTCGGGCACGAGCGACATCGACCCGATTTACCTCCCCGGCGGCGAGATCGCGTTTACCTCCACGCGGGAGCCCAAGTACTGCATGTGCAACCGGCACATCATGGGGAACCTCTTCAAGATGGAGCCCGACGGGGCAAACATCCAGCAGATTTCCCACAACACCCTCCACGACGGCCACCCGGCCTTGCTGCCCGACGGCCGCATCCTCTACGACCGCTGGGAATACGTGGACCGCAACTTCGGCAACGCCCAGGGCCTCTGGACGGTCAACCCGGACGGCACGCGCCCGCTGGTCTGGTACGGCAACAGCACGGACTCGCCCGGGGCGGTGCTCGACGCCCGGCCCATTCCCGGCACGGAGCGGATCATCGCTACGTTGTCGAGCTGCCACGACCGGCCGTGGGGGGCCGTGGGAATCCTTGACCGCCGGCACGGGGTGGATGGCAGGCCGCCGGTCGTGCGGACGTGGCCTGCCGGAGCGATCCACCTGGTCGATCGCGGCAATTACGACACGTTCATCCAGGTAAGCCCCAAGTACGAAGACCCGTACCCGCTCTCCGACAAGTACTTCCTTTGCTCGCGGATGACCGGCCAGGGTGAGCAGATGGGGATCTGCCTGCTGGACGTCTTCGGCAACGAACTCCTCCTGCACGTGGAAGGGCCGGGCTGCTTCGACCCAATGCCGCTGGCCCCGCGCGAGCGCCCGCCGGCGATCCCCTCGCGGGTGGACTTGGCCGCGGGGGAAGGGGCGTTCTTCGTGGCCGACGTGTACGTCGGAACGGGCATGGAGCGGGTCCCGCGGGGCACGGTGAAGAGCCTGCGCGTCGTCCAGTCGCCCGAGAAGCGGCAGTGGACCCAGCCCGGCTGGGACGGCGGGACCGGCCAACAGGCCCCGGGGATGAACTGGGACGACTTCAACAACAAGCGGGTCCTGGGCACGGTGCCGGTGGAGGCGGACGGGAGCGCGCTGTTCTCCGTGCCGGCCGACACGTTCCTCTACTTCCAGTTGCTGGACGAGAAGGGTCGGATGGTCCAGTCGATGCGGAGCGGAACGGTGGTGCGTCCGGGGGAGACGACCGGCTGCGTCGGCTGCCACGAGGGGCGCCGCACGGCCGTCCCGCCAGCGGGCCGGCTGCCACTGGCGATGCGGCAAGCGCCCCGAAAGCTCCAGCCGTGGCATGGCGCTCCGCGGCTGTTCAACTACCTGGCCGAGGTCCAGCCGGTTTGGGACAAGCACTGCGTGAAGTGCCACGATTTCGGACAAGAGGCCGGCAGGAAGCTCAATTTGGCCGGCGACCTGGGCCTGATTTTCAACACGTCCTACGCGGAGCTTCGCGGCAAGGGCTACGTCCGCGTGGTCGGGGCCGGGCCGCCTGAAGTCCTCCCGCCGAAAAGCTGGGGCTCGTACACCAGCCCGCTCGTGAAGACCATCCTCGAAGGCCACGGCAATCCGGAGATCGACCGCCAGGTGACGCTCGACCGCGAGGCGATCGACCGCGTCCTCACCTGGATCGACGTCAACGCCCCGTACTATCCCGACTATTCCACGGCCTATCCGGACAACTTGTTCGGCAGGGCGCCTCTCCCGATACCGCAGGTCCAGCGGCTGGGCCAGCTCGTCGGGCTCGATCTGGCGGACCGGCACCACGTCGCGCAGGTCAATTTCACACGCCCGGAGCTGAGCCCCTGCCTGGGCCGTATTCCCGACAAGAACGACCCGCGCCATCGGGAGGCCCTGGCGATCATTTGCTCCGGGCAGGAGATGTTCCGCAGGCAGCCCGGGACCGAGATGCCCGGGTTCCGGCTGGTCAGCCCTACCGAGGTTGCCCGGGAGGCCAAGTACCAGGCGCGGCTGAAGTCCGAGGCCCAGATGCGGGAGGCAATCCTCGCGGGCCGCAAGGGGTTTGAGAAGTGAGTTATAGTGGAGCGTCCCGCCTGCACCACAGCGGGAGCCCCCTCACAATGGGTAAGGCCCGAAACGGTTTGCGAACGCGCGATTTCTCACTATGATAAAAGGGGGGGCGACGGCCGGGGCGATCGGTCTCCGGCCCAATCCTCGGGTGATCGGCTCCGGAAACCCGTGCTAGCGGAGGGTCGAACCATGAGACGCGAGAAACCCCAAGCCCGCGTGATCCGCCCGCGGCCGGCAGAGCACGGGTTCACGCTCGTGGAGTTGCTGGTGGTGATTGCGATCATCAGCCTCCTGATTGCGCTCTTGCTGCCGGCCGTGCAGGCGGCGCGGGAGGCCGCCCGCCGCTCGCAGTGCCTCAACAACCTCAAGCAGATCGGGACGGCGCTACTGAACTATGAGTCCGGTTGCAAGACCTTCCCGCCCGGGGGCCTGTGGACCGCCACGCGCTGGTACGGGCACTCCTGGTGGGTGCGGGTCCTGCCGTACATCGAGCAGGAGACCACCTACGGCGAGTTCGACCAGATTGGCGACATCAGCGGCTCGACCGGCTGGGTGGGCGCCGGGGGAAACGAGTGGAACCGCGATCTCTTGCGGGGGGAGTATTTCGACTTCATGTACTGCCCCTCCAGCACCCTGGATAAGTATGCCCTGGACACCGCCGACGACGAGAATGCGAAGGTAATGACCCCGAGCTATACCGGCGTTTCCGGGGCCCTCGATCATCCGACCACGCGGGACAAGGGGCCGGTCTATGGGTCCTCCGGCAAGATCTCCTTCGGCGGCGTGCTGATCGCTCAGCAGCGCGACATGAGGGCGCCCCTGTCCATCTCGATGGCCGACATCCGAGACGGCGCCACCCACACGATGATGCTCGCCGAGCAGTCCGACTGGTGCATCGACGCCGACGGCTCCAGAAAGAACTGCCGCAGCGACTGCATGTACGGGTTCCCCATGGGCCCCGCCGACGACGGCTGGGAGCGGGCCTTCAACACCACCTGCGTCATTCATCCGGTGGGCGAGCGGAAGTACTTTGCCCTCGGCGTCTCGGGGAACTGCGGGCCGAACACGCCCATCCTCTCAGCCCATTCGGGGGGCGCCAACGTGTTCATGGCGGGCGGCTCCGGGCAGTTCATTTCCACGGGGATCGACCTCCAGATCCTGTACAACCTGGCGAATCGAGATGATGGAAGATCTACGAACGTCGAGCAGTACTAGGCGCTTCTGCCGGATCGTGCTGGCCGGACTGGCCGGCTTGGGGATTTGCGGCTGCGGCGCCAAGCGGGAACACGGGACCCTTTCCGGCAAGGTCACTTTTCAGGGCAAGGCCGTTGCCGAAGGGGTGGTCGCCTTCTACGACGACGAGTACGGCGCCTACTTGACGGCCGACATCCAGCCCGACGGAACCTATAAGGCCGGCGGCGACAAAGGGATATGGGCGGGCAAGTACCGCGTGGCCGTGGTTCCCCCGCGGGTCGACGCGCCGAAGGGTATCAGTAAGGGACCGCCTAAGGTCAAGGAGTACCCCAATATCCCGGTCCGGTACCGCAGGCCGGAAACCAGCCGATTGGCGGTCGAGGTCAAAGAGGGGAGCAACGAGCCCTTCGACATTGAGATGAAGTGAGCGGCCGGCCGCAAAGCACGCGATCTTCGGAAAAGGAGATGCTGTAGCATGAGGACCCCGATCCTCGCGACCCTGCTGCTTCTGGCCGGAGGCTTCGCCGCAGGCGCCGCGGAGAACGGCATCCTCGCCGCCGGCGGGCTCTACAACGAGACCTACCGCCCCCAGTTCCATTTCACACCCCGGCGCAACTGGACCAATGACCCCAACGGGCTGGTGTTCTACAAGGGCGAGTACCACCTCTTCTTCCAGCACAACCCGAAGGGGATCGACTGGGGGAACATGACCTGGGGCCACGCCGTAAGCCGCGACCTGGTACACTGGGCGCAGTTGGCCGACGCCATTGAGCCGGACCGGCTGGGGACGATTTTCTCCGGCTCGGCCGTCGTGGACTGGAACGACACGGCCGGCTTCCAGACCGGCCAAGAGAAGCCGATCGTGGCAATCTACACCTCGGCCGGCGGCACGTCGCCCGAGTCCCGGGGCCAGCCGTTTGCCCAGTCGATTGCCTACAGCAACGACTGCGGGCGGACGTGGACGAAGTACGCGAAGAACCCGGTGCTCGGGCACATTGTCGCGAGCAACCGCGACCCCAAGGTCGTCTGGCACGCGCCGACGAAAGCCTGGATCATGACCCTCTTCAAGGACGGCAACGTCTACGCCTTCTTCTCTTCGCCGGACCTGAAGCGCTGGACGCACCTGCACGACATCACCGTGGCCGGCTGCGGCGAGTGCCCGGATTTCTTCGAGATGCCCGTCGACGGCGACCCCAAGAAGACGAAATGGGTCTGGACCGCGGCCAACGGGCACTACCTGGTCGGATCGTTCGACGGCAAGAGGTTCACTGCCGAGACCGGGCCGCACCGGGCCGACTGGGGCGGCAACTACTACGCCGTGCAGACCTACGGCGACATCCCGCCCTCGGACGGCCGCCGCATCCAGATCGCCTGGATGAATGGGGGCAAATACCCCGGCATGCCGTTCAACCAGCAGATGAGCTTCCCCTGCGAGCTGAGGCTCCGGATGTTCCCGGAGGGCCTCAGGATCTGCCGGCTCCCGGTCAAGGAAATCGAGACACTCCACGAGAAAGAGGTCGCCCGGGCCGACCGCACGCTCAAGCCCGGCGAGAATCTCCTGGCAGGCGTCGCGGGCGAGCTGTTCGACGTCCGCGCGGAGGTCGAGCTGGGCGACGCGGCGGGATTCGGGTTCAAGCTCCGCGGCCAGCCGGTCCATTACGCGGTCAAGGACAAGAAGCTCACGTGCCTCGGCCACTCGGGCCCGCTGGAGCCGTCCGGAAACCGGGTCAAGCTCCAGATCCTCCTGGACCGGACTTCGATCGAGGTCTTCGGCAATGACGGGAAGCTGTCCATGACTTCGTGCTTCCTGCCGAAACTGACGGACAGGGACTTGGAGGTCTACGCGGTCGGAGGTTCGGTGAAGGTGGTTTCGTTGAGCGTGTTTCCTCTCCGCTCGGCCTTGTAGTCGTGCTGCGGATCGAAGTCCACCTTCCCGAACAGCTTCAGAGCCTTCCAGCGTTTGCGGCGGCCAATGTACTCCCGCAGGGCTTCGTTCACGGTGGCTTTCTTTGTCCGCTGTTTGCCGACCCGAACAGCCTCTTCCAGCAGCTTCCCGTCAATACCGAGGTTCGTGGCCATAGGCGTTTCTTTCACAATCTCCCGGGAGAGAGGCAACATCAACTCCACACATGATCTTACACATACGCGCGGCTGAGTCAAGCGAAGACGGACGAGATGCCGGATGCACGTCCGCATTTCTCCCCGGGCATTCCGGCGAGAGATCACCCAACGCCTACTGCTGCACTGCCTGCCGACCACTCATCCTTCATCCTTCTGCCTTCATCCCTCATCCTTTCCCCTCACTCCGGCCTTGTCATCCGCCACGGATCGAGGGCCTTTTCGAGCTGGTCCTCGGGAAGGATCTTCTTCTGGCGGCAGAGGTCGCGGATCGTCTTGCCGGTCTCGAACGCCTCCTTGGCCAGCGCGGCGGCCTGCTCGTAGCCGAGGTGCCGGACGAGCCCGGTTGCCAGCGACAGGCTCTTCTCGACGCCCGCTTCGCACGCCTCGCGATTGGCCTCCATGCCCTCCAAGGCGAGATCGCTCAGCGCCGTGGTCGCAGCGGCCAATAGCCGGACGCTCTCCAACACCGTGCAGCCCATCACCGGCATCATGACGTTCAGTTGAAACTGCCCGCCCGCGGCCCCGCAAACGGCGATCGTCTGGTCGTTGCCCATCACGCGAGCCGCCACTTGCATCAGGCTCTCACACATCACGGGATTGACCTTGCCGGGCATGATCGAGCTTCCCGGC
>CAYGZA010000258.1:0-9863 GCA_964354135.1 uncultured Planctomycetaceae bacterium
CCGCCAGCGACTGCGAGGGGGCGGGGCAGATGTTCCGCGTCACCACGCTCGACCCGGCCAATCCGCCGCGCAACGGCGGGCAAGTGGACTACTCGCGGGACTTTTTCGCCCGGCCGACGTACCTGACCGTGAGCGGCCAGTTGAACGTCGAGGCGTTCGCCTGCGCGTTGGGGAAGGTCTACACGTTCGGCCCGACGTTCCGGGCGGAGAACTCGAACACGACCCGCCACCTGGCCGAGTTCTGGATGGTCGAGCCCGAGATGGCCTTCTTCGACCTCCACGACAACATGGACCTGGCCGAGCGGTTCCTCAAGCGCATCTTCCGCGACGTGCTGGACCGCTGCCTCGAGGAGATGCAGTTTTTCAACCAGCGGATCGACCCCACGGCCCTTGAGACGCTGGAGACGATCGTCCGCAGCGCGTTCGTGCAGCTTTCCTACACCGAGGCCGTCGAAATCCTGAAGAGCTCCGGCCAAGAATTCGAGTTTCCCGTGGCCTGGGGGCACGACCTCCAGGCCGAGCACGAGCGCTTCCTCACCGAGAAACACTTCCGGTGCCCCGTCATCCTGTTCGATTATCCCCGCGCGATCAAGCCCTTCTACATGCGGGTCAACGACGACGGGCGGACGGTCCGGGCGATGGACATTCTCGTCCCCAAGGTGGGCGAGATCATCGGCGGCAGCCAGCGCGAAGAGCGGCTCGACGTCCTGCGCCAACGCATGCAAGAGCAGGGGCTCGGCGAAGAAGACTACTGGTGGTACCTCGATCTCCGCCGCTTCGGCACGGTTCCCCACTCCGGTTTCGGGCTTGGCTTGGAGCGGACTGTGCAGTTCATCACCGGCATGGGGAACATCCGCGACGTGATCGCGTATCCGCGGACCCCGGGAAGCGCCGACTTCTAGGTGCGGCTTCACGACCACAAGATCCCCCGTTCGGGTAGGATCGCCGCACCGTTTCGCGGCACTGGTAGGGCGGCCGAACGAATCTCTCACGTCCGTTGCCGGGCGGGTCGATGTCAAAATGTGGCGATCACGGATGATAAAGAATATGCGCAAGACGGGAGAGTCCGTTAGACCGTTACCCCGGCTGCGGTGGTGATGGTTCTGACGGACGGTCGGCGCACACAAGCCTTGACGGGAGCCCAGGAGGAGGCCCAAACCCTAAACCTGGACCTTCCGGCATACCACCGTGGTCAAACCGAGCTTGAATCGCCTGAAAGTCTTTCGGGAAGAATCTCCGGAAGCCGCCCCACCCGATATTGGTAATGTCGCCAGTCTGTCGAAGGTCCTGGCGGCGTTTTGCGAGGCCACAGGCTGGTCCGCCCGCTTTCACTGCGGTCCGAGGCCGACTGACCCGACCGAGTCCGCGTGGTCCGCCCCGGTCAACCCGGGCGTCGGAACAACTCCCGGCCCCGTTCGGCTCGCTCTGGTCCGGTCGGCTTCGGCCGCTTCGGAGCCCGACACTCCCCCGGAGGCCGTTCGCAAGCTGGCCGCCGCCTTGGCCGACATGCTCGGAGAACTCGTCCGCACCCGGCAAGCACTCTCCGAGCGCGAAGCGGAACTGGCCGCGGGAGTCCCGTTGGCACTCCGCCCGGATGAGCCGAAGCACCTGGCGGTCCGTCTCCAGTCGGTGCTGCGCGGGGGCGCCCAAGCGGTGGGCTGCCGGGCGGCAGCACTCTACCTCCTTGACGAAGGCACGACCTGCCTGAAACTCCGCTCAAGCTGGGGCCTCCCGCCCGAGCGCCTCGCCGATCCCGCCCGGCCCCTGCACGGGGCGCTTGCCGACCTAGAGGCCATGCTGGGACATGCGGTCGTGCTCGAAGATACCGCGCTATTGCCTCACTGGCACCCGCCGGAGGACTATCCCTCCGCGGCCTGCGTCCCGGTTGCCACCTCGACGACCATCCTGGGCACGATGTGGGTCTTCTGCGAGACCCGCCGCGATTTCAACGACCGGGAGACGAGCATCCTCGAAGTGGTGGCGGGCCGGCTGGCTGCCGACCTGGAACGCGAAATGCTCCTGGAGGAAGGAATCCGGGGGGCCCGACTCAAACACCTCGTCGCCGCCGTGGAACGGCTCCAGTGCAGCCAGCTTCCCTCGGTCCCGCTTCTCTCGGAGACCTGGGACATCGCCGGGTGGACGGCGCAGGCGGGGTCGATCGGAGGCGAATTCTACGACTGGTTTTGCCTGCCGGACGGCTCGATGGCGGCTGTCCTCGCCGCGGTGCAGGGACAAGGCATCGAGGCCGCCTTGGCCGCCAGCACGCTCCGGGCAACACTCCGTTCGCACGCCCAGTATCACAACAACGCCGACGCCCTGCTCCGCCAGGTCAACGCGACCGTCTGGACCAGCTCCTCGGGCGACATGCTGGCCTCGACGTTCTGCGGGTTCACGGACTTGCGCGGCGGCCGCATCCGGTTTGCCCAGGCCGGCGGCTTCAGGCTGGTCGTGGTAAGACCCAACGGCTGGGAATCGCTCACCCAACCAGCACCCCCCGTCGGGGAAGACCCGGAGACTTCTTACGCCGAGACGCTCTGCCAACTCGAGCCGGGGGAAATCCTCGTGGTTCTCCCCTCTGTCGATAAGCCCGCCATCCCCGCGGAAGATTCGCAGGGACCAACGATTCAAGGACCATCCCTTGAGGTCGAATTGGCCAGGGCCCTCGCTGGCCGCCTCGAACTGCCGGCCCGGGATCTGGCAGCCATTGTCCCGCAATGCCTCGAATCCCAGCCCCAGCCAGCCGCCGGGAGGCCGGGCGCCGTTCTGGTGATCAAGCGGAGGAACCCTTGACGCCGGAGGAACCCTTGACGCCAGGCCGACTTGGGGTACAGTGACAGTTGGCTGGACGTGTCTGGCGGGAATGGCGGAATTGGCAGACGCGCTAGGTTGAGGGCCTAGTGGCCGTAAGGCCGTGCAGGTTCAAGTCCTGTTTCCCGCACTCGTTGCCAGGAACCGCTCCCGGTCGTGATCGTCGCGATGGATCACCTTGCCCTGGTTGCCTCGGGCCGTCGCATGATACACGGCGTCGGGATATTCCACTCGGATCGGCGGGACGCGGAGTCGGAGCGACGTCACGCACCGTGGTCCTCTAGGAGGGGCCCCAGTCCTGCCGTTCTCTGTCGCGCCGGAGAATGCGTCTGATGTCTGCGAATCAGATTACCGTGAGGTTGGTGGGTTCCGATGAAGACAACGGGGCGGTCCGATTCGACGACTTCCGGTCGTTCTGCGAGAGCGTGTCGAAGTGTCTCCGCAAGTCCGAGACGCTAGTCTCCTCTCAGCCCCCGCGCACACGTTACAGGATCGCTGACCTGCGGTGCGCAAGCGCGACGATTACGCTGCAGGCAATCCCGCCCGTCGATGGCCCAGATCGCCGCGAGGAGGTCCTTAGTCTGTTTCAAGACACGGTGGACAGGTTGCAGACCGGGAGGCCCCCGGATCGCCGCGTGGACCGCGAGAGCCTTGAGGCGTTTCATGATCTCATTTCTCCACTTCATCACAAGACGAAAGAAGTGTGGATAGGATCATCGTTGCTCACAGTTCAGTACGAGGTCAACATCCAGAACATCCTGGGAAGTTCCGTTCCGTCTGAGGGTTCGGTGTCGGGGACACTCGAAAGAGTCAACGTCCACAACTCCAGTGAATTCTTCCTATTCCCTCCGCTCCGCGGATGCCGAATTAAATGTGCCTTTCCTGACTCCATGTTTGAGCAGGTTCGCGAGGCCATAAGAGGTAACGTGACAGTCTGGGGAAAGCTCTACTTTCAACCAGACCGACCCTTCCCTCACCAAGTTCACGTGGACAAGATGGAGCTCCATCCCCCTGACGACCACCTTCCATCACTCCGTGATCTCAAGGGGATAGCGCCCGACAGCACCGGTTCGCTGAGTTCCGTGGAATTCGTTCGGGCCATTCGCGACAGGGAAGACCATGATTAGCTATTGCTGGGATACATCCGTCTTCCTGGCGTGGCTGAAGGCGGAAATATCGGCGCCTCTCGCTGACATTGAGCTAGTGGTTGGAGAAATCGAATCACGCGCAGCATCGCTTATCGTCTCCGTGACGACGTGTACAGAGATTCTGGAGACAAAGCACACGCCAGACCAGTGGAATGCGTTCAACCTCTTCCTCAAGCGGTCCAACGTGATCTTGGCGAATACCACCCTTCCCATCGCCCAGTTGGCGAGTTCCATTCGTAGCAGAGGTGCCGCGGAAAACCGCAACATCAAGACTCCGGATGCTCAAATCTTGGCGACGGCAATCCTCTACAAGGCCGATGCCTTGCACTCGTTGGACCTCCACCACATCAGCCTGAACGGAAGCGCCGTAGTTGACGGGCTTCGCATCACACCGCCCCTGCCACTGGGTGGTCAGCACGGACTGCTTTCCACAGGTTGAACGCCACATCGCCCGACCCGACCCTTTCAATCGAGCCAGTAGGCCAGGATGCCACTCCGCGCGTCGGGGGGCGCGGCTATAATTCGGGGTACGGGTAGGGTACGGGTAGACGGTCAACTCTTGACACTTGACACAGGGGATACGGGGTCAACTCTTGCAGTGGGGCCGGGTCAACTCTTGACACTTGACACAGCGTCGGCAAGTGCAGTCAGGCGGGCTGAGAGTGCTGGATCGCTCTTCGCCCTTTCCTCCAACCGCTTGACAACCTGATGAACCCCACTGCCATCCTTGTAGCCGTACTGCGCCGCCACCTTCGTCATCCCCCAAGCACACGATCGAGTAGTCGCCCGGCATCGGGCCGTCCGATTCCAGGTCTACCATGGCGTAGGTCATCGTGCTTTCGGCCCCCGCTTGAATTTAGGGAAGCACTCCTTGAGCAGATCGATGTACGAGTGGTATCTCGCCAGGAGGCCGCCACCGCAGTTCGCCCGGAATTCACGTGCTTTCACTCTGTGCCAGTCCCTCGGCCTCTTGAACTTGAGCTTCTTTCCGAGCCAGCGTAGGTAGCGTTTGCGGTTCGCCGGGTTGTCCCAAAAGCCCGCGGGAACCCGAGCAAAGGTCCATTCGTTCCAGGTACCTCTTGGCAAATAATCTCTCACCGCCGCTATTGGTGATCTGCGGTAGAGTCTCAGGAATTGATTCCCGTAATTCGCCTCGAAGTCGTGTTCGGTCACGGAGTACCAGTCGGTGGTGGACTTGAGGCGGAGCCTCTTTCCCAGCCAAATCATGTACCGCCTGCGGTTCTTTTTCTCATGCCAGAACCCCTTCGGCGTCTTGTCGAACATCCACGGTTTCCAGTCGTAGTTCGGCAAGTAGCTCATAATGGCCTGGGAAACCGTGCTGTCGTAGTGGATCAGGAAGGCACCGCCGCTGTTGTCCCTGAAATCTCGATTGCTGACGCGGTACCAATCCGAGGGGCGTCGAATGCCGAGTTGTCGGCCGAGCCACTTCATGTATCGCCGATGGTTCTTGGGGTCTTGCCAGAAGCGGCGAGGCGAGACCTTGAACAACCAGTCCTTCCAATCGTAGTCGGGGTAGCATTCCTTGACCGCACCAATCGCAGAACTCCTCCAATGCTGCTGCAGAATGCCGGCGCCACGGTTGCGCTTGAAATCGTCGGTGGTTATTCGGTACCAATCTTCCGGCTTGCAGAAACCGAGTCTCTGCCCCAGCCATCGGACGTAGAGACGCCGGTTCTCCAAACGGTCCCAGTATCCCACCGGAACATTCCGGTCGAGCCAGATCGGCTGGAGCCGTGACACCGGCGGATCGTCGAAGTGCTTCTGAAAAACGTTCGTCGTCGTTGTCTTCTGCTGGGCCATTGTCCTATTGGTCTCCGACCCTCCCCACGACGAGGTGCCCATCCGGCAAGATGCGACCCTGGCCGAGAATCGCCGTCGTGGTAGGGGTAGAACCTATCCTAGAATCTGTGAACGCCTGACTACGTATTGAACTCCGCGGACGCAATCCTGGTAGGGCCCCATCGGTCTCCGTACCTGCCTTTGCATCTCCGCCGTACCGACGATTCTGCCCTTGCCGGGGTGGGTACGGTACGGGGTACGCGGGTGTTGAGGGCGGGGTCAACTCTTGCTTGACACAGCGTCGGCAAGCACAGTCAGGCGGGCTGAGAGTGCTGGATCGCTCTTCGCCCTTTCCTCCCAACCGCTTGACAACCTGATGAACCCCACTGCCATCCTTGTAGCCGTATTCCGCCGCCACCTTCGTCATCCGCTCTGGGCCGGCATGAACGCGCAGCCAAATCGCCACGCATCGATCCACCTCTCGCTCCACAAGGGAGGACAGGAACCGCTCCCGGTCGTGATCCTCGCGATAGATCGCCTTGCCCTGGTTGCCTCGGGCCGTCACATGATACACGGCGTCGGGATATTCCACTGGGATCGGGCGTGCCATAGCGACCTAATCCTACCACGAATGTTTGCGGTCGTCACGTGTCAAGAGTTGACCCCCAACTCCGCAACTCCCGGCAAGAGTTGACCCCAACTCTAACAACTCCAACCTCGGGCGGCCCCGGCCGACGACTCCCGCTACGGCTCGGTCCCCTCGCGCAATAGCGACAAGTAGGGGGCATACACGAACACGCGGCGGTAGGACTGCCCCGTGATCTCCCGCAGGATGTGCAGGGTCTGGAATCTACGGGTCAGGTTGTTCGCCGTGGGAAGGCTGACGCCCAGATTCTGGCTCACCGAAGCGACAGTGACGTAGGGACGATCAAACAGGTGATCCAGGAACCGCAGCGCATTCCCAGCGGCGCGTGGAAAGGCCTGCCGAATCACCGTGGTGTGTTGCTCGCAAAGACCCAGTATCCGCTTGGCCGTCTCGCTAGCCTGGTGGGCAACTTCTGCCACACCCGCAAGGAAGAATCGGAGCCAGCCCTCCCAATCACCAGCCGTTCTGACGGCGTTAAGCCGATCATAGTACTCTTGGCGACGCGATCTGAAGTAGTAGCTGAGGTACAGCAGCGGTCTCCGCAGGACACCTTGATGACACAGTAGAAACGCGATCAGAAGGCGCCCCACGCGGCCGTTGCCGTCGATGAAGGGATGGATGGTCTCGAACTGCGCGTGGACCAGTGCACAACGCACCAAGACTGGCAAACGTGCCTTGGAGTGAAGGTACTTCTCCAAGTCGTGCAATGCCTTTTCCATCTCGTGCGGCGGCGGTGGGACGAATGCCGCCTCCTCCAACCGACAGCCTGGATGTCCAATCCAGTTCTGGGTCGTGCGGAATTCTCCCGGCGTCTTGGCCTGTTCCCCCCCTCGCACGTCCCTAAGCAACTCCGCGTGGATTTCCCGGATCAAGCGGAGTGACAACGGGAGGCTCGCCCGGCGCTTCAGGCCGAAGGTCATGGCGCGCACGTAATTGACGACCTCGGCAGCGTCGTGGGTGGCGGGACTCTCCGGTGGCTGGACTTCGTAGGCCAGCACGTCCTCCAACGAGGCCTGGGTACCTTCAATCTGGGAGCTGAGAAGCGCCTCCTTACGGACATACATGGAGACGAAGAGATCGGGATTAGGAAGGTTGATCGTCAACCCCTCAAGCCGCCCCAACTCTAGCGTGGCGTCCTCGTGCAAACACAGCATCTGGGCATCGAACACCAGCGGCGGGTTGGGAGGGAGGGGGGCGGGAATGAAGGCCCGAAAACCGCCCGGCTGCAGATCGTATTTTCCTGCTCTATCAGACTTTACGGCAGGTGGCATGGCCTCGTTCCGATTATAGGCATACGGCCTGAGACTTTAGATCTCCTCTTAGCTTTTAAAGTTACCATGCAATTGTACCCCGGACATTGAAAGCTTCAAGACGATAGCTTTAATTCTCTATCCCCCCTTTTGGAGTGACCTCGCGAGCCCGTACCAATCCTGCTCGGTGTCGAGCCGACTGACTTGCCAAAGGACTTCGGCGAGGATCGGCGCGACGCAGCGGAGGGCCAGCTCGCGGCGGTTGGCGGCAGTGCTGCGGTCGTCGCCAGGCGGTGTCGGATGGTTGAGGACGATGCCGGCAACGCGCAGCCCGTCGCGAAACGCCGCCGCGGTGACCAGGGTTTGCAGCGTCTGATTGATCGTTCCCAGGGCGTTGCGGGCAACAACGACCAGCGGGAAGCCGAACTCGTAGGCGAGATCGGCCACGTACTCGTCGTCGCCCAAGGGGGACATCAGCCCGCCGGCCCCTTCGACCACGATCACGTCGGAGCGGGCCTTCCAGAACTCCAGTCCGCGGCGGAGCCGTTTGGGATCGAGCGTGCGGCCTTCTTCCCGGGCGGCCAGATGAGGCGCCAGGGGGGCCGCGAAGCACTGCGGGCAGACCCGGGCGAGAGTCCCCGGCCGTCCGGCTGCTTCCCAGAGAAGGACTGCGTCTTCAGAAACCAACCCTCGGCCGCCAGACAAGCGCGGGGCAAGGCCGCCAGACGAGCGCGGGGCAAGCCCCGCCGCCGCGATTCGGTGCTCGTTCGCCGTTCCTCGTTTTTCGCCCCTTGCCTCTCGCCCCTCGCCCCTGGACCCTGAACCCTTCCGACATCCGCTGGCGGCCGGCTTGTACACGCCCACTCGGTGGCCCGCGGCCCGGAGCGCCCGGACTATGAGCGCCGCGACGTAGGTCTTGCCCACGCCGGTGTCGGTGCCGGTGACAAAAAGCCCTGGGACCCGTTTTCGCGCCATGCCGGTCATGGTACCATCGGATCTTTACCCGTCCAGAGACTGCCATGTCCCAGTCCGAGACAACCCGCGGCACGGTCACGTTGGCGGTCGCGCAAACCCACGGTGCGGAGTCGCGCGAGGCCAATCTCGAAAAGGCCATCGCGCGGATTGCCGAGGCAGCCGCCGGGGGGGCGAACCTCGTCTGCCTGCCGGAGCTTGTGGCCGGGCCGTATTTCTGCCAGAGCGAAGATCACCGGCATTTCGGCCTGGCGGAGCCGATCCCCGGGCCCACGAGCGAGGCCCTGGCCGGGGCAGCCCGGGAGCACGGCGTGGTGGTGGTCACGTCGCTTTTCGAGCGTCGGGCCGCCGGCTTGTATCACAACACGGCGGTCGTTCTGGACGCCGACGGCCGCCTGGCGGGCATCTACCGAAAGATGCACATCCCGGACGACCCGCTCTACTACGAGAAGTTCTACTTCACGCCCGGCGACCTGGGCTTCCGCAGCTTTGCGACGCGGTTCGCGCGCGTGGGCGTGTGCATCTGCTGGGACCAATGGTTCCCCGAGGCGGCCCGGCTGACCGCACTGGCCGGGGCCCAGATCCTCTTCTATCCGACGGCGATCGGCTGGTTGGCGGACGAGAAGGAGCCCTTCGGTGCCGGCCAGCACTCCGCCTGGGAGACGATGATGCGGAGCCACGCGATTGCCAACGGGCTGTTCGTGGCGGCGGCGAACCGCACGGGCGTCGAAGGGCAACTGGAGTTTTGGGGCGCCTCGTTCGTGTGCGATCCGAACGGGAACGTCTTGGCCCGGGCCTCCCATGGCGCCGAAGAGACGCTCCTGGTTGAGTGCAACCTGGACCAGATCGACGCGGTGCGGACCCACTGGCCTTTCTTGCGCGACCGGCGGATCGACGCGTACGGCGATCTGACAAAACGCTACCGCGACGATCCGTGAGTCCCAGCCGGATGGTCGCTTAGGGTGATCTTCTCTCCGATGCGGCGGACCGGCGAGACGCCGGTCCTGCTTCAGGGTCGGCCGAGGGAGTGTGATGGCGCGGGTTGTATTGGCGATGTCCGGCGGCGTGGATAGCAGCGTCGCGGCGTGGCTCTTGAAGGAACAGGGCCACGAAGTGATCGGGCTGTTCATGCGGCATGGGATGGGAGACAGGGTTCAGGGTTCGGGGTTCAGGGTTCAGGATTCAGGGATCGGGGCCAACGATTCATGCTCCCTAGCCCCTAGCCCCCAGCCCCCAGCC
>CAYGZA010000259.1:0-9808 GCA_964354135.1 uncultured Planctomycetaceae bacterium
AGGACGTGATGGGCGGCCACGAGGCAAGCGTCTCGAAGATCGGCGAGGAGCAACTCTTCTACCTCACCAGCCGCGGCCTGACCGAGCCGGAGGCCAGCACGATGATCGTGGCGGGCTTCATCGAGCCGTTGGTCAAGGAGCTGCCCATGGAATACGCCGTGGAAATGAACCGGCTGATCCAACTCCAGATGGAAGGAACCGTGGGGTAAGCGCAGTAGGACGGCCTTTCCAGGCCGTCCAGAACGGCCCGGAAAGGCCGTCCTGCAACGCATGATGACTAAATCGACTCTCCAAGCCGGTTTTGCCCAAGAGGCCTTCGACGAATTCCTCGCCGCACGGTCCGAGCCGGGCTGGCTGACCCACCTGCGGCAAGAGGCGTGGGAAGCGTTTCAGGCCATGCCGCTTCCGGACATGAAGCAGGAAGAGTGGCGGCGGACCGATCTTCGGCTGTTCCACCTGGACCGTTTCGGGCTGCCTCTTCCGCCTGCCGCCGACGCTCCGGTTCCGCCGGCCCTGCTGGCCGAAGACATCGAGCTCGCCGGGCGGGCCGTCTCGCTCGATAGCCACCCGCTCCAATCCCATTTGGCCGCCAGGTGGCAGGCCCGCGGGGTCCTGTTCGGCAGCCTCGATGAGCTGGTCCTCGAATACGGGGGCCTATTGCGGCCGCACCTCGGTGCCCCGCTCGTCGATCCGCACACGGACAAGTTCGCCGCGCTCCACGCCGCCCTTTGGTCGGGCGGGACGCTCTTGTACGTGCCGCCGGGCGTCGTGGTGGACCAGCCGCTCCACGTCTTGTCGGTTCTCTCGCCGGGCAGCGCCGACTTCGGCCGTACGCTGGTGATCCTCGATCGGGGCGCCGAGGCGACGCTCCTGGCCGAAACGGCCGGCACCGATCCGCAAGCCGCCGGGCTGCACTGCGGGGCCGTGGAGCTCGTGGTTGGGCCGCACGCCCGGTTGCGCTACGTGAACCTCCAGAACTGGGGGACGGGCGTCTGGCACTTCGCCCATCAGAAGGCCCGCCTGCAAGAGAGCGCCGAATTGCAGTGGACCATCGGCGCGTTGGGGGCCCGCCTGGCCAAGGTGAATCAGCACGTCGAGCTGGCCGGCCCTCGCGCAAGGACCCAGGTCAACGGCGTGATGTTCACCGAGGGCAGGCAGCACCTCGCCTACCACACCCTCCAGCACCACCAGATGCCGGAGTGTGCGAGCGACCTGCTCTACAAAGGCGCCCTGCAAGACCAGTCCCATTTGGTCTGGCGGGGCATGATCCACGTCGACCGCGACGCCCAGAAGACCGACGGCTACCAGCGGAACGATACCCTGATTCTCTCCGATTCCGCCCGGGCCGACTCGATCCCCGGGCTGGAGATCCTGGCCGACGACGTCCGCTGCACCCACGGCGCGACGGCCGGCCGCGTGGACGACGAGCAGGTCTTCTACGCCCGCACCCGCGGGCTGACCCGCAAGGAGGCGATCCGCACGATCGTGGCCGGTTTCTTCCAGCAGGTCTTCGACCGCATTACGATCGAGAGCGTCCGCAAGGCGTTGGGCGATGCCATTCGCCGCCGCGTCCGGGAGTATCAGTGACATGGGCGAGAACGACTTCGTGCGGGCGTGCAAGGTGTCCGACGTGCCCGACCCGGGCAAGACGGTCGTTGAAGTGGGGGACCGGCTGGTGGGCCTGTTTCACGTTGCCGGCAGCTTCTATGCGATCGACGACCTCTGCACCCACGACGGCGGTCCGCTGGCCGAAGGGGATCTCAAGGGGCACACGATTATCTGCCCGCGGCACGGGGCGCGGTTCGACATCCGCACGGGTGTGGCCCTCTCGATGCCGGCCACCAGGGCCACGGCCGCGCACGAGGTGAAGATTGAGGGCGGAGAGGTCTGGATCAGAATCAAGGATGAATGCGGAATGATGAAGGATGAATGAAGAGTCCCTAGCCCCTGACCCCTGCCCCATGGCCATTGCTGAAGAGTCCGTCTATGCCGCCTTGCGGCAGGTAAACGACCCCGAGCTGTTCGTCAACATTGTCGACTTGGGGCTGGTCTACGAGGTGCAAGTCGCTCAGCGGGGGCGCACGTCGGACATCTTGATCAAGATGACGATGACCAGCCCGGCGTGCCCGGCCGGCCCGCAACTGGTCCAGGAGGTCAAGGACGCCCTGGCGGATCTCGGCGAAGAAATAGGCACCGTGAACGTCGAGCTGGTCTTGAGCCCCCCCTGGACCCCCGACCGCATGACCGACGACGCCCGGGACCAGCTCGGGATGTACTGAGCGCGGCTTCTCCGGGTCTCGGCCGAGTCCATGCGTTCTTCCGATGGCGGGAAACCCCACTGCGAAAAGACTTCCGAAGTCTCGGAGACTTCGGAAGTCTCCGGTTGAAGTCAACCGGTCAGATGAGGCTCGGCGGACCCATCAGAGTCGGGTCGGGGAGGTGACGAATCGCTCGGCCGTTTCCCTGCTGATCCGCCCCTCATGGAGCAGCCGCTTGATCGCCTCATCGAGCGTGAGCATTCCTTCGGCGCGGCTCGTGAGAACGACGTTGTCGATCGACTCGATCCTGCCCGAGCGAATCGCGCTGGCCACCGGCGCGTTGTTGAACATGATCTCCAGCGCCAGGACCCGCTTCTCGCCCCTGCGGACGTTGGGGAGGAGATGCTGACTGATCACCGCACGGAGGCTCAAAGAAAGCTGCGAGCGAACGTCGCGCTGATCGCTTTGCGGAAACAGGTCGGCATATCGCGAGATCGCCCCTTTGGCGTCGCGGGTGTGCAAGGTGGAAAAGACGAGGTGGCCCGTCTCGGCCGCACTCAGGGCCATCTGCGCGGTCTCCCGATCGCGAATCTCGCCGACCAGGATCACGTCCGGGTCCTGGCGGACGGCGTACTTCAGGCCGTCGGCAAAGGTGTGGACGTCCAGACCGACCTCCCGCTGCGTGACCACGGACCCGGACACCCGGGGGAACAGGTACTCAACCGGCTGCTCGACGGTAATGATGCGGTACCCGCCTTCGTTGTTGAGCAGATTGATCAGCATCGCCAACGACGTGGTCTTGCCCGACCCGACCACGCCGCAGATGAGCACGAGCCCGTTGCGATAATGGGAAAGCCGCTGGGCGAGTTCCTCGGGAAACCCCGCCCAATGGAAGTCGGGAATCGCCGATGGGATGACCCGGAAGCAGGCCCCCATCTGCTGGCCGCTCATGAAGTAGTTCACGCGAAACCGCTGCGCTTTTCCGCGGAGCGTGAGTTCCAGCGCGAAGTCGACGTTCCGATCCGCGTCGAAACGATCCATCGCGTGCGGGGGACAGAACTGCACGAGCATCTCCCGCACGGCTTCAGGCGCCAGCGCGATCGGCTCTAGCTCCTGCAATTCGCCGTGGACGCGAAGCACCGGGGGATAGCCCGACACCACGTGGAGGTCCGACGCCTCCGCCTCAACGGCCCTTGCCAGCCAGTCTCGAAGCGGATCCGGACCGACCTGATCGGGTTGGATCGTGCTCATGATACGTAGCGCCAGCCGTCCTCCAGCCAGTCGCGGCCGGGAGCCGGTGTCCGGGCAGCGACCCGGTCCAGCCGTCGGCGGCCTTCCGGCGAGAGCTTCGTCCACGAGGCGCTGAAGTTCTCTCGCACGTGTCCCACGGTGTGGACGCCGCAGATGCACGCGTCCACCAAGTCGTTCTGGAGGACAAAGGCCATCATGTCCCGGGCCAGGCCGGCCGGGCCGCCGGCAAGATCGCGCTCCTTTAAGAACTCCCCGCGGGCAAACGGCTTGATCGTAACGATCCCCAGGCCCGCTTTCTCCGCTGCCGGCATGATGGTTTCGGCGACGCGGTGCCGCGCGTTATAGGGGAGCGAGCAGGTGTCGAAGGCGCGGCCGTATTTCTCGAATGCCTCCAGGAACAGCTCCGGCGTGAAATGGCAGCCGAAGCCGCTGAAGCGGATCTTCCCCTGCTTCTTGACACGGTCCAGGGCCTCGATCGCGTACGACATGTCCCAGTAGCCGGACTGCTTCGTGTCGTTCTCCGTGTTGGTGACCATGAGAATGTCGAAGTAGTCGCTCTGGAGCAGCTTGAGCCGCTCGTCGACAAACTTGTAGATTTCGTTCTTGTCGGCTTCGCGGCCTTTCATCTTATGGCACAGCCGGCCGGTGATGATCGCCCGGTCGCGGGCCTTCAGCCGCTTCAGGGCCTCGCCGGGGACGCTGTGCTCCTCGGGCGGCGTGCAGCAGTCGAAAAAGTTCACTCCAATCTCCATCCCAAGGCCGATCATGCGGACGGCCTCGTCGAGGCTGGGCGTGCGCAGGCCGCCTTTGCCGTCGGGGACCCGGGCGTAGGACCAACTGTGCCCGCCGAATCCGACTTCCGAGACCCGCAGGCCGGTCTTCCCCAGCACGCGGTACGCGACCTTGCCCTCGGCCGGCTCGGAAACGCGGGGACCGGCCGCCGCGGCTCCGTGCGGACTGCCGAGCACTGCCGCAGCCACGCCGCCCGCAAGGGCGCGTTGCCCGCACTGCGAAAGAAAACGCCTTCGGGTCGGACGGTTTGCCCCGGGATTGTCCGCGACATGCTCAGCCATCGTTTGTCTCCTCCTGTGGTTTGGACGCCGGCTCCCCCATTGAATAGCAGGGAGGCGGGGAAAGCAATGCCACGTCCGGCCCATCCGGCGTCGCGGGCAGGAGAACTTGCCTCTGAGCCGAATAGACTTCCGAAGTCTTCAAGACCTCGGAAGTCCGGGCTTTGCATCGCGGATGGGTCATTCCGGCGGGATGCCGTCGAGCGGCGTGCCCGCCGGGGAGACGCCGTGGCGCGCAATCTCCCCGCGGAGTTCCTTGCCCAGGTGACTGTGACGCCGGCCGTAGAAGACGTAGATCAAGAGGCCGACCGCCAGCCAGACGCCCAGTCGCACCCAGTTCTGCCAGCCCAAGGAAATCATCAGCGCTAGGCAGAAGATGATCCCCAGCGGGGCGACCAGCCACATCATCGGGGCGCGGAACGGACGCTCGGCCTGCGGGTTGATCCGCCGCATCAGCCACACGGAGGCGCAGACCACCACAAAGGCGAACAGCGTGCCGATGTTCACCATGTGGCTCAGCGCTACCAGAGGGAAGAGCGAGGCCGTCACGGCGCAAACCAGCCCCGTGAGAATCGTCGCCTTGTGCGGCGTGCGGAATCGCGGGTGGACCGCTCCGAAGAAGCTCGGAGGCAACAGCCCGTCGCGGGACATTGCCAGCAAGACCCGCGGCTGGCTGAGGAGCATTACCAAGAGCACACTGGTGATACCGGTCAAAGCGCCGATGGTGACGATCACCACGGCGATCTCCATTTGGCTCTGTTGAAACGCGTCCGCTATCGGCGCGTCCAATGCGATCTTCGAATACGGAACCATGCCGGTCACGACCGCGGCCACGGCGATGTACAACACCGTGCAGATCGCCAGCGAGCTGATGATCCCGATGGGGACGTCCCGCTTGGGGTTGCGGGCCTCTTCGGCATGGGTCGAAACCGAATCGAAACCGATGTAGGCGAAGAAGATCACGGAAGCGCCGCCCAGCACCCCCGACCACCCGTAGGGAAGGAACGGCGTCCAGTTCCCCACCTTGATCTTGCCGATGCCCGCGACGATCACGAACAGCACCGCGGCGATCTTGATGATCACCATGGTCGCATTGAAGCGGGCGCTCTCGCGAATCCCGATGACGAGGATCGTCGTGACGACCAACACGATCGCGACCGCCACGATGTTGCAGGTGAGATGAACGCCTGCGATCACCAGCGGTGTTGTCTGGTAGGCCTCGTAGCCGCCCTTGTTGTCGTCGCGGACGTGGCCGAGCTTCTCGGCCGGCGGGGTAGGCGGCTCGTATTGGAGCTGTTTCTGCATCAATTCCCGCACGCGCTCGACCGACGCCTCCGCTCCGGAACCATGGAGTGCCTCGACAGCCTTCAGCGAATCCTGCGCGAACGCTACTCGCACGTTCGCCACCCGATCCTGATCCACCGGCAACTGAATTCGCGGATCGGTAGGGGCAGCATCGAGCTTCTGGGCGTCGGCAGAAGCCACCACGAGCGTCTGGGCCGTCTGGTAGTCGACGTTCTGCGCGGCCGCGGTGAACGGGTCCGTCGTCAGCCAGAGCGGAATCGTCACGAGGGCTTGCCCGGCCTTGGTCTTGAACAGGTCGAGGAACTTCAAGAAGTAGTGCGACCACCCGTTGGCCACCGTCGCCGAGGCCATCGCGTACTCCAACACGAGGTCCCAGCCGATGATCCACGCCACCAGCTCGCCCAGCGAGATATAGGCATAGGTATAGGCGCTGCCGGCAATCGGGGCCATCGAGGCGAATTCGGCGTAACAGAGGGCGGCGAAAGCGCACGCCAAACCGGCCACCACAAAGGAGAGGATCAGCCCGGGACCGGCCTCCTGGCGGGCAGCCACGCCGGTGAGCACGAAGATCCCGGTGCCGATGATCGCCCCGATCCCCAGCGAGGAGAGGGTCACCGGTCCCAACACCCGCCGCAGCCGGTGCTCCCCGGCCATTTCCTCCAACAAGACTTCCAGGGATTTCTTGGCGAAAAGCTGCTTGCCCAGCATAGGTTGCCGTTTCGTCCAGGTCCGTTGAGGCGGTCCAATCGAGGAGCACGACTGGAAAACGTCCCTAGACGGTACCTCTGCGGCGGCATCCTGTCAAGGAATCGCGATGTCAAGGAAGCGCGCTGTCAAGGAAGCGCGGTCCAGGAACGCGCGCGGAAACGGCCGGGTCAGCGGCGTGACCCGGCCGTGGTGAGTTCTGAGGCAATGGATCGGCAGGTTCGGCTAGTCCCACCACCAACTCGTCCGCTCCTTGGCGGCCGACTGCTTGTGGACGGCCGTCACCGTCTCGTCGGTTTGTGCCTTCTCGACGACTGCCCAGGGATTGATCTGCACGCCGCCGGCGGCGATCAACCATCCCCTTCGACCCTTGAAGGCGTTGGCCTGAGTGGCCACGTGCTTCGGCGCCGGTAGCTTGGCCGTCTCCAACCCACCCCCGCCTGTCAGGAGAGGCAAGCGGTTGCCGGCCTTCTCGGTCAGTCTTTCCTTGGCGATCAAGGCGGCCACGACCGCCAGGTCCATGCAGTTCCGCAGCTCGCCGAACACCGGATCGGCTGCGGCAAGCTCCTCATAGCGCTCGCTGAACATGTCGGCCCACCGCTGGGCGATCGGGTCCACCTTCCCGGTCGTCCGAGCGATCCCATGGGTGTCGAAGAACGTGTTCTCCGTCATGGCCTTGACTCTGCCGCCCCGCAACTCCCAGGCAAGCCCTTCGGCGTCTCGGCCGAGCGGATCGTAGACCGGCTCGATCCACCACCGCGGCATGGCGCTGGATGTGCCGCGGCCTGTCGCCGCCATGTCGAAATAGCTCGGCAGGCCCGGGACCGGCGACCGCTCAAGGGCCAAAGAGACCCGCTTCATCCGGTAGTCGGCGGCGACCATCACGCGGGCGAAGTGACTGGTGTCGGGAACGCCGTCCACGGTGATCGTCTGGGGTCCGAGGTACTGCTCCATGCCTGCCGCCGCGGTCCGGGGATCGGTGGCAAGCCGGTTTGCCATGCTCTTCCATCGCTGCGTGCCTTCAGGCGTCGGGTCGATGGAGCAGCTCATCGGGGTTCGGACGGGAGCCAAGGCCGCTCGGAGAGCCGTCGCAAGATCGTCCAGGAGCATCACCGGCCGGCCGCTGGTTGCGCCGACGATGTTCCCGCGGCCGTGCACCTTCCAGCCCTCTGCCCGCCCGACGATAACGATGTCCTTCTCCTTGGGATAGAGGAGCAAGTAACGGATCTCCTGCAAACCGGCCAGGCACTGCACCTCGATTGGAATCGGCTTGCCGCCGTCAAGGCATTTCTGGATCTCGGCCTCGAGCCCCCCCAGGGAGACCTTGCGCAGTCCGGCGGTGCGGTTCATCGCGTCGGGGACGGCCCGGAGGGCGTCGGCACGCAGCTTGTGCGATTCGGCCAGGGCATTGCGGTCCGCACTCGTTAAGAGGCCTTCGGCGTTGATCATCACGCCGCCGACCGACCGCCCCGTGAAAACACCGAGGCCTTGGTTGTTCTGGGCATAGGCTGCGGAACTCCCCACGCAGACTGCCGCCAAAACGGCTAGCATCTGGACAATCCGAACGGCACGACGGCTGACGATCCGATCACCGATCAGCATAATGGTTCTCCTCATGACGCGGGCGGGGGGACTCAGCGCTCCTTCCCCAAGGGCCTCTCCGGTTTCCGAGCGGCCGCGAGGGCGGCCTGGAAAAGCGCCGGCTCGATGGGTAGCGCCATAGCGCATCCCGACTCATCCACTCTAATGTATACAGGCTAATCCGGCTGCGAGGGATTTGCAAGCGAATACCACGCGTGCCTCCGTCGGGTGGATCCGGTTCCTATCCATAGGATGCTGCGCCCGGGGAATCGGGGAAGCAACTCCTTGCCGAAAACCCCCCTTCGCGGATAATCTAATAGTAGAAGTGTCTCCAATCGGAGCAGTCTTTAGACGGGATTGGGGCCCCTCGCAATAGCCCTTCGTTGACCCAGCACCTCGGATTGAGGCTTCGGCCGTGGCGGAGCTTGCCTATCTGGTCATTCGCGAAGGCTCGAAATGGACCGACGTGTTCCGGCTCGTGCCCGGCCAGGCCGTAACCGTCGGCAGGGCGCCCACCAACCAGATCGTGATCAAGGACGAGCGCTGCAGCCGCAACCACGCTGAGCTGTTCCTCACCGACGACGAGTGGACCCTCCGCGACCTCGATAGCCGCAACGGCACCTTGGTCGGCGATCAACTGATCAAAGGGGATCGCGTTCTCCAGCCCGGGGACGTGATCCGCATCGGCCGCTGCCACCTTGTGTTCGTTCACAGCCTCACTCAGGCGTTTTCCGACGCGAGCTCGCTCTTGCGGCGGGCGGAAACGCAGGGCGGCCAAACCTCCGTGGACTCGCCGCTGGACGTCGCCGATTCCAGCGTCCTCGGGAACGTCGAGCCGACGACGATCATGCACCGACGCGGCCAAACGCGGTTCCTCGAGTCGACGGCGGAAGAAGGGTCCGGAGCGTCCAGGCTGGGCGCGGCGGCAACGAAGCTCTGCCGGTTGGCCTTCGAGTTGGCCAAGACGCCCGACGTGGGCAAGATGGGGGAGCTGGCCCTGGCGGGACTGGTCGAAGAAACCCAGGTCGACGCCGGGGCCCTTCTGCTCTTGCCCCGCGATTTTCCTGGCCCGCCGTCGGCCACCGACCTGGAAGTGGTCGCCAGCCGCACGGCCTCCGAGCGACGCTACCAGCGGGTCCCCAACTTTCTGGCCAACACGGTCTTGCGCGAGGAGGAGGCGGTCCTGGCCAGGAACGTCCTCGGGGACAGCTCGGTTGGCAGTAGGGACAGCAAGGGCGAGATCCCGGCCACCAGCGTGATCTGCGCCCCGATCCGCCGCGGCCGGCGGGTCTTGGGCCTGATCCATCTCTACTCCACCAACCCGGACCGGATTCCCGACCCCCAGGACCTGGAGTTCACTCTGGCGGTGGCCGACACCGTGGCGGTGGCCCTCTCGAACATCAACCGCCAGCAGGAGTTGACGGAGCACCTCACCCAGATCCGCAACGAGAACGTGGAGCTTCGCGAGCGGCTGGGCGTGCAGAGCGAGATCGTCGGCCGCAGCCTGGTGATTCGGCAGATTACCGAAGAGATCGCCCGGGCCGCGGCCAGCAAGGCCACGCTTCTGATCCGCGGCGAGAGCGGCGTGGGCAAGGAGCTGGTCGCCCGCGCCGTCCACTACTCCAGCCCGCGGAGGAA
>CAYGZA010000260.1:0-9745 GCA_964354135.1 uncultured Planctomycetaceae bacterium
AGTTCTACGGCTCGGGCAACATCGCGCGGCTTTACGACGCGGCGATGCTGGCGTACTTCTATGAAGTCCAGGGCTTCGATCGCGTGAACGTCTACGGGACCGCCGGCGGGACGAACACGAAGACCGTCGTTCTGCCCGTCGATTACGCGCTCACTTTCAGCGGGACCTGGGTCTGACGGGTTGACATTCGAGGGGCGTCGGCCCACAATCGGGCAGCCGCAGGAACCGCGCTGCCGCCCAGGGGGCGCCCCGCCGCAAGGTTTCCCCCCGTTGGGTCCCACCGATTCGAGATTCACGAGCACTTTGAGCAAGGAGATCTGCATGTCTTGCCTCCCCGCCTTGGCCCTGATGGCGATCTGTTCGGCCGGTGACGCCGCGGCGCCGATCAACCCGTTTCCCCGGGCCCGGCTGCCCGAACAGAGCATCGTGCGCTGGGAGTTCGATCGCGATACGGAGGGCTGGGCGGCCCAGAACCAGTGTACCCTCGCGGCCGGAGGGGGGCTCCTGAAGGTCCATTGCACCGGCAACGACCCGTTCATGCACCGGCCGGCGCAGCTCCCCGGCGGGGACGTGGTCCTCAAGCTGAAGGTCCGCAGCCGCACCGGCGGAAACGGGCAGCTCTTCTGGACCACGGATCAGTCTCCCGGGCGCGGGGAGGACAAGACGCGGCATTTCGGGCTCCGGCACGACGGTCGATGGCACGAGTACGCCGTGCCCTTTGCCGCTCTCGGCACCATCACCGACCTGCGGCTCGATCCGGGCTCGGCCCCCGGCGAGTTCGAGATCGACTGGATCGAGCTTCGCCGCGTAGCGTGGCACCCGCTGAGCATCGAGCGGGCCGAGACCGAAGGGGGGCGGGTGCGATTCGTCGTCGAGAACCACGAGGCGGAGCCGCTGGAGATCACTGCCCTCGGCAAGACGTATTCGATCGCGGGGAAAAGCACGCTCCCCGTGGAGTGCCCGGCCTCGACCGGCAAGCCGCTGGAAGCCGTCACCCTCGAAGTCCAGGTCAAGGGCAGGAGCCTGCCCGCCGTGCGCCGCACCGCGTTCGTGTTCCGGCCGGAGGCGGCGGCGGACTGGATCGTGCGGCCGCTGGGCGATTGCTCGCTGGAGGTTGCCCGCGACGGCACGGTGGCCCGCGTGCAGCGTGACGGCCGAACGGTTGCCGCGCTGGCCCCGCTGGTCCACTGCGACGGGCATATTCCCGCGCTGCGGCTGGTTCAAGAGGAATCCACCATCCGTTTTGAAGGAGAGGGAGTCACGTTGTCCGTCGCGGCGGCCGGCAAGGAGATTTCCGTTTCCATTGCCGGCCAGCGGCCGTGCGAGGGGCCGGTCGTGCGGGCGTTCGGCGAGCTGCAAGGGGGGCTGCTGGCCGGGCTGGAGTACCTCGGCAAGGGCGAGCGCAGCTCGACGACCTTGGACATCGAGACGGAAGAGCACCTCCGCTTCGCACCCGATCCGCTCAAGGTGACGATGCCGCTGGCCCTGTTTGCGACCGATCGGGCGACGGTCGCCCTGCACTGGAGCGACATGCAGTTGCAGCCCACCTACGCGACGCCGGATTTCTTCGACGGAACCTCCGGCCACCGCATGTCGCTGGTGGGCACGAAGATCGACGCCACGGTCCTTGTGGATCGGCTTTCGGTGGAAGAGACGATCTTCTGGGCGGTCAAGAAGCAGGGGCTGCCGCCGCTCCCGCCCGCGCCGCGGAGCCAAAAGGAGCAGTGGGACGTCTGCATCAAGGCCCTCAACGGCCCCTTGAAGACGGAGGCCGGCTGGGGCCACTGCGCCGAGCCCAACTGGGGCCGGGCCCCCCATGCCGACATGGCCTCGACGATTTGGCGGCTGACGGGCCAAATCGTCCCGCTGGATCGCGTGGTGCCGGGCGGGGCCCACGTGGCCAACGACAGCTACTATTTCATCACCGGACGTGCGGCCCAGTGGAAGGAACACCACGCCCGGCAGGCCGAAGGGACGCTCCGCCAGCAGCAGCCCGACGGCTCGTACCGCTACGACGGCCCGTTCCGCCGCGGGCACTTCGAGAACACGGCCAACGGCGTCTGCGCCCGGCCGGCGATGGTGCTCCTGGAATACGCCCGCACGACCGGCGACAAGGCGGCGCTGGCGGCCGCCGTGCGGACGCTGGACTTCATGAAGCGGTTCGACGTGCCCCGCGGGGCCCAGTGCTGGGAAATCCCGCTCCACACGCCCGACCAGTTGGCCTCGGCCTATGCCGTGTGGGCGTACGTCCGCGGCTACGAGCTGACCGGCAACAAGGAGTATCTGGCCGAGGCGCGGCGTTGGGCCCTCTCGGGCATCCCCTTCGTGTATTTGTGGACCCGTTATCCGGTGATGCTTTATGCAGCGCCGCCGGTTTTCGGGGCGACCCATTGGAAGGCCCCGAACTGGATGGGCCTGCCGGTGCAATGGGTGGGCGGCGTGTATGCCTACGCCCTGACGCTCTTGGCCCCGCACGACAAATCGCTCGACTGGAACCACCTGGCCCGCGGGATCCTCATCTCGGCCGAGCAGCAGCAGTACCCGGACGGCGAGTGGATCGGTCTGTTGCCCGACTCGTTCGTCCTGGCGACGCAGCAGCGGAACCCGGCGCGGATCAACCCCTGCGCGCTGGTGAGCCTGCGGCTGGTGTTGGATGGGCAGCTCGACTCGCTTTCCGTGGCAACCGACGGCAAGCACCGCGTGATCGCGCCGCTGCCCGTCACGCTGCGCGACGGCAAGGCCCTGATCCAGGGCCGCAAAGGGCTCCGCTACCAGGTGCTCGTCGACGGCGAGATCGTGGACGTGCAGTCCCAGGGGGACGACGCCGTGCCGCTTAAGTAGGTCGTGAGAAGGGGATCGCTTCTGAGCCGACGTTCACCCCGAGGTCGCTGAGCGCCGTCAGCAGCTCGGCCTTTCTGACCGGCTTGGTGACGAAGGCTTCGCACCCCTCGCGGAAGGCCCGCACGCAGTGTTTCGCGTCGCGAAGGGCGGTCACCATGACGACCTTCACCCCGTCGGACCCGTGGACTCCATGTTTCGCCTCGGTGTTGCGGATCGCCTGGAGGGCGTCGTGGCCGCTGGTGCCGGGCATCATGATGTCCAGGCAGACGAACTCGTAGGGGTTGCCGTCCTCCATCGCCAGGCGGACGGCCTCCACCGCCTCCGCCCCGTCGTAGGCAAAGTCGCACTGGGCGAACGGAGACAGCATGTCCTTCAGCAGCTCACAGCACAGGTGGTCGTCGTCGACGATCAAGCAGCGGATCCCGCGGCCGGACTGCGGCGAGCCGGGGGCCGTCGGCACAGACGTGAGGCCGCCTGATGCCGTCGGCGCGCTCGATTCGGACTGCCTCGGGAGTTCTCCGAGCACGGCGTGGACTTGGGCCAGGAGATCCTCTTCATGGATCGGCTTGGTCACGTAGGCTTCGCAACCCTCCCGAAAGGCCTGGACGCAGTGCTGGGAATCCAGCATGGCCGTCGTCATGAGAACCTTCACGCCGCTGGAAGCCCGGACGCCCCGCTCCGTCTCCAACCGGCGGATAGCGGCCAGCACCTGGTGGCCGTCCATGCCGGGCATCATGATGTCAAGGGAAACGAGATCGTAGGGCTCGCCCCGCTCGAGGGCCAGGCGGAACGCGCCGATCGCCTCGTAGCCGTCCCGGACCACGTCGCAGGCGCCGTAGGGCGAGAGGACGGCTTTCAGCAGCTTGCCGCACGTGGGTTCATCGTCCACGATCAGGAACTTGGCCACGGCGATTCTCCTCTACGGGTGGGAGGCTAAATGACGTTGCGTGATCGCGGGAGGGCGAGGCTCCTGCCGAGCCGCGCTTCCGGTCACCAGACTCGCGTTTTCTGCCCGGCTCGGCAGGAGCCTCGCCCTCCCGGAATCGTGAAAGCCCGTCCAGGGGCTGATTGCCCTTGCCGGCCACGGTCAACCGGCCTCGCAGGCTCCAGTCCAGTCGTTCGGCGGCGACGGCAGCCCGGCGAAGGTCTCCGCTGCGGGCGGCCAGTTGCACCCGCATGGCATAGTCGGCCATCGCCTCCGATCCGACCTGCGCCGCCAGGCCCTTCAGGCAGCCGGCACAGGCATCCAAGGCAGTGAAATCGGCCGATTCGAGGGCCTCGCGGAGGGCCAGGGCTTGCTCCTCCAGCCGGCGCGAGAGATCGCCCGGCTCTTCGTTTTCTGGGGTTGCAGGCTGCCGGTCCCCGCACTCCACCAGACCGGTCAGGCCGGGAAGGTGCCGGTGTACCGCCTCCAAGAGCGACTCGGCGGTAAACGGCTTGCACAAGTAGTCGTCCGCGCCGGCGTCGAGGCAGTTCTGCCGATCCGCGGGCAGCGCGTTGGCGGTGACGGCGATGATCTTGCGGTGCTCGCCGCTGGCGAGCTCCTGCTCGCGGATCCGGCGGATGGCCTCCAGGCCGTCGGTCTCCGGCATCTCGATGTCCAACAACACCAGGTCGTAGCGGTTTCCGTGGACGGCGGCCAAGGCTTCACGACCGTTGCTCACCAAGTCCACAAAGCACCCGCCCCGAGTCAACAGCAGCTCCAAGAGGGTCCGGTTGAGCCGATCGTCGTCGGCCACCAGGACGCGGCATCTCTCGCGGCCGGCGGGCCCAGAGGTCCTTGCCCTCTCCCGGGAGACGCCCGGCGGCACGATGCTCTGGTGGCTTGGCGGCGGGGCCGGAGTTTGCGTCCCCGCGGGGGGAACGTGCTTGGCCAACGGCAGGGTCACCCAAAAACTGCTCCCCTCCCCTGGGGCGCTGCGGAAACCGATCTGCCCGCCCATCAACTCCGCCAACCGCTTGCAGAGGCTCAGCCCGAGGCCGACGCCTCCGAACCGGCGGGTCGACGATCCGTCGGCTTGCGAGAAACTCTCGAAGACCGCTGCTTGGCGGTCCGCGGGGATTCCCACCCCGGTATCGCTGACCACGGTGCGGAGCAGGGCGGTCGAGTCCGTCTCCTCGTCGAGCGTGGTTTGGACGTGGATCCCGCCGCTGGCCGTGAACTTGATTGCGTTGCTGAGCAGGTTGACGAGGACTTGCCGAAAGCGTGCCGGGTCCCCCTCCAGCCACCGGGGAACGGCTTCCTCGGTGTGGCAGTGGACCACCAGCCCCTTGTCGTCGGCGACCGGCCGCACGGCGTCGAGAACCTCGCGGATCGCCGCTTCGATTTGGAAGGGGACCGTTTCCAGTTTCAGCTCGCCCGCCACGAGACTCGTGAAATCCAGAAGGTTGCTGAGCAACTGCCACAACGTGTCGGCGGCGTTGTGGACGTGGACCAGCCGCTCCATCTGCTTGGGCGGAATCGGCTCCTTGAGCAACTGCCCGGTGAAGCCGAGGATCGCGTTCATCGGCGTGCGGATCTCATGGCTCACGTTGGCCAGAAACTCCTCCTTGGCCAGCCGGGCCTCTTCGGCCTGTCGGCGGGTCCGCTCCAACAGGCGGGCCGTCGACTCCAGCTCCCGCGTGCAAGAATCCAGGTGCTCCTCGAGGAGACGGCGATGCCATTGCAGGACCGCCAGCCCGCGCACCGTCTCCGCCGACAACGGTTTCCGAAGGAAGATCCACTGCGGTGAGCCCTCCCGCTGCGGCAGGGTCGCGAGGCCGCCCTCGGGATCACCGCTGGTGCACGCCAGGGTGAGCAGGCCGGGGTCAAGCCCGCCGAGCTGGCTTAGCGCGGCCGCGGCGTCGTCCCGCAAAGCGTCGATATCGACGACTGCCAGCCCGTAGCGTTGCCCTTGTCGCAGCGCCTCGCGGACCGCCTGCAATCCCTCAGGCAGGCCAGAGACCGAGTCGATCTCAACTCCGCGCACAAGCGGCCGGCCGTTGTCCGTCGCCGATGGGTGCTCCGCGTCCGCCGAGGGGCTCCCGCCGAGCTCCGGGAAGGCAAGCCACCTGCGCAGACACTCGCCCAGCCCCCCGTCGAGGCCGATCGTGAGAATCCGTCGTTGCGTGCGATCGCTCATTCCGTGACCTCCGGAGGATCGTTCCGGCTCGAGAAGGCACCCGGCAGCTCTCGGCGGGTCATACAGGAGTATAGATTGGGATCGCCCTGGGAGAACGGCTCCCCGGAATGGAGCGGAAACTCCGTTGAGAGCCGGAAGGGACGCACTCCCGGAACAAGAGGCTCAACCTGCCTTACCGGATCAATCCGCCCTCTTGGACTCGGCGAGGTGCTCGGCCAAGGCGTCGCGCCACGGCGGCATCGCCGGGGCACCCGGCAGCGCGTGGTACTTGGCCGCGTCCAGGACGCTGTAGGCGGGCCGTGGGGCGAGTGCCCCATATTGGGCCGTAGTGATCGGTTCCACCCGCACGTCCCGCTCCGTTTGCCGAAAGATCTCCTCGGCCAGCTCGCACCAGGTGGTCGCGCCCGAGTTCACCACGTGCCAAACGCCGAGGGCGCCGGTTCGGATGAGAAAGCGGATTGCCCGGGCGACGTGCGGCACGTAGCTCGGCGTGCAGTGCTGGTCGTTCACCACGCGGAGCGGGCGACCCGCAGCGGCCAGCCGCAGCACGGTTGCCACGAAGTTCCCGGCCGACCGGGGCCCCAACCGCCCGTAAAGCCCGCAGGTCCGAACGATGACGTGCTTCGGCCACCCTTCGGCGCATCGCTCGCCGTCGAGTTTGCTTTGACCGTAGACGCCCAACGGGCCGGGCTCGTCGGTCTCGCGATAGGGGATCGTGCGGCCGGCGTCGCGGCCGAAGACGTAGTCCGTGCTGATCTCGACGAGCGTGCAATCCAGCAGCCGGCAGGCCTCGACGAGGTGGGCGACGCCGTCCACGTTGACCACTCGGCAGAGGTCGGCTTCCTTCTCCGCCTTGTCCACGAGCGTGTATGCCGCGGTGTTGACGATCACGTCGGGCCGCACCTGGCAAAGCGCGCTTTGCACCCGATCGCGGTCGGTCAGATCGAACTCCGGCAAGTCCAGGCCCACGGCCTGCGGACCGAACTGCCGGCACAGCTCCGCTCCGAGCTGGCCTTCACGGCCGGTAATGACGACTCTCATGTTGCCGCCGTAGCCGCTGGCTCATGGGGTTGGAGGCCGTCCTACACCTAGAAACGGAAGAGCCGAAGTTTTGGAACGAGCTAATGGGGTTAGTCCAGGACAAACGGGCTTTCGGGACGGTCCTCGTGGCGAATCTCATCGACCGGTCCCTTCTTGTCCCGCCCGGCATAAAGCCGGTTCGGGCAATTGAAGACAAGTCCGGGCACGTGACTGACGTTCTTGTACGCGTGTACCACCCCCGGCGGGACGATCACGCCCTGCGGGTTCGACTGGCCCACGATGAGCGTTACCCGGTGCCCGCGGCTTGCACTCTCGGGCCGCGCGTCCCACAAGTAGAGCTTGAAATCTCCCGGCCCGAACAGCGCGAAGCAGTCCGTCTGCTCCCGGTGCTCGTGGGGCCCGCGGGCGACGCCGGGAAGCGTTTGACTCGCGTAGGCCATCGCGGGGTGCTCCGCGGGGTCCAGTTCGTCCTCGCGGTATAGCTCGACCAGCCAGCCGCGGGCATCCTCGAAACGCACCAGCGGGCGAAGAACCACGCCCTCGATCGGACCTTCGCGAAAGACGATTTCCGGGGGCATCATGAGCAGACTGTCAAGCCTGGAGGCTAAGAGCGAATCGACGTTTTCGGCCTTCTGCTTTCAGCTTTCAGCTTTGGGAAGTCTGGGCAGTCCGTCGGGCCGCGCCAACAGGTCCAGCATGTACTCTCCGTACGCGCTCTGCTGGGCCCGGGCCAGCCGCTCGAACCGCTCGCGGGTGATGAAGCCTTTGCGCAGCGCGATCTCCTCGATGCAGGCGATCTTCAGGCCCTGCCGCTCTTCGATCGTCTGCACGAAGTTGGCGGCCTGGAGCAGCGACTGGTGCGTTCCCGTGTCGAGCCAGGCGAAGCCGCGGCCCAGGAGCTCTACCCGCAACTGGGCACGCTCCAGGTAGGCCCGGTTCACGTCGGTGATTTCCAGCTCCCCGCGGGCCGACGGGAGCAGCCCCGCGGCGATCTCCACGACCCGGTTGTCGTAGAAGTAAAGCCCGGTGACGGCGAGGTTCGACCTCGGCTGCTTGGGCTTTTCGGCCAAGGCGGTCGCGTTGCCCTCCGCATCCAGCTCGACGACGCCATAGCGCCACGGGTCCTTGACCGCGTAGGCGAAGATCGTAGCCCCGGTGGGCCGGCCGGCGACTTCCTGAAGCATCCCTTGGAATCCCTGCCCGTAGAAGATGTTGTCGCCGAGGACCAAGGCGACGTTGTCCGGGCCGATGAACTCGCGGCCGAGCAGGAACGCCTGGGCGAGCCCCTCCGGCCGCGGCTGCACCACGTAGCGGATCGAAAGCCCCAGTTGGCTGCCGTCCCCCAAGAGCCGCTCGTACGAGCCCACGTCTTCCGGCGTCGAGATCAGGAGAACGTTGCGGATCCCGGCCAGCATCAGGGTCGATAGGGGGTAATACACCATCGGCTTGTCGTAAACCGGGAGCAACTGCTTGCTGACGGCCCGGGTGACCGGATGGAGCCGCGTTCCGGCCCCGCCGGCCAGAAGAATCCCCTTCTGGACGCAGGTGGCAAGATTCATGCTGCATCCGCTCCAAAGAGGGTTTCGCGATCGCGGGGGTAGAGACATTCGTCGCCAACCCGTGCCAACCCAAGCCGCTCCCTTTGGTACTTTCCGGAGGTGATCCGCTCCACCCAGCCGCGGTTCTCCAGGTACCACGCGACGGTCCGCCGCAGTCCCGAGGTGAAGCTCTCCCGCGGCGCCCAGTGCAATTGGCTGTGGACCTTGCTTGCGTCGATGGCGTAGCGGCGGTCGTGTCCCGGGCGGTCGGGGACGTGGGTTATGAGCGACTCGCAGGGGGCGTGGGGCAATCCCGGGCAAAACGCGTCCACCAGCCGGCAGATCGCCTGCACCACTTCCAGGTTGGACCGCTCGCAGCGGCCCCCGATGTTGTACGTTTCCCCCGGCGTGCCCCGCTTCAAGACCGCACGCAGGGCGCGGCAGTGGTCCTCCACGTAAAGCCAGTCGCGGACCTGTTGCCCGTCCCCGTAAACCGGAAGCGGCTTGCCCTCCAGCGCGTTGAGGATCATCAGCGGGACGAGCTTCTCGGGGAACTGGTACGGCCCATAGTTGTTGGAGCAGTTGGTCACCAGCACCGGCAGGCGGTAGGTGTGGAAGTATGCCCGGACAAAATGGTCGCCGGCCGCCTTGGAAGCGGAATACGGGGAGTTGGGGGCGTAGGGGCTTTGCTCGCTGAACTTGCCCCTTGGGCCCAGGGAGCCGTAGACCTCGTCGGTCGAGACGTGCAGGAAGCGGAATTGCGACTTTTCCGGCCCAGGCAGGCTGGCCCAATACTGCCGGGCGGCCTCCAGAAGGCGGAAGGTGCCGACCACGTTGGTCTCGACGAACGCTGCCGGGCCGTCGATCGAGCGGTCGACGTGGGACTCGGCGGCGAAGTGGACCACCGCCCGTGGGCGGTACTCGGCCAGGAGCCGGCGCACAAGGGGACCATCGCCAACGTCGCCCTGGACAAAGACGTGGAGCGGGTTTTCGAGAACGTCGGCCAGGGAGTCGAGATTACCGGCGTAAGTCAGTTTGTCCAAATTCACGACCACGCGTGCCGGGTCGTCACAACCCGGCTCCGCTGCCTTCTTCTCCTCGACAATCCATTGCCGAACGAAATGGCTGCCGATGAATCCGGCACCGCCGGTGACCAGAATGGCGTCCATGCCAGCCCTCCACGGTCATGTTGGCCCTGGGTGA
>CAYGZA010000261.1:0-9732 GCA_964354135.1 uncultured Planctomycetaceae bacterium
CCATGCTGGACGGCTACCTCATAGCCCAACAGAGAAAATGTGGGTAAAATTAAGGCTTCCAGCCTGTCCGCAGAAAACGCAAGCTGAAAGCCCATCCGTGAGGAAGACAGGCTGGAAGCCTGTCCTACCGGGCCTGGAACTCCTCGTCCGTCCGTTGCGTCCAATAGAGTAGCACGGGATACTCTTGTAGCGATTCGGAGTTGTGGGCACTTGCGAACGAGGGACCCCGCAACAGGTTGTTTGGCTACCCCGAAAGGTGTAGAATCGGTGCTCGGAGCACGGCAGAGCTAACTAGGGCAGCCTGTCTGCCCACGTCACGCCTCCTTGTTGACCATCGGCGCCGCATGAACGCATCTGGTACCCAGGCCTTCTTTCGGATTGGCTGCAAGTGGTTCACTATTGTCGGCTGGCTGTTTCTGCTTCCCGCGGGCGCTGCAATCGCCGACGATTCCCGGCGGCCCCTTGACGGCGCGGAGCGAGTGACAGACGCCGACGACTCACGGCAGTTGACCAAGGTCTACTCGCTCAAGCACGCCCCTGGGGAGCAAGTCGCTTCGCTCCTGCGGTCACTATTCATCGTCGTTGATCAGCAGAATGCGTATGCGCGCTTTCAGTTCGACGAAAGAACCGATTCGCTGATCGTGACGGCCTGCGAGCAGCACCAAAAGCAGATCGCGCGGATCCTCGCTCTGGTAGACACACCGAACAAGGCGCCCGCGCAGGCCGTCGATCGTGACGAGTCGGAGCAGGTGGTAAGAGGCTACTCAATCAAGCACGTCGATGGCAATGCCGCCGTTTCCGTTCTGCGATCGCTTTTCCTCGTCGTCAACCATCGAGTCGCCTACGCACGGTTTGGTTATGATCCGCGCACTGGCTTGCTGATCGCTGTCGCTTCGGAGAAGCATCAAAGACAGATTGCCAAAGTGCTTGAGTTGCTAGACGCGCAGACCACGGCTGCAAAGGAAACACCCCAAAAAAAAGAAGGTGACACCGAACAATCGATCCGCGTTTACCCGGTCAAGCACATCGACGGCGAGCAACTCGTCTCCAAGCTCAGATCGCAATTCGTGGTCGTCAATCATCAAACGGCCCAGGCACGGTTTGGGTTCGACGAGCGGACGCACTCGCTCATGGTTATTGCCACCGAGAAGCTGCAGGCGAGAATCCGTGACACGTTTGCCATTCTAGACCAACCACCGGAGCGAAGCGAACTCCGACAAGAACGGCGTAATCCTTGATCGGACCGGCCAAGAGCCCCCATCCAATGGAAGCACTACAGTGGAGGCGGTTCGATGCGGTGTTGGCGGCTCGCGATCTTCGGCCCTCTTGCGGCAATTGGCGGCCTGGTCGCGGCCGGAGTGTATGAAGGGTGGCCGGGGCAGAGCGAAGCGAAGCCCCAGGCGTCATCCCCTGCGGGTTCACCGCGTTCCGCCCCAGCCGCCGTAGCAGCTTCAACTCCTTCCGCCCCAGCCACGCCAGCCGCAAAGCCCCAGCCCGCCAAGACCTTCACCGCCGCCGACTACGCCCAACACCTCGCGGAACTCAAGAAGAAGATCCCCGGGCCCGAGTTCACCGTCGTCGTCCAATCTCCGTTCGTCGTCATTGGCGACGACTCCCCGGAGGTCGTGCGCGATTACTCGGTGCGAACCGTCAAGTGGGCCGTCGACCGCCTGAAGGAGGCGTACTTCTCCAAGGACCCGAAGGAGGTCCTGGACATCTGGCTCTTTCGCGACAAGGGCAGCTACGAGAAACACTGCAAGCTGATCTTCAAGCATGCCCCCACGACGCCTTACGGGTTCTTCTCGCACGGCGAGCGGGCCCTGGTGATGAACATCGCCACGGGCGGGGGGACGCTGGTCCACGAGATCGTCCACCCGTTCATGGCGGCGAATTTCCCGGAGTGCCCGGCGTGGTTCAACGAAGGGCTGGGCTCGCTTTATGAACAGTCGAGCGAGCGGAACGGCCGCATCTGCGGGCTCACGAACTGGCGCTTGGCCGGGCTCCAGGAAGCGATCCGCAAGAAGAAGGTCCCCTCGTTCCACACCCTCTGCTCGATGAGCGACCGCCAGTTCTACGACGAAGACCGAGGGACCAACTATGCCCAGGCCCGGTACTTGTGCTACTACTTGCAGGAGCACGATCTATTGAGGAAGTTCTACCGCCGGTTCGCGGCCGATCACCGCAAGGACCCTGCCGGCTACGAAACGCTCAAGGCCGTGCTGGACCGGGACAATGAAGGCATGAAGGGCTTTCAGAAGGAGTGGGAAGCGTTCGTGCTGAAGCTGCGGTTCCCGTGAGCGGTGAGCTGTCGGCGATCCCCTCCTTCGGGGAGACCCTCCTGAAACCCGGGGAAAATCGCCCTTGGGATGCCGGGGAATTTCCTGCTAGAATCCCCCGCCAAACCGGCGCGGGAGAGCCGGGCGGCAGAACCTCTCACGCGCAGTGGAAGCCTGTTCGGCCTTGCCAGGCGAGTTCAAGCTCGGGATCGGAGGGTATTCATGACGCGACAAGTCGGCTGCTGGGTGGTCCTCGGATTGTTGGCAGGAGCGGGACCGCTTTGGGCCCAGAATTCGTCGTGGGAAGAAGCCCCTCGCCAACCACCGCAGGTCCGGCAGCCCGCGTATCCCGATCAACCCATGATCCCCCAAGACCCGACGATCCAACGGCGGCCCAGCGGGCAGGATTACGGTGGGCCGGAGCGGAGCCAGCGGTTCGAGGGTCCCGCCGGGATGGACGCGAGGGGACCCGGGCCGACGGGTCCGAATCGGGCGCCGATGGGTCCCCCCGCCGGCAATCCGGCACAGCCGCTCCCGGAACCCTTCCGATTGACGCCGCAGGAGGAGGCGAACCTGGACCGGATCCTGCTTTTTTGGCAGCAAAGCAGTGCGAACGTGAAGACGTTTACCTGCAAGTTCCAGCGGGCCGAATTCGATCCCGCGGACCCGTTACTAAAGCCGGGCCAGCCGCGAGCGGTCGACAAGGGCGAGATCCGCTACGCCGCCCCGGATAAGGCCCTCTTCCGCGTGGACGACCAGAATGGGCAATCGGCCGAGCGGTGGGTCAGCGACGGGAAAGCGATCTACGAATTCGATCCGGTCAAGAAGCAAATGATCGTCCACAAGCTCCCTCCGGAGATGCAGGGGAAAGCGATCGCCGAGGGGCCGGTTCCGTTCCTGTTCGGAGCGAAGGCCGCGCATTTGAAGGGCCGCTACTACGTGCAGATCATCCCGGACCTGACCAACAAGAACCAGATTGGCCTGGAGGCGTGGCCCCGGTATCAGGTCGATGCTCAGAACTTCAAGTATTGCGAACTGATCTTGGCAATCGGCGAAAAGAGCCTCACGCCCACGGCCGTGCGAATCCACCATCCCAACGGCAAGCAGTACGTGGTTTACACGCTGATGGGGATCGCGATCAACCAGAAGGACATCCGCGGGGTTTTCGAGGACCCGTTCCGTCCGCGGGCTCCGCGGGGCTGGCAGACGGTAGTCGAGGAGCCGCCGCCGACGCCCCGCAACGAGCAGGAGCCGCGGCCTGGTGGACCGGTCCCCACGGTGGGCGTTCGCCCGGTTGCCCCCCGCTGAGAATGGGGTACTCGCGCGCGGAGCCGGCCTTGGGTTCTGCCGCGCGGTTTCCACGAGGACCCAGATTCCCTGTCTCACTCTCGCTGGAATGACTGTCCCAGCAAGGAGTTGGGGAGTCTTTGCCCGCCCACCGCACTTGCCGCCTGGTCACGTCGCGTCCTCCCGTGACGGGTGGTTCCCAAGTCCGGCCGTCGGTTGACGAATACGCCGCAGGGGTCTTATAATGCCCTCCGGAACGTCAATCGGGCCAGTAACTTAGGCCCTTTCTTGGGTGTGAGGCATGGTCTCCCGGCGGGGGAGCAGATGGACATTGTCTGGCGGTTTTTGCGGATTGGGTCGGCCGGCGGGCTGCTACTTGCCGGATCGCTGATCCTCTGGAGTTGCCGTCCCGCGCCGGCCCAGGATAACGCGGCCCCGAAGGCCCGCGCGACCAAGATCGACAAAACCGGGCGCGCGAAACCGGCGAAATCCACCGCCCCCAAAGAAACCCCCGGCGTCAGAGCCGTGGGGCGGCTCTTTCGCGTTGTCCTGCCGATCACCGACCAGACGATCACTCGCCTGGAGCAGGCCGTTTCGAGGGTGGTCGAGAAGGCCCGGGCGGAGGGCGTGCGGCCGGTCTTGATCTTCGAGTTCACCGTGCTCAAGGGGCAGAGCGAGTACGGCCGCGGCACGACGATCGGCAATGCGTACGACCTGGCCCGTTTTCTCTACGACCAGCCCTACAGCACGAAGGCGTACGTGCCGCAGACGATTCAGGGGCACTCCGTGCTGGCGGTCCTGGCGTGCAACGAGATCATCATGGCCCCGGAGGCGGAAATCGGGCCGGCCGGCGTGGACGAGCCGGCAATCACCAAAGAGATCTTGAGGTTCTACGAGGGGATTCCCGGCCTCCGCAAACGGACCGCCGTCGCGTCGAAACTGGTGGATCCGGCCCAGGAACTCCTGGAGGTGGAGACGGACGTTGGCACGGAATGGGTCACGCGGCAGGGCCTGGAAAGCCTGGTGAAGACTCTCCCGGGCCGGACCATCACCAAGGAGACCGTGCTCTCCAAGGGCGGGGAGCCGGGCCGGTTCTCGGCGGCCCTGGCGCGGCGGGTGGGGTTGATCAGCTACCTGGCCGCGGATCGGAACGCCCTGGCCAGGGCCCTTCAACTGGGTCCCGAAGGTCTCCAAGAGGAGATCCAAGTGGCCGGGCCGTTCCGGGCGGTCCGCGTCGACCTGAAAGGGCCGATCACCGGCGACGTGGTCGAGCGGGCCCGGCGGATGATCCGCGAGACCGTGCAGGCGAACGAGGTCATCTTCATCTGCCTGCGGATCGACAGCGCCGGCGGCTCGCTGGACGACAGCCGGACGCTGGCCAATTTCCTGGCCCTGGACCTCGATTCCAGCCAGGTCCGCACGGTGGCCTACGTTCCCGAGAAGGCCCGGGCCGACGCCGCCCTGATCGCTCTGGCCTGCGACGAGATCGCGATGCACCCGGGGGCCGTGCTGGGGGGCGAAGGGGACTATTCCTTCTCGGCGCCGGAAATCGACGAGGTTTCGGCGCTCCTGCGGGAGAAGATCCTCCGCAAAAAGACCCGGTCCTGGTCGCTCCCGCTGGCGATGTTCAACCCGAGCCTGGCGGTGCGGCGCTATACCCGCGGGGCCGAGACCGCCTTCTTCTGCACGGACGAGTGGAAAGAGCGCCCGGACCGCGACCAGTGGCGCGAAGGCGAGGAGGTCACGGCCCGGGGCCGACCGTTCCTGGTCAAGGGGAGCGACGCGGGGACCTATCCCTTGGGCCTTCGGAAGGTCGAGGACTTCGCCGAGTTCCGGCAACTGTACAACATCGAGGACGACCCCGCCCTCTTGGAGCCGAGCTGGGTCGACCGGCTGGTCGACATCCTCGCCACGCAGGAGCTGGCGGTCATCCTCTTGATCCTCGGCGGGGCGGCGCTGTACGCGGAGCTGCAAAGCCCGGGCATCGGCCTGGGGGCGTTTGTGGCCCTGGTCTGTTTTGCCCTGTTTTTCTGGAGCCGGTTCTTGGGCGGGACGGTGGGAGTGCTGGAGCTTGTCCTCTTTGTCGCCGGGATCACTTGCCTGTTGTTGGAGGTGTTCGTCATCCCGGGCTTTGGGGTATTCGGCCTGGGCGGCGGGGTGTTGATTTTGACCTCGCTGGTCCTGGCGAGCCAGACGTTCTTCATTCCCCGCAACGAGTACCAGGCGGGCGAGTTCCAGAACTCGCTCTTGGCGCTCGCGGCGGCGATCGTGGGAATCATCGTGGTGGCCGCCACGATCAACCGCTGGCTCCCCCACGCGCCGCTGCTGGGCCGGATGGTGCTCCAGCCGCCGTCGGAGGAGGAGGCGGGAGTCATCAGCGAGAGTGAGTCCCTGACGCACTTCGAGGGGCTCCTGGGAAGGCAGGGAAGAACCACCACGCCGCTCATGCCCAGCGGCAAGGCCCGCTTCGGCAGCGAGCTCCTGGACGTGATGACCGACGGGGAATTCGTCCCGCGAGACACCCCGATCGAGGTGATCGAGGTGCAAGGGAACCGGGTGGTTGTGCGCGCCGTGGATCAGACAACGTAGGACGAGGTAAAGCATGGGCCCTTGGGTGTGGCCGGTCTTGCTGCTTCTGGCCGGAATCGGCCTGGCGATGATGGACGTCTTCGTCCCGTCCGGCGGCATTCTGGCCTTCGTGGCGGTCTGCGCGGTGGTGGCCGCGGTGGTGACCGGGTTCATCGAGAGCTTGGCCTTGGGGTTTGCCGTCCTCGGCGCCGCGCTGTTTGGTATCCCGGTGCTCGTGATCCTTGCGCTGAAGTGGTGGCCTTCGACCTCGATGGGCCGGCGGGTCCTCCCGCACATCCCGACCAGTGACGAGGTCCTCCCCGAGAACCATCCGCGGCGGATGCTGGAAGGCCTCGTCGGCCGGGTCGGCCGGGCGAAGAGTAAGATGCTCCCCAGCGGGATCATCACCATCGACAACCGCAGCTTCGACGCGGTCGGCGAGGGGCCCCCCATCGAGGTCGGCCAGCGGGTCCGGGTAATCGAGGTCCGCGGCAACCGGCTGATTGTGGAAGGGCTCGGCGACCAGCCCCCTTCGCAAACCGATCAAGACCCCCTGGCCAGGCCCATCGAGTGGGATAGCGAAGAGCCGCCGCACGGGGCATAACGGAACCCGCAGTCCCCGACTCGCCGGCTTGACATTCCCGTGGGGCACGGGTAAACCGATGGTCAGTGGATATGCCGCGTCGCCCAGCGCGGCATACAATTCGCCAGGATCGCTCCAACATAAGGATGTCCGCCATGCCGGAAGAGACCAGGACGATCATCACGATCATCGTTATTTTCGTTGTCTTGATGTTCGGCCTCCTCGTGCTGGCGGTGTTCACCCGCTACTTCCGCCTGTGGATCCAGTGTAAGATGACGCGGGCCGGGATCGGCATCCTCGACCTCTTGGGCATGACGTTCCGCAAGGTGTCGCCGGGGGTGATTGTTCGGGCGAAGATCATGGCCACTCAGGCCGGTCTGGGCACGGAAGAGGGGATCACCACAAAGGGTTTGGAGGCCCACTACCTCGCCGGGGGGAATGTCCCCTTGGTTGCTCGGGCCATTGTCGCTGCGCATAAGGCCAAGCTCGACCTGAGCTTCAAGCTGGCCACCGCCATCGACTTGGCCGGACGCGACGTGGTGGAGGCCATCCAGACGAGCGTCTATCCCAAGGTGATTGACTGCCCGGCACGCGGCGGCAAGGACTCCTTGGATGCCGTGGCCAAGAACGGGATCCAATTGAAAGTTCGGGCCCGGGTCACCGTGCGGACCAACCTCAGCCAAGTGATCGGCGGGGCCACGGAAGAGACGATCATCGCCCGCGTGGGCGAAGGGATCGTCAGCGCCATCGGCTCGGCGGAGACCCATGGGGAGGTCCTGGCAAGTCCCGACCGGATCTCCAAGAAAGTCCTCTCCCGGCGGCTCGACTCGCAGACGGCATTCGAGATCGTCTCGATCGACATTGCCGACGTCGAGGTGGGCGAGAACATCGGGGCCCAGCTCCAAGCGGACCAGGCGGAGGCCGACATGCGGGTGGCCCGGGCCAACGCCCAGGGCCGGCTCTCCATGGCCGTCGCCCAGGAGCAGGAGAACATTGCCTACATCGAGGAGAACCGGGCCAAGGTGGTCGAGGCCCAGGCCGAGGTGCCCAAGGCCGTTTCCGATGCCTTCCGCAGCGGGACCCTCGGGATCCTCGATTACTACAAGCTGCAAAACGTGCAGGCGGATACCGACATGCGGAGCGCGATTGCCCATAGCGGCTTCGCGCCCTCCAAGGGAGGCTCCCCGGCATGAACGTCTTCCTTTTCGTATGGCCCGTGGCCAAGGCGGAAGAGATCCTGGCCACGATCGTTTTCATCATCATCGTGGTGGCCAACGTCGTGGGCCAGTTGCTCAACAAGGTCCGCGAGGCGCAGAAGGAAGCGGCGCGCCGGCAAGGGCCCGCACCTGCCCAACCCCAGGCCCCGCAGGCAAACGACCCGTTGGCCGACGAGATCGGCGAGTTCCTTCGCCGGGCAACCCAGCGCCGGCAGGAATCGGCTCCCCCGCGGGCCGCGCCGCCGGCTCCCGCGGCTGCCGCCGCCAGGCCCGCTCGGGCCCCGCTCGCTAAGCTTCAGGAGCGGCTGAGTGAGACCAGGGCGACCGAAAGGGCGGCCGAGGCGGAGGAGAAACGCGTCAGCGTGGCGGAACACGTCCAACAGCGGATCGGTTCGAGGAGATTCGGGCCCGTCGGTCACGAGCTCGGCAAGGAAGTGGCCCAGGCCGACGAGAAGCTCGAAGGCCGCCTTCAGAGGAAATTCGAGCACCAGCTCGGGCGTTTGGCCGGCTCCCCGGGGGAAACGTCGATGGCCCAATCGGCCCAGGAGCCGAGTGCCCCGGCGGATCGCATTTCGGTGCCGCCGGCCGTGACCGCCGAGGGCCTGGCGGCGATGTTCGCCAATCCCGCTTCGTTGCGGCACGCGATCCTGCTCTACGAGGTCCTCCGTCTCCCGGAGTCCCGCTGGAGCTGAGTCCTTCATGAGCATGACGCGGGCGGAGCCTGGACGGACCCGGATCGGTTGGATCGGCACCGGGGTGATGGGTTCCAGCATGTGCGGCCATCTCGTGGCCGCCGGCTATTCCGCCACGGTGTTCAACCGCACCCGGGCCAGGGCCCAGGGGCTTCTCGACCGGGGCGCACGCTGGGCCGATTCCCCCAAGGCGGTCGCCGAAGCCGCCGACATCGTCTTCTCCATCGTCGGCTATCCGGCGGACGTCCGCGAGGTGATCCTCGGCAACGACGGCGTGCTGGCCGGCTGCTCGCCCGGGAAGATCGTCGTGGATATGACGACCAGCCAACCTTCTCTGGCGGTGGAGATTGCCGAGGCTGCGGCAGCACGCGGGGTCCGCACGGTCGATGCCCCGGTCTCCGGCGGCGACGTCGGCGCCCGCGAGGCACGGCTCTCGATCATGGTCGGCGGCGCCCGCGAGGCGGTCGATGCCGTGATGCCCTGCTTCGAGGCGATGGGAAAGACGATCGTCCACCAGGGCGGCCCCGGCACCGGCCAGCACACCAAGATGGTCAACCAGGTGGTCATCGCCGGCACGATGGTCGGCGTCTGCGAGGCCCTCTTGTACGGCTATCGCGCCGGGCTGGACTTGAACCGTCTGCTGGAGTCGATTGCCTCGGGAGCGGCGGGGAGCTGGGCCTTGTCGAATCTCGCCCCGCGGATCATCGCCAACCGCTTCGAGCCGGGCTTCTTCGTCGAGCACTTCGTCAAGGACATGGGGATCGCGCTGGAGGAATCCAAGCGGATGGGCCTCTCTATGCCCGGTTTGGCCTTGGCGCACCAGTTGTACCTCTCCCTGATGGCCCTAGGCCACGGCCGCGACGGCACCCACGCCCTGCAACTGGCCCTGGCGTCGATGTCGGCCATCGACTGGAAGAACCGGGCGGCCAAGGGCGCGACCTGATCCGTCGCAAGTCGCGCCGGGCATTCCGGCGAGCATGGATGCTCAGAGGAGGAGGGCATGCACAGTAGGGCCGGCGTCCCGCCGGTCCACGGCGGGCAGACGGATTCGGTGGGCGGGCGAGACGCCTTAGTTTTACCCACGTCCGCCGCGATAGATTTTACAGAAC
>CAYGZA010000262.1:0-9725 GCA_964354135.1 uncultured Planctomycetaceae bacterium
CGTCCATGTCCTTGCAGAATTGGGCATTCTTCTTACAGGTGGGGTCATTGATCGGATGGATCATGCAGCACTCGATGCTGCAGAGCTGAATCTGGACGTTCGGATGCGGCTTGAGCGATTTGGGGGGCTTGCGCGTGTACCAGTAACTGAGCGTTCCCACCTTCACCGTCGGGTGCTCCTTCGCGACCGCGTTGGCAATCGCGTTGACGAATTCAAGCAGCGTGCCCATCGGCGTACCCTCGCGGTCGTCGATGGCCTTGCAGTTCGGGCACAGGCAGTTCTTGGCGTTGTCGTTCTGGCTGACCGAGATGTTCTCCCTCTCCGGATGGGCCTTCAGCTCGGCCAGCACCGCCTCCTTCACGATCCTCAGTACGTGGGGATTGGTCAGGCACGGTTCGCTTTCGGACCAGTCGTCTCGGACGTCCGACAGGCGCTTGCCGTCGCGCAAGGCAAAGTATTCCGGATGCTCCTTGCCGTACTTGGCTGTCGGGATTTGGTGGCCAAAGGTGTGGCTGATGAGCGACTGGCCGGTCTTGCCACCGTACTTCGCTTCGCCGCCGACGGTGTTCACCCGTAGCCGGGCGGCCAGCATCGGTGAGCGATTGGTCTCGCCATAGTAGCTCCAGCGGAACGAGAGGGACGGCTCGTAGGCGCGGTCGAGCGGGCCGACCACGACCTTCGCCCGCAACTTCGGAATAAGCGTGTGGTCGGCGGTCAGGAACCGCACGCCCAAGTAGTCCTCCAGAAATGTATACACGCCGTAGAGCGTTCCGCGGGGCCGGCCGCCGGCAATGGCGATGAGGTTGTCGCGCACGACGATCCGCAGGCATTCCGGACCCATGGCAGCGGCGTCGAACGCCACGGGGCTGCCGGTCAGGGATTTGCTTGCCCCGATGAAGACGTGCCGGTCGGCTCGATCGGGGGCCGTGACCGTCGCGAGTTCAATGCCCGTCGCTTGGGCGAAGATCGAACGAAACTCCTCGGCGGCGTAGGTCTCGCTGGGCGATGCGTCTTTCGCAACAACAATGTCCCAGCCGGCAAGCTTGGCTAGATCGACGCCCGCCTGCTCGGTGGCAGCCGCTCCAGCCGCGAAACCGAAGATCGCCACTACGGCGAGGAACGTTGGACGGGACATAAACCACTCCTTTCGCGTGACAGGACTATGTAGCACCAAACGTCAACGTGCGGATCATAGCTCCAGGGGATTTGGCCTTGGACCTGCTTATCTTTCGCGCGCTGTGGTGCAGCGGGTAGTGGATGCGAGCAGACCGACCGCAGCCATGCTGACTATCTCCCCTTGGGACCGGGACCGGCAATCGGGAACATCGAAACGCGGAACTTGGTGCGGCCGTAGGGAATCAGCGTAATTCTTTCGGACCGCTCCCGTTTCGTGATCGGTCCGGACGGTAGACGAGGTGCCTTGGGTTCCGGGTTCCAGTCGATCGCTACGCCGTTGGTCCGTAGCTTCAGCGGGGATGCCAGCGGCCAGTCCCACTTAGCGGGCATCGCCCGACGCTCCACGACCATGTCGTGCTCCAGCTTCTCGCCTTGCACGTCCAGCGCATACTTCCATTGGGCGGCCGGGTCGGGCGTGTTCGGGCCTTGGGTGTCCGGAATCGGCAGGGCGAAAAGCAACGGGCCATACGAGACCGACGCGTAGGGCGCGCCCTGCGCGTTGTTGTCGCGCCCGGTGTTCACGATCACCGACATCGGAAACCGCAGACGTATGGCGTCACCCGGTTTCCAGAGGCGCTCGACGCGCACGAACCCCTTGGCATCGGGCGCGGTCTTGACGCCGGACCCGTTCACGCTCAACTCGGGGTTCTTGCACCAGCCGGGGATGCGGAACGAGAGCGGGAACGTCGCCTCCCGGGCCGGATGGACGCTCATCTCGATGATCTCGTTGAAGGGGTAGTCGGTCCGGCATACGATCTCGACGGGCACGCGATCGGCCGCCAGCGCCGACACTTTGCAGGGGCCGTAGTGCGTGGCCGCCAGACCGTTGTCGTAAGTGGCCATCCACATGTGCATCACGTAGTTGGGCAGGATGCGGTTCAGGGCCGCCGTGCAGCAGAGGGGGGAATGCGTCGCCTGGTACGAGCACCCCGATGCCCCAGGCCCATGGGGACATGGCGGGGAGCCGTCGACGACGCGGTTGGGGCTCTGGAAGTAGACGTGGGTGCGAAAACCGCGGGCGACGGTGGCCGGACCGGCGTTGAAGAACGCCCGTTCCGCCCTGTCCCCCATGCGTCCTTGGCCGCTGACGGTCAACAGGACGATCTGACTCCACAGGTAGCCGGCCACGTCACAGGTCTCGGTTCCCCGGAACGCGCCGGTCGGCCCGTAATACTCGTCGGCGACGGGTACGCCGGAGGGCTGCATGGCGACGCGTTCGAGGAGGTCGTGCCACGCTATGGTTGCTTCAAGGAACTCGCGGTTGCCCGTCCACAGGTAGCCCAGCGCCCAAGGCGTCGTGCCTTCGAGGAAGACCACACCGTGTTCGTTGGCCTCGGCCCCCGGTCTTGTGTTAGGCATCCGTCGGTAGCGGTTCCAGGCCCCCTGGGGCGTGTTCTTGCCGCTATCGTCTTTCGAGAACAGAGTTGTCAGGCCCTCGCCGATCTCCTTGTTCCCCGTCCAGGTGTAGGTTTGAAAGGCGGGCCAGACGCTCGACATGCCACCTCCCAGCCGCACCCAGTTGCGGTCCCCGCTATAGCCCGCCTCCAGCGTCTGCAAGACGCGTTTGTCCCCGGAACCGGCGTAGTAGGCTGCCATACCGCGCCCCAGCAGCCCGCAGGCCCAAATGGGCCAGCCTGAGTCGCAGGTAATCGCCTTCGCATCGTCGGGACTGTTCTTGTTGAGCCACCACAGGAACAGAATGCTTTTGGGATTCATGTGCGTGACAACCACGTCGAAACGCCTTTTCGCCTGTTGGATAAGCGCGTCGTCGTGCAGGACATAGCCCAGACGGACCAGACCGTCGAACCAGTATCCGCCTCCTTCATAGGGCCATGCCCCTCTAGGCCAGTTGAGGCGGTCGCCGGTCATCTTATAGTCGGCGGCCCAAGCCTGTTGAAAAGCCGGATCAACCTCGTCCATGTGCCCGGTGTATCCGTCCCGCGCCGTCAGACACCAGTCGCGGAGCCAGCCGCCGGGCTCCACCGTGCCAGGCGGCAACGGGATCAGCGCGGGGCGCGTGGGCGGCTCGAAGGGGCGCCCGTAATTCACCGCGTCGACGGTTCTCGTATCGGCGGTGGCAATCGTCTGGCTCGTGAGTTCATCGTCGACCGCCTTGGTCAGATCCGGGACGCGGACGTACGTGGCGATGCCGCTCGGGTCCACGAATTCGCTGAGCACGACGTCGAGCGGCGCGGCGTCCTTGGCGGGGCTTCCCGCCGGCCACGCTTTCGCCAGGACCTTCAGCCCGCCGGGGCGAACCGACGTGTCGGCGATCGGCTTCCCGAGCGACCCGGGATCGATCGTCAGGTCGCCGGGCTCTTTGCACTTCTTCAACAGTTCCGCGTTGCTTGCGGCGCCGATGCAGTAGACCACCGGGCCTCGCATCAAGGCGGCCCGCTGGTCCTGGAGCTTGCGGCCGCGGATGAGTCGCCACGGCATGGGCATATCGAGCGTTACGGTATCGCCCGATTTCCAGGTGCGGCGGATCTCGTGGTACTTTTCTCCGGGAGAGACCTCGCGCGGCGACTCGCCGTTGATCGCCAGCCGGGCCTTCGGGCACCATCGCGGAATGCGCAACCGCAGCGGAAACTCCATCGCCGCCGATGGCGTGACGGTGATTTTCACCAGGCCGGACGTGGGGTAATCCGTCTGCTGCTGGATTGTCACGCCGCGCCCGCCGCTTAGCTCGATGGCCTTCTTCGACTCCGTGAAGAGATTCACGGCGACACCGCCGTCGGCGGTTCGATAGTAGACCATCTCGGGCAATTCCGCGACAATCCGGCGGTAGTTGCCGGGACAGCAGAAGCCATCCTGCTCGAAGTACGTTCGCGGACCGGTAAAGGGCGTGAAGTAGCGCAGGCGTCGCCCGGCCGGGTCCTGGGCGGCAAACAGCGCGTTGTAGATGGTCCGCTCCATGATATCGCCGTAGCGAAGATCGCCCTCCAGACGCATCAGGCTGCCGAGCCAGCGAATCAGGTACGCAGTGACGCACGATTCACTGATCGCGCCGCGGCCGTTTTGGGTATAGGCGAATCGCTCCCCGTCCGAGCCGGATCCGGTAATCAGCAGGCCGCCGTCCTTGCGCACGAGTTCGTGCATCATAAACCGCGACATCTTGAGCAGTCGGTCCGCGGGCTCCCAGCGGTAGAGCATGGTCTGGCTGTAGCAGCGAGCCAGCATGACGTAGACGTGCGACCGCTTGGGATTCTCGAAGGTCTGCTCCCAATCGCGAAGGCTACTGCACTCCACTTCCCATTGCGAGCCGTGGCGCGTGTCGGCCGCGAAACGCAGATAGCGCGGATCGCCCGTGCAACCGTAGAGCGTCAAGACGGCCTCGGGCAACCCGGCCGTGCAGACGTCCTCCGGCTTCGGATTCTTGGGGAAGGTCGCGAGAATGTAATCGCCCAACTGGCGGGCGTATTGGAGCGACTTCTCGTCGCCGCAGTAGCGCCAGTGGTCGACCAGGCCCAGGAGCGTGTACTCCTGGTCGTGCAGAATCCAGTTGCGGTAGTTCTGCCGCCCCTCGGGCTCCGCCTTCATGTGTCCCAGGTAGCCGTCGGGGTCGCGGGTCTTCATTAGCTCGTCGATGAGTCGGGCAGTCCGCTGGCGGACTTCCGGGTCGCCCGAGTAGGCTGCAAACATGCTGCCCGCGTCGATCACCTTGCCCACGCCGATGTATCGCCAGTCCTTTGCCGGAGGGCGCTGCCGAAAGGGGTCCAGGAACGCCCGTTCGAGATCCAGCACCATATAGTTCTTGTAGATCAGGTCCTCGATGCGTCGCCCGATCTCGCCCGATAGCTCCGGCCGCGTGAGCCGCAGCGGCTGTAGAGCGTCGGCGATCTTCGGCTCGATGGCCCCCGCACGGCCGGCCCACGCCGCGAGCAATGCGATACCCCAACACGCTCTGATGGATGCCGTCTGCATGACTATCTTCCTCCGATGGTTGTTGTGACTTCACCGTTCGAGCAAACGGATGACGAGCGGCCAATCGCGCACTAGGACCCCTTTGAGGATCGCCGCGTCGCCACTCTGCGTGACGGAGAGATCCTGGCAGACGCCGTTCATGGGGTCATAGGCCGTCGCTTTGCGGCAAGCGACCTTCAAACGCACGTCAACCGGGATGCCCTCGCAGTGGTCTTTCGCCCGGCCGCCGAGCCAGATCGCCAGGGCCTGACCGTCGGGCGACTTCAGTGGAAACGCTTCGAGCTGGGGCGGCGCGCGGTCGATCGAATACTCGAATTCGCCCGGCTTCAGCCCGTCGAGCATCGTGGCCAGGTTCCGCGTGACATAGTAGGCCGCCTGCGGCTGGAGCGGAGAAATGGGGTCGGCGTCGAACGATCGCCGCAGGAGGCTCAGGTCGAGAACGCCGAACTGCGGGAAGTACATCTCGCAGAAGAACGATTCGAGCCCGAGCCCCGTGTGACGGGTGAACACCTGGGCCACGTACTTCGCTTTTTCCAGCTCCGTGGCCTTGAAGCCCCCACTCCATGCCTTGCCGGCTTCCAGTTCGGAGAGCGGCGGATAGAGCGCGCTGTAGTTCCATTCCGTTACCATGCAGTGCCCGCGGAAGCCGACGGCTTGGAGCCACTTGCGAAGCGCCCGCACGTCGGCCGTGTAGCCCTTCAGCCGATCGGGATCGGTCTGGTAGAACGGATGCCAGCCGATCTCGTCGACTTCGCGGGCCAACTCGCGCGTCGCTTGAAGGATCAGCATCTCCTTCTCTTTCGCGGCAAGCTGCGCGGGAGTCCACGTGCTGATGCCGTGGGGAAACCCGGCCCAGGAGCCCATCATGATCTTGGCCCCGGGCGCGTGTTTGCGGGTCACCGGGATGGCCGCCCTCGCCACGGCGAGGTAGTGTTCGAGGCTCGGCACCGCCCCCCAGTAGCAGGAAATGTTCCACTCGTTCCAGATCTCGAAATGTTTGACCCGGTTGCGGAAGTGCTTCACCATGAACTCGACGTACCGCGTCCAGGCGGCCAGCGCCTCGGGCGTAGTCGGCGGGGCCGGCATGTCGTAGTTCCACTCCCAGAGCTGCGGGATTGGACGCGAGGCGGGCCCCGAGTAGAGGCGATTGCCGAAGTTGAGGGACATCACGATCTCAACGCCGTGGGCGGCCAGCTCCGTGACGGCCGCATCGGTTTCTGGGTCGATCTTGAGGACCCCTTTTTCCTTCTCCACCCAGTGCCAGTTGACCGGGTCGTCGTGATAGCCCACGCGGGCCCACTTGAAGCCCGCGTCGTAGTGCAGCGGCCAATACCACCGGTGGGCGGCCAACTCTTGGCCCGGGCTGTGGTGTGTCGAATTGACGGTCACGCCGGTGCCGCACGTGGCCAAGGCGACGTTCTTGCCGGCCGTGTCGTACACCTCAACCTCAGCCAGAGAGAAGGCGTAGAGGATATTCTCGACCAACGGCAGCTTGCCCGCCATGATCCAGATCTGCTTGGCCGGATGGCCGGCGAAGCGGAACTCCAAGTCGAGTTTCGCGGGGGAGTGGGACATGGGCCCGTCGTACACGGTTTCCCACTCGCGGCTGTCCCGGCTGAGCTTGATGGTGATCGTCGCGGGGACTCCGCGCCCCACCTCGACTGCACCCTGGATCGGTACCCAGCCCAGCGTGCTCCGGGGCTCATCCGACGGCGGACGCTTGCGGAGCACGACCCGCCCGATCACGCGTTCCACGGCCAGATCGAGGCGTATCCACACCGGCTGCGCATCGGGCCGGGTCTGGCCGCGGCTCATCCAGCACGTTTGGCGATTGCCGTCGATCAGATGGATTGCCTCCAGCGGCAGGTAGTCGTTCTCGGTCGATCGCGGCATGCGCGTCGTCGTCACGCCCAGATAGTTTCGCTTGATCTGGCCACTGTCCTTGGGGCGGACTTTCACTCGCGGTGCGGTGTTTCCCACCTGGAGCGGCGCGTCGTCCAGCAGATCCGGGGCCTCGCCGAGCACCCAGCAGAACCCGAACCGCTTGATGGGCACGCCGCCGCACGTCGCCTGCACTTGCGGTTGTTCGCTGGCGATCAAGGGCCTCTTGTCCGTGAGAGACGCGGCGGACTCCCCTGCGATCAGGAGAATCAATGCCCATCGAAAAGGTCGAGCTATCATTGACATGGTCTCCTCGCACATCACTACGCCGCAGACGCGGTCCGCCAAGAGTTCCCCCAAGCACGGTGGCAACCCCCAGTTTAGCATCCCGACCCTGCAATGGAACCCATCCCAGGCGGGCGGGCCTCACGCCCTGCTCATAGGCGTTCAGAATTTCGGGGGCGTTGGCTCATGTCCTCGACCCGCCGCAAGGTCCAGTCACCGGCTGTAGCTTGCCATGAGTGAGGAAACAGGGCAGAATCGACGGATCACTGCCGCCGAACTCCCACGCTTGCGAGGTCCTGCCCATGCCCAAGCGACCATGCCCGTACGTGTGCTACGCTCCATGCTTGCTCGTCCTGGCCGCCGCACTGATTGGGTCCAGTCCCGCGAGTGCCGCGGTGCTGGCGACCAACGGCAAGCCAGCCGTCTCCATCGTCCTAGCCGACGATCCGATCCCTGCCGAGCGAACTGCCGCCGGAGAACTGGCCGACTATCTGGGGAAGGTCGCCGGGAGCCAATTCTCGATCGTTCGCCAGTCCAGTGCGCCGCAGCAGGGGGCAGCCATCTACGTGGGGCCAACACGGTTCGCCAAGCTTCACGGTCTCGATCCGGATTCTTGGGGGCCGGAGAAGTGGGCGATCCGAAGCGTTGGCAACGACCTGATCCTGGTTGGCGGTCGTCCGCGTGGGACGCTGTATGCTGCCTATCGCTTCTTGGAGGATGTGATTGGAGTTCGTTGGTGGAGTCCGTTCGAGGAGCATGTCCCCAAGCGGCCGACGCTGGAAGTCGGGGCGCTGGATCGTAGCGGTGAGCCCAGGTTCCGGTATCGCGACATCTATCTCTTGTATGCCAACGATGGGGGACGTTTCGCTGCACGAAACCGGCTCAACGGTCAGGGCTTCGGCTCGCTTGATGCATCCTTAGGCGGGGGCGTGTATTACGGCCCACCCAGCGGCGTGCATACTTTCTACTCCTACATCCCGGCCAAGGACTACTTCGAAAAGCATCCCGAGTGGTTCTCCCTGATCGGCAGCAAGCGGACGTCCGATCAGGCTCAACTTTGCCTGACCAACCAGGAGTTGCGAGCCGCGATCATCGAGAAGCTCAAAGCATATATCAAACAGGCGCGAGCGGAGGCCCAGAAGGCAGGGAGGCCCGCACCGAGAGATTTTGACATCTCGCAGAACGACTGGGGTGGGATGTGCGAGTGCTCCAAGTGCCGGCAGATCGTCCAGCGGGAGGGTTCGCAGTCGGGCCCGCTCTTGGACTCCCTGAATTACGTCGCCGATGCCGTCCGCGACAAGTACCCGGAGGTACGTATCAACACCCTGGCCTACCAGATGACCGAAGATCCCCCCAGGACGCTCCAGCCGCGAGAGAATGTCATGCCCCGGTTGTGTGATACCAACGCCAACCTGCTGCGGCCGATCACGCATCCCGACAACCGGAAGTTCGCCGAGCGGCTGACCACCTGGGGCCGCATCGCCAATAGGGTTTCGATCGCGGCCTGACCAGTGTGCCCATTTTTTTCCCGCCGCAGACGGCCGATGAGGAGCGGAACCGCGGTCTTCGCGCTGGCCTGCGGATCGATCCGCCGCAGCGCCAGCGCGGCTTGATAGAAAACGTCGCTGTTTTCGTCGCCCAGCCTTTCTACCAGGGCCGGTATGGCTGACTTGGCCTCCTTTCCCAGTTGGCCCAGACTGAAAGCAGCCGAATGACGGACCCCCCAATCGCTGTGGCGGAGGTCCTCTACAAGGCTGGGGATTGCGTCGGCTCCCAGGCACCCCAGCGCGCGGGCCGCAGTCCGTCGGAGTTGTTCGTCCTTGTCCCGAAGCACTGCGTTCACGTCAGGGATTAGCGCGTTGGCCTCCGGCCCCAAGACCTGCACCGCCTGCAAGGCGAGCTGCCGCACTTTCTTGTCTTCGCGGCTGAGCTGCTGCCGGACCAGCGGGACCGCGGCTCGGACAACCACGTCTACAACGCCGGCACGGGAATCTACGCCTACTACGGCGGCAGCGGGGCCGACCGCATCGTCGTCAGCGGCAACCTCGTCCACGACAACACCGCCCGAGGTATCTACGGTTACTACCGCGCGCTGGTAACCGGCAATACGGTCTACGGCCAGTCGGGCACGTACGACGTGGGGATCGAGATGAGCGGGCCTGAGACCGAGGCCCGCGGAAACGTCGTCTATGGCAACTACAACGGCATGTCGGTGGGCAACGGCACCCTAACCACGGACAACCGGGCATTCCTCAACTCCAACGCGGGGATCGTCGACTATGACGCCCTGGTCCGCGATAACCGCATCTACTCGAACACCGTCGGACTTTACCTCGGCTACTCCGCCTCCCAGGAGGCGGCCGGCAACCTTATCTGGGACAACGCCCAACAGGGTGTCCTGGTTGAGGCCTACTACCGCTACGGGCCGCGCCTACGGAACAACACGATCTATCAGCCGG
>CAYGZA010000263.1:0-9662 GCA_964354135.1 uncultured Planctomycetaceae bacterium
AGATCGGCCTGAACAAGAACACGAAAAATGAAGTAACGACGCTCCTGGCCCTGATCGACCTGGCCATGAAGACCAACGAGCAGATGCTCTTCCACACGCCCCACCTGGCCGACAAGTACCAGGGGACGCGGATGATCCTGGACCTCCTCCGCTCCGATTCGCGCGTGGACCGCAGCCGCGTGTGCATCGACCACTGCGAGGAGCACACGATCCGCCCGGTGCTGGACGAAGGTTATTGGGCCGGGATCACGCTCTACCCGACCACGAAGGCCACGCCCGAGCGGGCCGCCGACATGGTCGAAGTCTACGGCCCGGAGCGGCTCCTGGTCAATTCGTCGGCCGACTGGGGACCTTCGCGGCCCACGGCCGTCCCCGACTTCATCCACGTCATGCGGCGCCGCGGCCACAGCGAAGCCGTGATCCGCAAGATCGTCTACTCGAACCCGCTGGAGTTCTTCAACCAGAGCCGGAACTTCCAGTTCACGCCGCCGGCGTAATCGTCAGCCTGATGGACGCCCTGGTCACCGGCTCGGCCAGCTCGATTCCCAGCCGCGTCGGAATCCGCCGCCCCGGGAGGTCTTCCCGAATGGCTTCGGACCGGATGGGGGATAGCTTCGCCCCGGTGACGGCAATCCCGACCTTCACGGCCTCCGCGCCGTCGCCCACGAGAACGGTGTCCCCGGGGCCGGCCTTCGACTCGTCGAAGGTCACCAGCGCGGTCTCGAAGGTCTGGGGCGACGTGAATTCGACCTCATCGGTCACCGTGAGGCTGCCGCGGCCTTCCCGCGAGAAGACAAAGGTCCGCCGGAGCCTCTTGAGCTCCTTCACGTCGTAGGCGGCGGTAATGTCCAGCACCAGGGTATCGGTCTTGTCGGTGAACTCCGTTTTTACTACGTTGGCGGCGGCTTGACGGCCGGTCTGCTGGAGCCGTCCGGCCACGCGGGGCACCGGATGGCCGAACGAGTTGAGCACCTTGCTCTCGTACCGCCGGCCGCTGAAGGTCCTGGCGGTGTAGACCTCCGAGCCGGGGTCCACCAGCGGCGTCTTCCCGCCCAGTGCGACGACAAACGAGCCCACGTCGTTGTGGTTGTGGTGTTCGGCATTGTGCCCGCCCTTCAGTGCGACCCCGAGGAGGCACTGAGTCCCCGGGCCCGGGCGGCAAATGAGAATGCCCGCCTCGGCGAACCAGTCCCGCGGCGCTTGGGGCGTGGGCTCGGCGGCCGCCCGATTGCCGGCCGAATTGGGAAAGCCGATCAGCCCCAGCTCGAACAGATTCGACGACGGACCGGCCGCCAACAGCAGGCCCTTCTCTTCATACTCCTTCCAGCCGAAGCCGAAACGGCGGCTTACGAAGGCCATCAAGCTCACGTCGGGGCGCGACCCCACGTGGCAGTCGGCAAAGGCCGGGTTCACGCCCGGCAGGATCTCGATGCGGCGGCCGAACCGGGCGATCTCGCGGATTTTGGGCTTCTCCCACAGGTCGAGCTTGCCGTCGGTGGCCTGGCAAACGGCCTCGGCCAGGAGCATGAAGTTGCCGAAGCCGTAGTTCCAGTACCCTAGCCCTTCGGAGCAATAGCCGTCGGGCGTGAAGCCGTCCAAGAAGTTCTGGACGTACTTCTCGGCCGAGGCGACGAAAAAGCCCCGGCGATTCGGGTCTTCGATCGCGGTCAGAGCCGCGCCGGCGACCCCGGCCAGACACACCGCGTTCCAATTGTTCGTGGTGGTCAGCCATCCCAGCCGGGGTTTTCCTTGCGTGACCGCTCCCTCAAAGGGCGCGAAGGTCCGCCGCTCCCATTCGCTGCGAAGGAGTTTGCGCGTCTCGGGCTTGAGCTTGTCCCCGAGCCAGTAGTCGGCGGTGGCCAGCGTCGCGGCCGTGGCCGCCGCGGTCAGATCGATCTCTACCACGTCGCCCTTGAAGTTCCTGAGGGCGCCGTCGTGAGCGGGCAGCACCCAGGTCTTCTCGGCCAGAATGGCCCGCAAGCCCTCGTCGATCGCCGGCAGGAAGCGGCCTTTGTTCTCCAGACATTCGGCCAGCACCAAGCCGGCCCAGCGGGAGTGCCGCTTGAAGAAGACGTTCTGGTAGCGGTCGCGGTTTCCGGTGCGGGAATAGTCCAGGTAGAGGTCGTCGGGCAGCTCGGGCATCGGCTCTTTCAACGACCGCGCCGCCCTTGGGACGACCTCCCTGAAGCCGGGGGCCTTGGCCACGGCGTCCCATGCTTGGCGATCCGAGATCGGCCGGCCGGCGCCGCGGGGCACCTCGGGCAGCATCTTGGCGATTTCGGCGACACGCGCGGGATCGGGACTGCCGCCGCCGGTGCGCTTCCGGCTGGCCGCCGACGCACCCGCTGCCATCGCAACCACGAGAACCCCCACAACCGCAACGCGAACGCACAGCATTCTGCTCATCGGTGGTTCTCCTTGCATCCCCAAGACGCGCCGCGCAAGCGCGGCGGCTAAACGGTTTTCCCTCACCCCTGGCCCCTAACCCCTGCCTCATCGCATCTTGACACCGAACTGCCGCATCACGACGTCGAACACGTCGGTATCGGCCATCGTCGTCCCCGGCAGTATACCCGGCACCGAGGAGAGGATCACGCTCTGCCGGCTGCGGTCCACCGCGGGGGCACCGTGCGAGCCCTTCACGAGCGTTGCGTCCAGCGGGATGCTCTTCGTGGCGAAATCGAGGTGCAATTCCACCGGATCGTAGCCCGGCTTGCGGTGGATATCCACCGTCCGGGCGAATCTCGGGGCCCGGTCGTCGGAAAGCCACCAGTAGTACGCCTGCCAACTATCGGGCGTGGAAATGAGGATCACTTCGCCGCTGCGGGGATGGTCCACGTGATAGCGGCCCCGCTGGTCGCCCACGAGCACCTCGGCTATGCCCGGCCGGCCGCGGAACAGGTCGGCCGCGCGGGCAATCGCGTTTTCGTCGCCGCCGGCCACGAAGACGTGCGAGAACTGGTGATCGACCAGGGCCCATGCCTTGCTGGCCGCGAGATCGAGATGCTCGCCGTCGGCCTCCTCGCGGACCGCCAAGAGGCCCGCCTCGCGCAAGACCCGGTTGGGATACGTCACGTGGTTGACCGGCACAATGGCGTATTCGCCCGCCACGAGCCACAGCGGCTCCGCGTCGTAGGCATTGCGGAACTCGCCGGCAATGCGGCCCAGCAGGCGGTCCAAATCGCCCGCGGCGCAATCGGCCTGAGCGCTATCCGGGCCGTGGCGCTGGGCGTCGTAGTCCAGGTGCGGGAGATAGATGTAGAACAGGTTGGGCCGCCACGTCTTGGCGGCGTACAGGGCGGACTCCAGGATCCAGGCCGTCGATTTCAGGTTGGCCATCGGGCCCCAGAAGTGCATCAGGGGGAAGTGCCCCAACCGGTCACGGAGCGTGCCGTAAAGCTCGATCGGCCGCGTGTAGCACCAGAGCGACTCGGAGCCGTCGGGATTGTGGATCGGGGCCGGCGTGCAGACGTAGTCCGCCTCGCAGCCCTTGCCGTGCAAGGGGAACCACACGGCGGAGGTGAGCCCCGCCTCGTGGTGCGAAAGGAGGTCCCAAATCTGCGGCTTCTCGATGCAGTCGTTGGGCGAGGTCCACATTTCCACCTCGCGGCGATCCCGCCAATAGAAGCCGTTGGCCACCACGCCGTGGGCATTGGGGTGTTTGCCCGTGGTCATGCCGGCCTGCACCGGGCAGGTCACGCAGGGGAAGCCGGGCACGAGATCGGCGATCTCGCCGCCGGCCGTCAGCTCCCGCAGGTGCGGCATGACCGCCACGTCCTTTTCCCGCAACCCCGGGACCGACAAGAGCACCACGTTTTCAGCCATCAGGCGGCGACCGCCTTTCCATCAAGGGACTCAGGAATTCGTATGCCCGGCGAGCCGCTTCCGGGGCCTCGCGGCTGTGGCGGCTCAGCTCCACGTGGACGCCTCCTTGATAACCCACTTCGGCCAGGGCCTGCAAGACCCCCGCGAAGTCGATCTCGCCCTCGCCGAACATGAGGTGCTCGTGGACGCCGGCCCGCATGTCCTCGATATGAACGTTCGCCAGCCGCGGGCCATAGCGGCGGATGAAATCGGGAATCGGCACCTCGCCCCGGCATTGGAGGTGGCCGACGTCGAGCGTGAGCTTGAAGTTCGGGGCATCGACGAGGCGGAGGAGTTCCTCGTAGCGGGCCATCGAGTCGATGAGCATCCCCGGCTCGGGCTCAAAGGCGACGAGCATCCCCCGCCCTGCCCCGTAGTCGAGCACCTCTTTCAAGCCCTGCACAAGCCAGCCGGTTGCCAAGTCGCGGGGGACCAGTCGCTCCGGGACACCCGACCAGAGCGAAACACAGTCGCTCTCCAGCTCCACGGCGCAGCGGATGGCGTGCTTGTAGAACTCGACCCGCCGGGCCCGCGCCGCCGCGTCCGAAGAAACCAGCGTCGGCTCGTGCTTCTCGCGGGGATCGAGGAGGAACCGGGCCCCCGTCTCGATGACCGACCGCATGCCGAGCGTCCGCAACATGCGGCGGACCTTCTGTAACTGACCGGGCGTCTCCGGCGAGTCCGGCGCCAGGGCCCCGTGGTCGATCGTGATTGCCACGCTCCGGTAGCCGATCTCGCCGAGGAGCACAATCGCGTCCAGGAGGTCGTGATGGGCCAGTCCGTTGGTGTTGTAGCCGAGGAGCACGGGAATCAGGGGCTAGGGGTCAGGGGCTAGGGGCCAGGGGCCAGGGGCCAGGGGCCAGAGGCCAGTTTAGCCGCCGCGATTACGCGGCGAGTCTTGTTCTCACGTCGAACGTATCCGTAGCCCCAGGAGCGCCGCCGGCACCAAGAACGCCAGCACAATCGCCGCCCCGCCGATGTCCCGGGCGACGTAGCACACCGCCGCGTCAAAGATCACCAACGACAGGATACAGTGCTTGACGGTCACTTGCACCTGCTCGGGGAACGGATCGAACACTACCTGAAGCAGGCGGAGGGCCGTCAGCGCCCCGAGGACGCCCAGGAGCAAGTACCAGCGATACGGCTCGACCACGAGCGTGTCAACCGGCTCCTCCATGAGCGGGAGCAGGAACGCCAGCATCCCGATGCCCGCAAGGACCACAAACGATGCCAGCCCCAGTTGCCAGCGGCTGCTTTCCTGCGACTCATTCCTTGCCAACAAGGTGACGCCGACGATGTAGGTCCCGACCGCCCCGGCGATCAGCCAGTGCTGGTCGGCCCAGGCAGTCGGCTGCACGCTCATCCCCAGGAGCACGTTGAGCATCCGGCAGCCGCCCATGGCAAGCGGGCCGAGGGGCGTCTGCTTCAGGAACCCGTCGTAGAGCACAATGCAGCCGGCCAGGAGGAGCCCGACGACCGCCGGGCGCCAGACGGCCGCGAGCGCCCCCCCTGAGCACGCCGCCGCGGCGCCGATTCCCAGCAGTCCCCAGCCGAGCCGCTGTGCCGCCGCCACAGAGACCCGGCCCGAGGGGATCGGCCGCTCGGGCCGCTCGCGGGCGTCCACCTCGCGGTCGAACACGTCGTTGAGCACCACCCCGGCCGCGTAGAGCGACGCCGATGCCGCCAGGAACAGCCCTAGGATCCACCCGTCGCGCGGGCCGAATGCCTCGTGGGTGAAGAGGAACCCCATGGTCACGTCGGCCAACGCCGTGAAGACGTTGGGCAGGCGGACCAGTTCGAGATAAGCGCGTAGCCGGGACGCGAGGCTCACCGGTTCCATTGGCTCGTCAGTCATGCGACCCGACTCCTAACATAACACAGCCGCACACAACGCGGCCGCGTGAGAAGCGACACGGGCACGGGCACAGGGGCTGGCGCAAGACGCCAAGGGCAAGGGGACAAGTGCAAATTGAAGAATGCAAATTGAAAAATGCAAAGTGCAAATTGAAGAGTGCAGAGTGCAAATCGAGGAATGCAGAGTGAGGACGGTAAGCGGAATAGGGATAGTCCTCTCGCCAAATTGCGATCCCCAATTTGCATTTTGCACTTTTCAATCTGCAATTTGCACTCTTCACTTTTCACTTGTCACTCTTCACTTGCCACGTCTCGCCCGCGCATCACCCCTTCCAGATACTCCTTCGCTTCCCGGCCGGCGTGGTCGGGGTCCTCGATGTAGGGATAGAGCTCCACCGTGATCCAGCCGTCGTAGCCGCTCTTGGTGATTTCCCGAAAGACGGCCGCGAAGTCGATCGCCCCTCGGCCGGGGATCAGGTGGCGATGCTCGCGGCTGGGGGCGATGTCTTCGATGTGGTAGTGCCTGGTGTGCGGCGCCATGCGGGCGATCCAGTCCTGCGGCTCCTCGCCGACGCAGTAGGCATGGCCGACGTCGAAATTCAGCCCGACCCAGGGGGAGCCGATCCGCGCGGTGAATTCGAGGTACTGCACGAACCGCTCGATCAAGAGGCCCGGCTCCGGCTCGATCAGAAGGAGGATCTCCAGCCGCTCGGCCAGCTCGACGCAGGGCATCAGCTCGTCGTAGAAGACCTTGGCGGCGTCGGCCCACGGCCGCCCCGGCTCCAGCGGCCCGCCCGGCTCCGTCTGGATGGAGGGGGCGCCGAGTTCCTTGGCCAGCGCAAGCGCCCGCTTGGTATGCTCGCGGCGGATCGCCCGGTAGTGCGGATCGGGCTCGATCCACGACGGGTGCCAATACGGCTGCCGCGGGTCGGCCACGGCGTTCATCATGAAGGCGTTGACGTTGGCGATGGCCATGCCGTGCCGCTTCAAGCAGTCGCGGATCGCCTGTTTCCGCTCTTCCAACAATCCGGCCGGCCAGGCGTGCGGGACGTCGGCCAGAAGCTCAAGCCCACGGTATCCCAGGTCGGCAATCCGCCGGATCGTTTCTTCGACGGAAAACCGGGTATAGGCGTTGGAACTGAAAGCCAGTCTCATGTTCGACATACTGGGGTGGCGCCGGTGACCGTCATTCCCGCTCCTTGAAGAACTCACTCACGTCCTCGCCGCCATTGATGGTGATCATTCCGCGGATCAACTGGGGATCGGTCGAATCCCCGACCACCATGACCCTTCCGTCACATAGCAGCACGTGGGCCATCCCCGGGTGGCGGCTCGAAATACCTTCCCGATCTCGATCATTGATCCGGAACGTCATCTCATCCAACAAGAGGTCTCGGGGCTCGTACCAAGCGATTCCCGTTCCGGCAACCTCAACCACACAGATAGTGCGATCTTCGCGATCGGTGATCTCCGTCGGCCGAGTCGAGCCGCGGCCGTCGGATATGGTGCCGGGGCCGACGATCATTACGTAGTTGGTTTCTTTCTCGTTCTCCCAGTCGGAGGGGCATCGGTAACACGGCAGTCCGTACCGGAGATCACGGCCGGGTTCAGCAGGAGACCCGAGGACTGCCTGATTCTGCGGGCTGTCCCAGGGCTCATCCAAGTGGATGCGATTGTAGAGCGACTCGTTGTCCAAGAACGGAAGCAGCAGGACTCGCCAACTATGTAGGCGCTTGCCCTGCTTGTCCACCGTGTAAGCCGGCGGATAACAACCGTGTTTCTGGAAGTAGTTTTCCAGGGCGGCGCGAATCTGGCGCAAGTTGCAGGCACATTGTGCTCGCCGGGGGGCCTCGCGTCCTCGCGCTTGCATGGGAAAAAAGAACAGTATGGCAAAAATGCACGGGCCGAGTGCCGCGAGCCAGGCAAACCACATTCCTCTCGCTCGGCCCCAAGGGCCGCGCTTGGTCGCCACAAGGCATACCCCGAACCACACGACAACGATAAAAGAGAACAAGACGCACAGAGCGGTGTCGATGCCGATGCCCCAGAGAGGAGTGCATGCGACCATTTCTCTCGCCTCTTGCTCGATACCCTAACTGCTCGCACTACGATAACTCATCAGGGCCCTCTTGAACACCCACCGGGATGCGACGAGGCTCAGCACCGCGGCGGCCAGGGCAAAGGCCGGCAGGAGCCAGTCGGCGGCCGAATGCGGCGCCAGCGGCTGGACCAGGAACCGCGCCGGCACGTTGATCACCACGAGCACCGGGATGATGAACGTGAAAAACCACCGAAGCGGCGTGCCGAAACGCCCGCTGTAGATCTCCATCGGGTACCGGGCGAAGTTGGTGATGTAGAACCAGAAGTCGAAGAGGTTCTGGTTTCGCCCCAGCCACACGCTCGAAGCGGCCATGGCGATCATGAGCGAATAGAGGATCGCCACCCCGCAGACCACGTACACCAGATAGAGCACCGCCACCACGGGACCCGGTGCGTAGCCCAACTGGAACAGGCTGCAAACCAGGAGCACGAGCCCGAAAACGAAGTTGCCGGCCGACGACCATTCGATCCGCTGGAGCGAGACGAGAAACTGGGCGTCGATCGGTTTGAGCAGCACGAAATCCATCGCCCCGGTGCGGATCAGCTCGCTCAGCTCGTCGGCGTTGGTCATGAACAGGGCCTGCACGGTGCTGTTGATCAATAGCCCGGTGGAGAGGAACAAGAAGAATTCCCATTTCCCCCAGCCGGTGCCGTCGCCGATCATCTCCGTGTGCTGGAAGATCAGGAGGTAGAAGCCTAGGTTGATCGCCACCCAGGAGATCGACGAGATCGTGTCGAGCAGGAAATTGGTGCGGAAGGTCATGTCCCGCACGAGGCTGTTGCGGGCGAAGGTGCAGAAGACGCGGAAGTAGGAGGGGTGGTCGCTCATCGTCTCTCATCCTCCAAAGCCGCTGTACTGCCGGACCCCGAGGCGGAACGTCACTCGGGCGGCGACCACAAAGAACACGACCCAGCCGAACTGCACCAGCAAGCCCACCGCGAGCCCCGCGCCGGTGACCTTTTCGAGGAACACGGCCGACGGGAAGTAGGCCAGGTACTGAAGCGGCAAGAGCTTCACGAGCGTTCCCCAGATGCCCGGCAGCATGTCGATCGGGAACATGTGCCCCGAGAAGAAGAAGCTGAAGAGCATGTAGACGAACAGGAGCGAGCTGACCTCCAGGAACCAGAAACCGATCATGCCGAGCGTGGCCTCCAGGAAAAACCCCAAGAGGAACGACATGACCAGGGAGAGAAGAAAGGCCGCCATCGTGAGGGCATCGGGCCAGCCGCGGAAATAGCCCCGGCAGAGCCAGAAGACCAGCGCGAAGGGCACCGCCGCCACGAGGTAGTACACCAGCTTGTGGGCCGTGCGGTAGAGGAGCAGGAAGCCCAGCATGTCGATCGGCTGGATGAGGTACTTCTTGACGGTCCCATTGCGGATGTCGCGGGCGATCCCGGAGGCCAGGCCGGGCATGCTGGAGAAGGCCCGGCTGATCATCGTCAGGAGGTAGTAGGCGATGAAGTCGTGATAGGAATAGCCGGCGACCGAATCGACGCCGCGGCGGGCGGCCCCAATCGCCTCGAAGACCGCCCCCCAGAGAAAGATCTGCGTGACGATGGGGAGGAACCGCATCAGCGTCCCCAGCGCAAAGTCTCCCCGGTAGACCAGCCGCTCTTCGATGCTGACCCGCAGGATGGTCCACCAGGTTGTGGCGCGAGCGAACACTAGAAGGATGAAGGATGAAGGATGAAGGATGAAGTGAGGAACATGGTCACTTCTTTCGTCGCTTCGCGGTGAGCACGGCGGAGGTCAGGATGGCGGTCAATTCCTCCGCCTCGCGGCACAGGTCGGCTAGCCGCCTGGCAGCAACGATGTTGGCCTCAACGAGAAGCTCCAGCCAATA
>CAYGZA010000264.1:0-9639 GCA_964354135.1 uncultured Planctomycetaceae bacterium
CAGGCCGGGCCGGAGTGCTCTCGTTGCTGGGCAGGTACCAGGAGTCGGCGGCTGCGCTGGCCCAGCTTTGGCCGATTCGAGACAGGATCCGGGACCCCCTCACGGTGCAAATGCTCCGGAGCACTGAGGAACGCAATCGAGCGGAGTCGGGCCCGCACAATATCTCCGAGTGGAAGAAGTGGCTCGACGAGCATTTCCGCGAGGCCAATTGACAGCCCCTGGGACGCGCGATAGAAATGTGCAGTCTCGTTGGTCAACTCACTGGGCCGGTGCCCGATGCGGGCTGGTGACATTGAGGCGGCGGAAGGCGTCGGCCTCGTAACCTGAGAATTGTGCGGTCTTTGCGTGGAGTTGCCCAGGGAGATTCCCTCAGAGTGGCCCCCATCGTCTAGTGGCCTAGGACATCGGGTTCTCAGTCCGAGAACGGGGGTTCGACTCCCCCTGGGGGTATTGACCCGTCTCGCAAGGGGATGTAAGGAGTCGCACCGATTGGCACAAGTCCTTGGTTTCCAGGGGCTTGCGGCGTTTCCTGCGATTCCCTGCGATTCTCTGCGGCCTCTTGCTGGCCCGCATTTTGGCCCCCCCCCGCCTCTTGATGGCCCGCATTTCGGCCCGCATTTCGGCCCGCATTTGGATCCCCCCCCGCCTGGTTTTTCGCCCCGACAGCCCGGTCGAAGTCCCGATCCGTCACTTGGAGGTAGTGGGCAGCGGCTATCCGTGCCGTGTTCCCGATCCACTGGCAGACCACGTGCAGGGGGTGGCTTTCGCTCAATTCCGTCTCCCGGGTTGCCCGCAAGTTCTGCCAGAGGCGGGGCCACGGGACCAAGCCGGCCCGATAGATGATCCGTTCCAGCCTCGTCCGCAGGTTGACGGCCGCTCCCCGTTGACGGAATGCCGGCAGCATGTACACGCTGCCCAGCTCGGTACGGTCGAAAACTTCCTCCAAGTAGGGCCGTATCTCCGGAAACAGCGGGATGATCCTCGACTGCCCCCCAGGGAGGCGCTCCGTCTTCGGACTCCACACCGTCAGCCGCCCTTGATTCACGTCCACCCAGCGCAACCCGAGAGCCTCTGAAGGAATCCGCAACCCGCCGTAGCGGGCCAGGGCAAAGAGCAACCGCCACTCCGCGTCGGGGCAGGCGTCTATGACCTTCTGCGCCACTTCGCGGGTGACGAAGTGCTCTCGGGCGGGATTCACCTGGGGTGGGGCCGCCACGTCAGCGAACGGGTTTTCAGCAATCAGCTTCCGCCGTACCGCTGCCCGGAAAAACTGCCGGGCCCGCTTCACTTCGCGTCCGAGTGTGGCCGGGGACATACCCGCGGCCAAGAGGCCGTCGCACCACTGATCCGCATCGCCCGGGCAGATTTCGGCAAGCGGCTTTTCGACTCCGAAGTAATCCAGAAGATGCTTCTTGGTCACCAGGTAATTGCGGGCCGTGTTTGGCTTCAGATTGGCGCGGCCCCCGATGTACTGGTCGAGGAAATCGCCCAGGGCGACGGCCTCCAGCCTGCGAGACGTTCGCCTTGGGATCAAGCCCGCCGCGGCCAATCTGCCGGCCATCCCTTCATCCAGACCCGCCAACCATCGGCCGGTTTCATCGTCGATCGAGTAGCCGGCGGCCGCTGCGGAAAGGAGGGATTCGACCCGATGCTGAAATGCCTCGGCGTGCTTCTGGACCATTCGGCCCAGGCGGATGGTCTTGCGTTTGCCGTCCGGAGCGGTGAAGCGGATCCGCCGGCGGCCGTTGGGGTCCTTGATGAGACTGGCCATGTGGAAAAGCCTCCTGACAGACGCCGTACCGGCGGGCCCGGCTGTCAGTCCGGGCCGCGCCGGCGCGGCAAAGGAACGGTTCGATGGTAAACGCTTCCTCGACGGTCAACAAGGGGCCCTGGAGACGAGAGTCGAGGGACGAGGGACGAGCACCGATCCGCCCGCGCCCCTCGTCTCTCGCCTCTCGGCCCTGTTCATCCTTCATCCTTTCCCCCGCGGACCCAGGGCCGGCGGAAGTTGCCAACGCCGACCAATGGTCGGCAGGAACTTTCCCCCGCGGACCCAGGGCCGGCGGGGCGGCTCCCCGCGATCCGCACGGAGAACCGCACCCGCCGGCGTGGGCGGCTTCGCCTACAACGCTTCTGCCCCTTTGTCAGCTCTGGCCCGCGATCGCCTCACCCTCCGTTTCGCCGAGGCTTGCGGGCCGGGACTCTCGCCGTCGCTAACTCTTGGAGTTCCTTATCGGTAACCCCCTCATCAAACGCCGCACCCAGATCCTCGGCGAACTCCAGCGGGATGCCAAGAACGTCGGCGTGCTCAGCCGGAGACAAGCCGAGTCTCCGAAACTTGCCAGCTTGGACGATCAGGTCGCCCAAGCTAAAGGGCAATCCCAAATCACTCCGTCCGCCGCCAAGCCAATTGCGGTACAGTAGGGTCAGTTTGCGTTTGGTTTCGGCATTCATCGCGTCATTCCTCCCATCGCTTCCATAAACGCCCCCGGCTGGGGCAGGGCCTCCAGGGCCCGGGCGATCATGCCCTGGCCGGCAATGTAAAACTCCCTGGTCACCCGATCCGTGGTGTGCCCCAAGGTCAATCTCGCCGCCTCCGGACTATTCTCCCACAACGCCGTCGCATTGGTCTTGCGGATGTTTTGCAGGCCGAAGTATTCGCTCGCCGGGATCCCCGCCAGTTTCTCGAGGCGGTGCCACGCCTTGTAGTAGGTCTTGTCGGAAGATCTGGGAAAAACCAAAACCCGGTCAGTGCGGATGCTCAGAAGGTACCTTTGGGCGATCGTGTTGAGAACGGCGATCAATGGCCGACCCGACTTCATGTGGCAGGCAGGGATCACGATGCGGCATCGTTGCCAGTCGATGTGCTCCCAGCGCAGCTCGAAGACGGTCCGCTTGCGCAACCCCGTATTGAAAACGAGCACCAAGAGACAGCGCCACCAGGCTGCCGGCTCGACGCCGGCAACCACGGGCCAATCCATACCGCCCGCGGCGCGGTAACAGGCGTCGAGGTGCTCGGGAGGAGCGATCCGCGGGAGGTGGATTTCCGCTCGGGGAGGCTTGATCCACGGCACCTGGTCAAGGAGCCCGGCCCCATCGCGATTGCCCCGGGCCGGCGGGCCGGCCAGGTCCAAGACGCTTTGCAGGTGCCGAAGATAGCCCCGCACACTGTTCGTCGAGAGGCGCTGCCCTGGCTTGCCGCGGACCCCGGTTAGATGGTTGCGGAACTCGGCGAGCATGATTCGGGTGATCTCCCGAATGGGCGGGTCCCCCGTCGCCAACGCCCACACCCGGAGGATCTGCTCGTAACGTCGCAAGCCTTTTCGGGAGGCATCGGCCAAGCGGAGCGGGCAGTAATACTCGCGAAAGAAGGAGCAGAGCGTCTTCTGCTCGGGTTTGCCATCGAAGAGGGCTTGCCCCCGGGCCTTGAGCCACCGCTCAGCGATTCGCGCCTGGCGACGGCAACCGTCCGGATCGTCGGCAAAGGCGGGTGTCCCGGCCGCTTCTCGCACGGCGCTTACGGAGCGTTCCATCGCGGAGTGCATTTCCTCATTCCAGAGGGCCGGATAGCGGGCTTGCCACTCTTCGATCGTATGAGGGAGAAGCTGCAAGGAGCGGATTACTTCCGGCTGTGTCACTCCCCGGGCGATTAAGGCCGTCGCGGCGCGAACCCCGCTGCGGACCCACTCGGGGATGTCCGACCTCGTGTACGATTCGGCGCACGTGGACGGGAAAGGAGCGCCCTCCGCTTTGGCGCGGTCCACCTCGCGGAGGAAGCGGGGCCGGTGGGATTCGATCGTTTTGTAGAGAGTGCCCTCCTTGACCCCGAGCTTCGCGGCCGCCTTTGTCGCCGGCAGTCCGAAGGCGATCAAGCGGGCAGCGTCCACGATCCGCCGGCAGATTCTTTCGCTCGGCTGGAAGTTGTCCGCCAGCCTGGTGCCGTCCGCGGCGATCGCACGGAGCGAATTCAGCCGGACTTTCACAAGCCAGCGGGCTTCCGGAGGATCGCCCTCCATGCGGGCCCGATGGATTACCCCGGGCCCGTAGCCCTTGATACAGCCCCCGTAGCGGACCGCCTCGCTTGGGCAGCCGCAAATCGAACAGGTAGCTTCGTGTGGGTCAGGGAGTTGGTGCCAGTCGGTCGGTTGTGGTGTGAGTTCGTTCAGAGGGCACCTCCTTCGGTCGCGAGGACCGCGGAAGCGCCGGCCAGGTCCACGTCGCCGGCCGGCAAGTGGACGTCCACGTCGCCGGCGGCATCGCCGTTTCCGGCGTGCGGGCCCGGCTCCGCGATCGTGGCGGTGCGGACCTCCTCGCCGATCGCGGCGAGGGCGGCCGCCGCTCCCTTTCCGACTCCCACGCGCGCCCCGGCGCGGCCATTGCCGTTGCCTCCGGGGATCGCGGCCACGGCAAGTTGCGTGATCCGCGATTGCACGTCGTTGGGCAGCCGGTCCCACCGCTCCGCCACGGCAACGAGGTCGGCGCGCTCGTTGTGCGGGACAAACTGGAAGTGCCCGCGCCGGCAGGCGACGGCCCATGTGCGACCGCTCAGACCTTTTCCCATCGCGTTGTCGTTGAACGAGTGGGCGACGGTCAGGGCCTCGCCCATCGTCACGTGGGACAAGAAGAGCCGGCCGCCCAGAATCTGCGACGGCAGCGTCCAGGGCCTCGGGGGATCAAAGTCGGGTGGGGTCTCGACCAAGTAGACCGCGTGCTTGCGAGATCTTCGGGCCATAGGTGAACCTCCTGCCCGCGAGACTGCGGGCCAAGAAACGGCGAAGGCCGGTTGGGTCTCGTAAACGCGGTATCGAGACCGCGCGGGCGTCCTTGCGGAGCACCCAGACCAAACCGGCCATCGCCGTGCGTTTTGGAGAAACGTGAAACGCAACACAACAGGTTCCTCGATATGCCCTTCGGGCTTCTTACGCCGCCGATTGTGCCTCCGCGGTTTGCCGCTGTCAACTGGGGGTCGGGGAAAAAAGGCCCAAGGCCCAATGACCAAGCTTCAATGACCAAGGTTCAAGGGGAGAGTACGATCGCCGAATCTTCCTTGGTCATTGGAGCTTGAGACTTTCCCCCTTCCTTGGTCATTGGTCATTGCCCCTTCCTCCTTCATCCTTCAACTTTCCCCGCCTTCCCGTTTTTCCCATCCCCCAACCCCTGGCCCCTGACCCCTCGTTTGGCGACCTCCCAGGATCGCGTCAGCGCGACGATCGGCGGCCAAATGGACCTCGGGGACCTACCCTCCAAAACGCCCCGCGTGGGCCCCGGGCGTTGCGCCTGGCGTGCGATCGGGACATCGTAGGGGTCAGGGGTCAGGGGTTGGGGGTTGGGGAAAACGTGAAGAGACAAGCTCGTGCAATGCGGTTTCAAGTGGCTTGCCTCTTCGCCTCTATGTTTGCGTCTCCTTCAGAAGTTCGCTGGGACGCCGTGCTGCCGGACGTTGTCCTGCGCCGCGGCGGCCGAGGGCTGGGCCTGCTGCTTCTGGAGGAGGGCAGTTTGCTTTTGCAGTTCCAGTTTCTGTTCTTGTATATCGGCACGCATTGCTCGCGCCTCTTCGAGTTGTAGTTCCAGGTACCGTTTCAGAACGTCCGCGGTCTCCCTACCTTTCTCCATTTCTTCGGCGGGCTTCGGGACCTCGGCCCACTCCTTCCCAATCCCAGGGAGAAAATTCCTTTTTCTCCGTCGCGTGGCGGCTTCACTAGGCACTCGTTTCCATTCTGTCGGTTTCTCAAGGTCCGCGATGAGGCGCCGCGTGATTTCGCCCTCGACCTCCTCCGGGGGTTGTCCTGCCAATTCCCTCCTGGTCACTCCCTCGATACCGATGAGTTTTCTTTCCACAAACGGGACATTCGCTTCGCCCACAAGGACATTGCGTTTCTCTCGGCTCAAGAGTCCCGCGATCGTCCGTTCCTTGCCTGCGATACCCTTTCGCAATTCCTCAATCTCGGATTCCTGGAGTCGATCAATTGCGGCCGCGTGCTGCTCGAAAGGCTTTCGAAGTAAGGCCATTTGCTGGTCAACATCGGGAATGGGCTCCTTCAGCCCGCGCTGGTAGAACTTCCCGGCTTGGCCGGTCCCCATGCCGAGCAACTCCTCGGTGATCCCCGCCGCCGGTTCGCCAAGGCCGGCCTTCCCCATGAACTTCTCGGCGGCCTCCTGATTTTTCCGGAGATACTCAAGCTGCTCGATGGGCGTCTTGAGCCCGGTGCCCTTGGTCACGAGCCGCTTTCGCCCGCGCTCGTCCCACTTGAATACGTCCTTTTCAGGAAGTTCTTTCTCCAGGGCCTCGATTAACTGGTTGACGACTCCCCTGACCGCCTTCTTGCTGGAGCCGGGCAATGCTTGTTGGATTCCCGTCGTTAGGGCCACGGCCTCCTCGGGGGTCGCGCCCTTTCTTCCGAGAGCGATAATCGACGGGAGCAGGTCCGAGGACAAGGATTCGAGATCCTTGGTGTGCGCCAATTTCTTCGTCTTGAGGATAAGGGCCAGATTCTCCTTCTCACCTCCGCCGGTCGTCTTCGCGATATCCGGGATAAGACCGGCAAGCGCGATAGCGCCCTCTGGCTGCTGAGGCGCGAACTTGAGGGCCGTCTCCGTCGCCCGCATCGCGCCCTCAAAGTCTTCTGGGCCCGCTGCCTGCATGGCGGCGGTCGAAGCCCTGTAGACCGTGGCGATGCCGCCCTTGGGCTTCGTGGCGGCGGCAATAGCCTCGACTCTTTTCAGCGCCGCGACCTGCTCCTCCTGGTTCTTCGCGCCGCGTTGCCAAAGGAACGCGGCTTGGGGCTCCGCGAGGCCGATCGCATGCTGGGCCGACTTCTTTTCTAACTCCTCCTTTTCCCTCAGAGAGCCCACCACCAAGTGAATGGCTGTATTGAGCGAAAGGTATCCGGCGACCATGCTGGTGATCGTGACGAGTTGGGCCTTCAAGTGATCGCCGATGGGCTGAGCGGCCTTGCGAGTCTTGTGGAACCCCTCCTCGAGCTGCTTGTTCTTGGCCTCGACCCGGGCCAGGGCGGCCAGAAGGGCGGTTTCGTTGGCGGTCAGGAGTACGGCGATTTCAGGTCCGGCCATGGGAAGGGTTCCTTTTTCAGAGGCGGGCCGCGCGGGCTTCGTCTTCTCGAGTAAACTCTGCATACTCCGGCGGCGGTTGGGTCGCCGCGATCGCGGCCAGGGGCTCGCCGGCCCGGCGCCGCGGCTCATCCCCGAGGGCCGCCTGGTAGGCCAGGGGCGACGAGAGCCCATAATCCTGCCCGGCGATGTCCAACAAGTCGCCGCCGAAGTAGCGCCACGAGCGAAATGCGACGTGGACCAGCACGCGGAGAAACTCGCTCCCGTGGCCGGCCCAAGGAAGCGATCCCGGCGGCCGGCCCGACACGCGCTCCGGCGGCGTCGAGCCGCGGCCGTAGGGCAGAATCGCCGCCAGCTCGTCCATCGCCAGCACGCTAAGCGCGCCCGGCCTGGGGTGGTCCAGCAGGTGATGCGCCAGCTCGTGCAGGACCACCGCCAAAACCTTCCGAACCGGGCGCCTCGCCGCCCGAATGACCGCCGTGAAGCCCGGCCCCCGCCAGTGCGGCTTCAGAATGTGCCAGAGACGCAGCCAGAGGTATGGCCCGGTGAAACCGGAAATCCGACGGGGGATTCGGAAATCCAAGCCCACCTCGCTGGCGTCGAGGAGATACACGGGCCGGCCGGACTGGTCAGGATCGACCAGGCCGATCAGGTCCGCGGCATCGGCTTTCCAGTCTCTCTTTCCGGGTTGGGTCGAGGACATCGGTTTTCCGTCAAGGGAGTTGAATCGCGAAAGCACGAAACGATGAAATGGGTGTTCCGGTTGCCCGCCTTCGTGCTCTCGTGTTTTCGTGATTCGCCTTTCCGTCAAGGGAGTTGAATCGCGAAAGCACGAAACGATAAAATGGGTGTTCCGGTTGCCCGCCTTCGTGGTCTCGTGTTTTCGTGATTCGTTTCTCAAGGCCCGGGCCCGGGATAACCGGCGAAGGAGACGGCCGTCGCCGGGCCCGGGCGAAAGCCAACAACCGCCCTCAGGACCAGGCCATGCCGTCAAACGGCTCCAAGACGAGGGCCCCAATCTCCGCGGCCTTCTGCGCGGCCCGCTCTTCCTCTTTAGCCGCCTGTTTCGATAAGGCCGGACCCCGGGTTTTCGACGCGAGTCTCTTGTACTGGGCGTCTCTGGTTGCCTTCTCCAACCGGCGGAGCTCGTCGGCGAGGCTGGGGGCGGCCGTCGCGTGCAGGGTCCGGACGGCCTGGGCGCGCAGCTCGCCCGGCCCGCCCGACTTCTTTAGGACTTCCGATTGCGCGGCCGCGATCTTTTCGTTAAGCTCAGTCGCACGTCGCGCAAGGTCCTCCATCAAGGTTTTTCGTTCGGCCTCCAGCCCCCTCAGGCGCTTTTGTGCGGCGTTGATTTCCTCCGCGGTTGCATCCGAATCGGCAAGCTCCAGTTGGGCGGTCGCCTGAAAACGCTCCTTCAGTCGCCCGGCGTCGGCGCGGAAGGCGTCGAGGCCCCGGCCCGCCAAAACCAGGATGGGCTGTAGCTTCCTGGGGTCGATGGGCTCGCCCTGGGCCTGCTTACGAACCATGCCGCGGTAGCTCGCGGTCGCCTCTTCGCCCATCGCGTCGAGGTTCAAGGCTTCGGTCTCAAGCTTCATTTCTTTGGGCATCATGTGGTCCTTTTCAGAATCGTGAAGAGGCAAGCTGAGGCTCACCACAAAGGCACTAAGGCACAATTCAGTTTTTGTGTCTTCGTGCCTTTGTGGTCAGGGTTTGTCTGCGTCCATCTGCGGTTCCACTCCTTCACCGCTCCCACCAGCCAAGCTCGAACTCGTATTCGGCCGGGGTGACGGCGTTCGACGGGTACCAGACCTGGAGGCCGAGGCTGTGTCCCGGGCCGAGGATCACCGGCGGGCACGCGATCGGCATCCGCAGCGGGACCGACCCGCCCAACGAGCCGGCGCCGGCGTCCAGGCCGTCGAACTTGAAAATCCACTCGTCCCCGACGACCGGGATCACCGCGCGGAGCATCCCGCGAGCGACGAGCCGGGCGTTGGGATCGGCGACCGTCGTCAAGGCGCCGAACTTGACCATGGCGATCGAGGCGGCGCCCTTGTCGGAGGTGACGGAGACCGGGATGATCGGCGATCCGCCCGAAGCCCAGAGCGCGGCGGGACCGATCTTCAGGAAGAAATCCCCGCGCGTGGCCGCGGCCGGGGCCGTGGTGCAGATCAGCCGGAGATAGTCGAGGTAGATCCGCAGGCCGTTGACCGCGTCGCCGTTGCGGATCGCCAGGACGTAGCCGGCCGTCTCGGAGACCGCGGCGGATACGACGTGGGCGATCGCGGTCCCCGGGGTCGGGTTGGTGGCGACGTAGTAGGAGCCCTCGTCGGCGACGCTGCAGCGGGGCTGGGTGAGGAGCTGGACGCTCTCTTCGCCGTAGGGCGTGAGGCGGGGAAGGCGCTGGTCGCCCTCGTTTCCCCGCGGCGGGCGCGCCCAGCGGACTTCGCCCAGCATCGCGTATTCTGGGGCGGACATGGTGGATTCTCCGTTAGCGTTCAGGATTCAGGGTTCAGAGCCGGGCCGTGACTGTCCGGGCGAGCAGCCCGCCGACGCCTTGCCGGGCCAGGATCT
>CAYGZA010000265.1:0-9631 GCA_964354135.1 uncultured Planctomycetaceae bacterium
GCTGAGAATCTGCATGGTCCGCTCGATTTCCTTTTCGCGGCCGATGACGGGGTCGAGCTTGTTCTGCCGGGCAAGTTCCGTCAGATCGCGGCCGAAGCTGTCCAGGGCGGGGGTCTTGGACTTGCCGGCCCGCGGCGATTCCCCCCCGCCGCCCGTGCCCCCGGCCCGCTCCGAGCCCTCGCCGCTCTCCATGCCGTGGCCCAACAGGTTGAGGACCTCTTCCCGCACGTCCTCCAGTTTCAGGCCGAGATTCATCAGCACCTGCGCCGCGACCCCCTCCTGCTCGCGCAACAGCCCGAGCAGGATGTGCTCGGTGCCGACGTAGTTGTGATTGAGGTTGCGGGCCTCCTCCATCGAATACTCAATGACCTTCTTGGCCCGCGGCGTCTGCGGGAGCTTGCCCATGGTGACCATGTCGGGGCCGCTCTGCACCAGCTTCTCGACTTCGAGGCGGATCTTCCGCAGGTCGACGTCGAGGTTGCGCAGCACGTTGGCGGCAACGCCGCTCCCCTCCTTGATCAGCCCGAGGAGGATGTGTTCCGTGCCGATGTATTCATGGTTAAACCGCTGGGCTTCCTGGTTGGCCAGTTGCATGACCTTCCGGGCGCGGTCAGTGAATCGCTCGTACATTCCAGTTCTCCGTTGGATGCCCTCTCTGGTTCGCGTGCCATCCGGCGCCGGCCACCGTTCAGACGGCGGCCGGCTTCTCGCCGCCGTCTTCCGCCGATGCCTCCGCCACAACGTCTCCACGGCCGCCGACTTCGCCTTCGCGGGCCGCGCTGGCCAGGGCCCGCTCGCGGCCGATCTCCATGGCCCACCGCTCCCATCCGTCGAATCGCTCGAGCCGGTTGAGCTCTTCGAGCGACTCCTCCAGCCGGCCGGTGTGGCGCAGGAGCGTCGCGAGCGTCAGGCCGGCCTCCAAGTCCCGCGGGTTTCGGCGGAGCAATTCCCTCAACAAGCACTCCGCCTCGAACCAATTGCCTTTCAGGTAATGATCCAAAGCCTCCAAGTACGCATCGCTGGCGGCCCGGGCGTGCTGCCGCGCGGCATCGCGCTGCCGGGCCGCGCGGGCGACGACGGCCGAGCCCACCCACACCACCAGCACCGCACCCCATGCTGCGTTACGCGTTGCCGGAGGAAGGAGTTCGCTCCACACCAGGCTCCCCGCCAAGGCCACGTTGACCAGGACGGCGGCCCCAACGGCCAGAGCCAAGGCCGACCACGAGCCTTGTCTCCACAATTGGGGTAGTCCCGGCCAAAGATATGTCGCCCACGGCGTCCTGCCCATGGCGTTCCGTTCCCTCACGGCGGCGGCAAACCCCGACCACCGGCCACGGAATTGTAGCTCTTGGGCTGGGGGGAATCAAGGCAACTAAAAGTCTCCCTTCGGTTTAGGATCATAAGTGCTTCCCTTGTGCCAGCTTGCGGACGGGGGCCCTTCTTGCGAGACTTGGGCCTATGGAAGTGACGTTCACGGCGGCAGTCGAGCGGGCCTTGGTCGAAGCGGCGGCGTGGTCCACGGCGAATGCCTCGGAAGAGTTGGAGGCCCCCTCGCTGCTCCTAGGGCTGTTGGCGGAGCCGGAATGTCGGGCGGCGATCATGCTTGCCCGCTGCGGGATCGACCCCGCGGCGGTTCACCTCCGCTGGCCCGGTCTTAGCCGCTCGGAGGGCCGCGTCCCGGCGCGGGCCGAGCCGGAAACACCACCGCGGCCGGCGGCCCAGAGCGGCGCTCCCGTCCGCCGATTCTCCCGCGAGGTGCAAACGTCGCTGGCCGCTGCGAGCCGGCGGCTCTTGGGCCATCTTGAGCCCGCCTTTCTGGCTACCGAGCACGTGCTCTTCGGGCTGGCGGTGGCCGGCCACGACGTGGGGAGATGGCTGCGGGAGCGGGGGCTTGATCCGGACACGATCGAGGCGGAGATCCGCCAACTCTATAGCCACAGCCGACAGCGACTTTCCAACGAGATGGGATCTCCCGTGGACTTCCCGGCCGACGAGTCACAACAAAGCCCAGGGGTTGCAACCCCTGGGCTTTGCAGCACCGACCGAATGCGGATCCTGCGGGTGATCGACGCCGCAGCCAACCGCGCCCAAGAGGGACTTCGGGTCGTAGAGGACTACGTCCGCTTCGGGCTCGACGACCGCCACTTGACCGAGCAGTGCAAACACCTTCGGCACGGCCTGGGGGCCGTGCTGGCGGGCGTTTCGTTTCAGGAGCGCTTGGCGGCCCGGGAAACCCAGGCCGACGTGGGCACCACGCTGACAACCCCGACCGAACAAAGCCGCCGGGACATGGCGGACGTGCTGGCGGCCAACTTCTCGCGGCTCCAGGAGTCGCTTCGCAGCCTGGAGGAATTCGGAAAAACCCTCGACCCGGCCGCCGCTGCCCGGCTGGAGCAGCTCCGCTACCAGAGCTACACGCTCCAGCGGGCCGTGGAAATTACCCGGGCCAGCCTTCAGAAACTCGCCGGCGTGCGGCTCTACGTCCTTTTGGACGGCCGCGCGAACCTCGATGAGTTCGTGGCGATGGCCCGCTCGTTGATCGGCGCCGGGGCCCAAATGATCCAGCTTCGAGACAAGAAGCTCGACGACCGCCGGCTGCTGGAGCGTGCCCGAGCCCTGCGCGAGGCAACCCGAGCTGTGGGTGTACCGTTCATCATGAACGATCGCCCGGATCTGGCCGTGCTGGCCGGCACCGACGGAGTTCACGTGGGCCAGGAGGAGGTATCGGTCAAGGACGCTCGGACGATTGTGGGTCCCGATGCGCTCGTGGGCGTTTCGACGCACTCGATCGAGCAGGCCCGGCAAGCGGTGCTCGATGGGGCCAACTACATTGGCGTTGGGCCGATGTTTCCTTCGGAGACGAAGCAGTTCGATCAGTTCCCCGGACTGGAGTTGCTCCGCGCGGTGGCGGCCGAGATCCGCTTGCCGGCCTTTGCCATCGGCGGCATCGGCCCGGAGAACGTCGCCGAGGTGCTGCAAACCGGCATTCGCCGGATTGCCGTGAGCGGGGCGGTGCTGGACGCCCCTGACCCCGCGGCGGCCGCACGGGTCCTATCCAAGCATTTGACCGCCCAGCCCTGGCCAACTTGACGGAGTAGTACTATAATAGTATTATATAGCCATGCCCAGGAAGATCCGGGAGCTTATCCGGGACTTGGAGTCCGCCGGTTTCGTGAGCCGCGGTGGCAAAGGAAGCCATCGCAACTTCAAGCACCCCGTGGGTGTCCGGATCACTGTGAGCGGCAACCCCGGGGACGATGCCAAGCCGTACCAGGAGCGGGACGTCGAGAAGGCCCTTGAGGAGGTCCGCAGTGAAAACAAGTGACCGTTATCTGAAGATCGTCGAGTGGTCCGAGGAAGACCAGTGCTACGTGGGCAGCTGCCCGGGCCTGATGCTCGGCGGAGTGCACGGCGACGACGAAGGCAAGGTCTACAAAGAACTCTGCCGCATCGTGGATGAGTGGATTCGCGTTTATGAGGAAGACGGCGAGCCGTTGCCCGAGGCGACCGCGGGGAAGGATTACTCGGGGAAGTTTGTGGTCCGCGTTGGAAGAGAGTTGCACAAGCAGCTTGCGATTGAGGCGTTGCGCAGGGGCGAAAGCCTGAACTCCTACTGCGTGCGAATGCTCCGGCACGCCCCGGAAGGTCAGCGCACACCGAACAGACCACGCCGGTCGGCCGCCGTTTCGCGCCGCCGCTGAGCCGCCAGCCTCACGGGGCCTTTTCCGCCAGCAATTGGGCGACCCACTGGTCGATCTGCTCGGGGACTTCCGGGGCATAGCCGACCCACACGTTGCGAATCACTCCTTGGCGGTCCATCACGAAGGTGGTGGGAAAACCCTTGAGTCTACCCACTTTGTCGAACGCCTGGCGCGTGACCATCTGCGGATCGAGGTAGGCCGGCAACTCGATGTCCTCCCGGATCAGGAATGCCTCGCTCTGGTCGCGCAACTGGTTGAGGTCTTCCCGCCCTCCGGGTCCGCTGCAAACGGCGAGAAGGCGAAAGTCGGGCGCGCTGCGATACTTCTGCCCCAGTTTGGCAACGTGGGGGAGCTCGATGCGGCACGGGGGACACCACGGGCCCCAAAAGTTGACCAGCACCACCTTGCCGGCCAAGTCCTTCAGCGTGACCGCGTCGCCCGAGCCGGCAAGCGGCACCACGCTAAACTCCGGCAGCGTCTTGCCCACCGCCGGATTGGTCGCCGGGATGAGGTTTCCAGGAACCGCCTCTTTCGCCTTCCCGGAATCGGGCCCAGGCCCGGGAAGGAGCAGGAAGGCCGTGACCGTCCCGACGATCAGCAGCCCCGCCACCAGCGCTATGCCCACGAGCGACAAGGCGGAGACCCCACCTGCCTCGGGGGGGTGGCTTGCGTCTTGCGGATCGGGTGGATCGGTCGGTCTGGATGGGCTCATGGGTAGGGTCGTTCCTTCGCTGTTGCAGATGAGGTGGCGTTGCGCAGGTTGCCGGCGTATTCTGATTCTAGTCCGCGGTCCCCGTCTTGGGCAGGCTCTCAGAAGGGCCTAAGCGACGTTGCGTGATTTCATGCCGATCGAAGTTGAACAGAAGTTTCCCGTTCCGGACCTCCGGGGGATCGAGGCGCAGCTTGACGCAATGGGCGTCTCGGTTTCGCCGCCCCGCGTGGAAGCGGACACCTACTACCGGCATCCCGCCCGGGATTTTGCGGTCACGGACGAGGCCCTGCGGATCCGGCGAATAGGCACGGCGAGCTTCCTCACCTACAAGGGTCCCAAGATCGACGCGACCACCAAGACCCGGCGGGAAATCGACCTCCCGCTCCCCTCGGCCCCCCAAGGTGCCGACGGCTGGTCCGCCCTGTTGGAGGCCCTCGGGTTTACCCCCATCGCCGAGGTCCGCAAGACTCGCCGCAAGGCCCACGTGGCCCGGCAGGATCGCCGCGTCGAGGTCTCCCTGGACGAAGTGGAAGGGCTTGGGACGTTCGTGGAGCTCGAGTTGGTCACGTCGTTGGAAGACGTCGCCGCCGCCAAAGCCTGCATTGCCGCCCTAGCCGCCCAACTCGGGCTTTCCGACAGCGAAAGGCGAAGTTACCTGGAACTCCTCCTCGATCGGCGGCAGTGACGCCCGGCTCTTCAGAGAAGGGGTCAGGTACATTCTGCCCAAGAGGCCCGAAGGGTGCTTCGCACAGAATGTACCTGACCCCTTTCCTGCGGCTGTCCCGCACCAGGTGACCGGCGCGCGGCGATTCTTTTCCGGACTCCGCGGCAGCGTGCCGGCTTGCCCGAAAGAAAGTGCGATACTTGCAGGAGATAAGCCGTACTGTCGGAGCACCGTGCGGGGCAAGCGATCGAGGGAGGTTGCGTGGCGGAGGCTGGACCGGCGCCGCGGAGTGTGAGCGTCGTACTAGCTGGAGGGATTCTGATCCTGGGAATAGGCATGGCGAGTCTGTTCCGCCGGCCGGCGGCGGAAGCCGATCCGTCGCGGCTTGCGGGCGGCACGGCCGGCCAATTGCACTTAGGGGCGGAGTTGCCGTCCGGAAGGCCGGCAGGCACAACTCGACCGGGCACCCACGTTGCGTCGCCCACGGCAGCCCCCTCTCGCTATGCGTCTGGGCAGGAGCCGGCCCGCACCACCGCGCGTCTCGGGGCAAGCGAACCCCCGCCCGTCTTGCCGAAGTCGTACCCGCACTCCGATCCGCTGCCTTCGCTGCAATCGGAACCGCCGGCCCGCGCGGATCCGCCCGCAGAGAATCGCGGGAAGGACTCGGTCGCGCTCCACACGATCGTCGACGGCGACACCCTGCCGGCTCTGGCAAAGCGCTACTGCGGCCGGACGGACGGGTGGGTCGAGATCTTCGACGCCAACCGCGAGATCCTCACCAGTCCCGAGGTCTTGCCGATCGGCGCCAGATTGAGAATCCCGTTAGGGACCGTAAAGGAATAGCCTGTGCAATTCCGACGTAGGGCGGCCTTTCCAGGCCGTCGTTTCTGCGGGACGGCCTGGAAAGGCCGTCCTACGAATTCGACCAAGCTATCCTCTTACGATCCCGCTAGCGGATCAGCATCGGCCCGAATAGGTTACGGCTGTTTCTTGCCGATCTCCCGCCAGAGGAAGTCCTTGCGGACCAGCCGCAGCTCGATGAACATGCCGATCCGCTCCTTGACGCCCAGCCCGCCGACCTTCAATAAGTCGGTGCCCTGCAGCTTGGTGTCGAGGCTGCGGATGAAGAGGTCCTTGTTCTCTTCCTCCCAACGCTTCCGCTCATCTTCGGTCATTCCCGTCGGCTCCGGATGATACTTGACCAGCGCCGAGTGCAACCGCTGGGCCTCGCTGTTGGCCTTCGGATCCTCTTTGCCCGAAAGGATCATGATCGACAGACCGCCGCGGATGGCCGGATGACTCAAGGGGCGGCGCGCGTCCAGCCCCCTGAAGGTCCACTGCGGAGAAAGGAGCACGAGTGCCTTGACGTATTGCCCCTGTTTCACGCCGGGGTACTGGGGCCAGCTCCAGTCGAGCTGCGCCCACTGCAACGCGACGGAAGCCCCCATCTCCGACCCCGCGACGCAAAGCTTCTCCAGGTTCAGCTCCTCGGCGTTGTTCTTCTTCACCAGGAAGCGGCGGAGGGTCTCCATGTCGTAGTTGACCATGCGGGCGAACTGCTCCTGCCCCATCTTGGCCGCGTCGATTGTCTGCGTGGCGATTCCCATGCGCACCTGCGTGCTCTTCCCGTGGCCGCGCAAGTCCGGAACCAGGACCGCATGCCCCAGGCTTTGGAGATACTGTCCCAACCCGAGCAAGTCCGTACGTTCGCGGCGGAACGAGTGCAGCAGGATGACAGGAACCGAGTTCTTCTTTCGGGTGCCGGGAAAATAAGTGGCCTCCAGCAGCACGCCGTCGCCGGTGGTCAGCTCGCCGCCGCGCACCTCTACGGCAGGCGGCAGAGGGGTGGCGTCTTCAGACGGCTTCGCCGCCCGAGGGGCTTTCGCGTCCTGAGCGGCCAGTCCTGCTGCAGACGCCAGAAGGATCGCTGCCGCTGCCGCCGACGCGCCCCAACGCCGCCGGGCCTGCACCGCTCGGCCGACCGAAGCCCCCCACCGGAACCCTCGCAAGGCGCAATTCATCGGCTTTCTCGCTCTTTGGGAGATGCGGCACGGAAGAACCGAGTCCAACGCAAGTCTACACTTATGCTAGATACGCCGGGCTGCACAGTCAATCACGTCAAACCCCCAGCCCGGGTTATTCCTCGGGGCCGTAGCAGAGGCTTGCAGCCGGTCCGCGCACAAGATGGGCGGGATGCCCTTCCTACAAACCGGCTTCTGCGGGGGCGGGGCCGGTCAGTCCATCGACTTGCTGTCCAGCGCGAAGTCGGCGTATGGGTCGTGATCGTAGAAATGCCGGGCAACCTGGTCGGCCAGCACCCGCACGAATTCCCGGCGGAACTCCGCTTCCTGCTTCTCCCAGGTGGGGATTTCGCGGTTGGGCGGGTACACGGACTGGGGCAGCCGCTTCTTGAAGACGAGCTCGCCGCTCTTGCAGTCGTAGACCTTCAGATCGACGCTGGCCCTGCCCTGGAAGAGCGTCTGGCCCTTGTAGAGATCGAAGTGCTCCAGGTCGATCCCTACAACCATCTCAGCCCCAAGGGCCTTGCCCACCTCGGTGTATTGCTCCCAGGTGTGCTCGTCCATCCACTGAGCGACCTTGCGTTGGTCGACGACCTTGATCTTGGGCACGTTTTTCCGCAGCAGGCTCGCCACCTGTTCCGCGAGGTCGTGGTCGGCCCGGGCATTGCGGTACTGAAGGGTCGCCACCGGCCGGCACACGATCGCCACACGCTTCTCCCGGAGCTGCTTGCACTCCGCAGGCGCGTCGTTCCCCCGAAGCAGGTATGCCGCCGTGAACAGGGCGTTGGTGCAGCCGGAGACTGAAACGACGACCGCGCCCGACGCCAAGAACGCAACCCACCCTGGACAACGCATGATCGTGCGACGTGCCATGGCATTCCTCACCGTGAGAATGAGAAAAGGAGAAAAGGGGTCGGGAGTCGTTTCTGTAGCTGGCCACGAAGGCGTCGCGTCGGTCCGTCGGAACGAAGCGACTCCCGACCCTCTTTTCTCCCCTCGCAGAGCGAACGCTCATCGATTCCGATCGTCTGGTACAAGGAGGGGGGAGGATAGCGAGGAATCGCGGGGTACGCAAGGTCGATTCCGAGCCGCCCTCGGCAACCGAGGACGATCGAGCGAGGGGCCGCCGAAGAACGCAAGTCTTCGGGGGGGGAGTTGGGTGCTACCCCGGATCGTCGCTGGCCGTCACCCGGGATGACTTCTCGCCGGCGATGATCGCCGCCAGCCGGTCGGCCTCGGCCTGATCGACCACAATGCGGCGGATGCCGATCGCCCGACCGCTGTCCGGGTCCACCTCAACGATAGTTCCGCAGAGGCGGCAATCCCCGCCGGCAACTTCAAAGTGGGTTGGTCGGAATGTCTGCACCGTTTCCAGCACCCGGTCAATCCGTCGCCCGATGATACTCTCGTGGGGGCCGGCCATCCCCACGTCGCACTGAAAGGCCGTTCCACCGGGCAGGACCTGCTCGTCGGCGGTCGGGACGTGGGTATGGGTTCCAAGGACAGCGGATACCCTTCCGTCGAGGTATCGGCCCATCAATTGCTTGTCGCTCGTGGCTTCGGCGTGGAAGTCCAGGAGAACGACGCGAACATCCGCGGGCAGCGCCGCCAGAACCCGGTCCGCAGCCCGGAAGGGGCAATCGACCGGCGGCATGAAGACCCGGCCCAGCAGGTTGAAGACCGCCACGTGGAGGTTCTGCCCCGTTTCCAGGATCGCGTAGTCCCGCCCGGGGGCGGTCTCGGGGTAGTTGGCCGGCTTGACGATCCGCGTTTCGCGTTCCAGCACCGGGTAGATCTCGCGGCGCCGGTAGGCGTGGTCGCCCAAGGTGATGCAGTCAATCCCGCCGGCAATCAACTCGTGGTAGATTGCCGGCGTGATGCCCGAGCCGCCGGCCGCGTTCTCGCCGTTGGCGACGACCAGGTCCAAGTCCTCTTCGATCCGCAATCCGGGCACGGCGCGGAGCACGATCTGGCGCCCCGGTTTTCCGACGATGTCTCCGATCAGGAGCAGCCGCACGGGCAACGCCTTTCTCGCCACCGTATCCCTCATGACGGACCGCCGGAGCCTGCGCTCGCCGCCCGGACTTCCGAAGTCTCAAAGACTTCGGAAGTCCGTTTGGCCAGGTCTGTCTGGCCGCGGCTCGTCTGCGTTGTGCTCTGGCTCGCGCCGCGCGAGGAAAAAGTCTCAGCGGGCCACCTCGGTGTAACGGGTCTCGCGGAGGACGGTGACCTTGATCTCCCCCGGATAGGTCAGCCGCTCCTCGAAGGCCCGGACGATGTCGCGGCAGATCTTCGCCGCGGTCTCGTCGGTCGTGTCCTTGGCGCTAACGATCACGCGGATCTCGCGGCCGGCTTGGATGGCGTAGGCCTGCTCGACGCCCGGGAGCTCGACGGCAATGGCTTCCAGCTCCTCCATCCGCTTGACGTACCGTTCCAGGGTCTCGCGGCGAGCGCCGGGGCGCGAGGCGCTACAGGCGTCGCCCGCGGCGACGAGCACCCGCGGGTGCGACGAGGGGGGGAAGGCCAGGGCGAC
>CAYGZA010000266.1:0-9619 GCA_964354135.1 uncultured Planctomycetaceae bacterium
TGCCACTTCTCCGGCCGCTCGTTCTGGTGCGGGGCGGCGTAGAGGGCGTCGATCAGATACAGCATCGTCTTGCCGCCGAGGTCCTTGTGGCCCATCAGGTCCACCAACGGATTGTACGTGCCCATCGGCCGGGTTTGGATCGTGATCGCGTCGTGCATGTTGCTGGGGTTCCAGCCTTGGTGCGGGTCCTGCGGGCCGGTGTTCTCGCGATAGACGGAGCCGAAGTGGTTCTTGGCCGAGAGGGTCACGCCTGCCAGGCTATGCCCCTTCAAGACCGCCGCGTTGATCAGGTACGTCGCGCCGGTGGCGCAGGCGGGCAGGTACGTCTTGCCGTGGTCCAGCGTGGTGGGATCGCCGAAGTGGAGGGCCGTCTTCTTGTCGGGCCGGACCCGGAACCGCCCCTGGCCGCCGTCGCGGTCCTCGAAGCGGATGCCGGGAAACTCCGCGTGGCAGGGGATGAAGATCGAGTCGTTCACGAAGCGCGAGGCGTCGTAGACCACAACGTCGGTCTCCCGCACGCCGGCCTGTCTCACGAGCTGCCGCAAGAGGGCGATGGTCAACTGCGGCGTGTTGTAGAGCCCGTGGGTGGGATCGGCCTGGCGCTTGGAGCAGTTCAAGTTGAGCTTCACGGCGACCTGCTCACCCGGCCTGTAACCCGCGTCGCCGCGTCCGTGCGTCCGGTTGTAGTGCCGGAAGAGCGCCGCCCATGCCTCCGCGTCCGTCTTCGCACCGGAGAGCAGCCGCAGGGTCCGGCTGAGCATCCCGTCGGCCAGGACCGGGTCGGTGAACTTGTCCTCGAACCATCCGCCGCTTTGGGGATTGCCGTTCCACTGGGCCGCCTTGGGATCGTGAATCCAGATCACGCGCCCGGGAAAGATGCCCTTAGGTTGGCCGATCGGCCGGTTCGGCGGATCGGCGGGCGCCACACCCGGCGCTACCGCGGCGCCGGCCGCCCACGCCGCTCTCAAGGCCGGCGCCGACGCGGCCGAAGACAACGCACCCCAAGTGCCGGCGGCAAGCACTCCCTTCAGAAACTCGCGACGACTCACAGTAGGTCTCCCTATTCCCATGAAGCCGGGATTTTCATGAAGCCAGGGCTCTCCGAGACCGCACTCGGCGAGCGCCGGAAACAAACCGCCCCTCATTATCGGGGCTCGGCGGGAGCCTTGCCCTCCCGTGCTGGCGCAGCTCGGCGGGAGCCTCGCCCTCCCGTGACTGAGAGACCTTGTTTAGCAGCTTCAAGCCGAGAAAGCAAGAAGACGGGGCGAGAAAGGAGTTTCGAGGGACCGGCCGATGGCGGTCCGGAGCCGCTCACCGCGGAAAAAGGGCGACAGGCACCGTGGCGGCGGGCGTGCTCCTTGTGCGATACTGGTTTGAGCCACGGGGCCAGTCCCCCTTTGTTGTATTCTCGAAAGGACCAGGAGGATAGCCAATGCCCTGGAATCGTCGGCGTTTTCTGCAACTGGCGGCCGGTGCGGGGACCGCGTCGTGTCTGGCCGGCATTCGGCCCGCCGCGAAGCCGGATGAGAAGCCGCCGAGCGCCGCCGCCGGCTCGTCGGCAAGTGCCGGCCAGTCCAAGGCCGGGCCGACCGCCCCCAACACCGAGCCGCCAGACCCCGGCAGCGGGAGACTCGTGGGCACATGGAAGCTCGTGGCGATCGAGGAGCGCAACGCCAAGGGTGAGCCGGTCACACCGTTGGACTACGGGCCCCAGCCGGTGGGCCTCTTGATGTACGACGCCACGGGACACATGTCGGTACACGCGATGCGCCGCAGCCGGCCGCGGCTGCCGTCCGACGACGTCCACCTCGCACCGGCGGAACAAGCGAAGGCGGCCTTCGTCGGCTACAACGCCTACTTCGGCACCTATGAGGTGGATGAGCGGGCCGGCGTGGTCGTCCACCACGTCGAGGGTAGCTTGATTCCGAACTGGGAAGGAACGGACCAGCAGCGGCGTTTCACGATTTCGGGCGACAAACTCGTCCTGGAGCCGCCGGCGTTCCAGGCGGAGGGCCAGCAGCGGACCCGCCGGCTGACATGGCAGCGGGTCCGATAGCTCGGCTGCCGGCCCGCAACGACCCCGGTCCTTTCCGCGCGGCCTTGGATTGTCCATCCCGGGCCGGTATGCTAATGGAGGTGCGCCCGTAGCCCGGGTCCGCCTGACCGCAGGGGAGAAACCCGCATGAAGCTGGTGATCGCGATTATCCAGCCCACGAAGCTCAAGGCCGTCTGCGAGGCCCTGGAGAAGATCGAGGTGACGCGGATGACGGTCTGCGACGCCCAGGGGTTCGGGCGGCAGCGCGGCCGCCGCGAGATCTACCGGGGGCACGAATACGCCACGACCCTGTTGCGGAAGATCGCCCTGGAGATCGTCGTCAACGACGACTTCCTCGATCGGACGGTCGAGACCATCGCGAACGTCGCCCGCACCGGTCCCGAAGGAACGATCGGCGACGGCAAGATCTTCGTCCTTCCCGCCGGGGAGGCGATTCAGATCGACGACGGTTTCCGCGGCCCGGGGGCAGTCTGAAACGGATGCCGGGTACCGCTTTGAGGAAGGGATTTCACCACGGAGGCACGGAGACGGGGAAATGATGAATGATGATTGATGATTGATGATTGATAAACGCGGGATCCGGAATGGCAACGGCGCGTTTCGTAATTCATCATTCAGCATTCATCATTCAGCAATCTTCTCCCTGCCTCCGTGGTGAACCCCCGTCTTCCTGGATCGCGTCGGCTTCCGCACGATCGAGATAGCAGACCGCCTGCTGCCGGAGCGTGTTCGCGTTGAGCAGGAAGCGGGCGCCCGCGAAAAACGGATCGCCGGTGTCGATCACGCGGACCACGTCGCACCAGTCGCCGGCGTCGGGCAGGAGCTGCGCGAGCCGGTTGGGGGCCTCCTCCAGGATCGCGGCATTCAAACCGTTGCCGGGACGGCCGGGAAAAAGCGCCAGGTAGAGTATGTCCAGCTCCACCAATTCGTTGAAGAAGTGCGTCCCCAGCGAAACGTCGGGGACCAAATCCTCGCGCATGGCCACGATTTCGCAAAGGGCGGCGATCCGGTCGATCTCCGCAAAGGAGACCGGCACGCCCAGCGACGGCGTGCTCGTGCCCCAACGGCCGGGCCCGACGAGCATGATCGTTCTGGGCGGGTCGGCTTCTTCGGCGTGCATGATCCGGCCGATGAGCCGGGCCACCGAGTGCCGCCGCCCGATCGGAAGCCGGCCGTAGACCGACGGCACCACGTAGACGACGCGGTCGACGGCGCCCGTCCGGCTGCGGCCCACGACCGCCCCCCGGGCCTGCAAGACCAGGTCCTCGCGGCGGAGATTGCCGGGGAGCTCCGACACCACGCCTCCCCCGGCCACTTGGAGCGGCCGGCACTGGACGAGATTGATCTTGTAGCCGTCCTCGGCGAAGAAATTGGCCGTGAACTCCGTGTCGACGGGATACTGGTAGGCCTCCTGGAGGGTATGGAGCATTTCCCCCATATCGCCGATGAAGGGCGTCTCGGTCAGGAGCCGATCGAAGGTGAGCACCCGCGAGAAGGCATCGGGAGTGCCCCGCTCGGCCGCGCGATCGACGAGGTCCTTGTCTTCCGACGCGAACAGGTCGACCGGCAGCCCGGGGCTCGTTTGCGCCACGCCGGGAAACGCCATCGAGACCAGTTGATTGGCCTCCAGGTCGATCACGTCGACCTTGTGCTGGGAGTACTGGCGGACCTCCTGAAGGTCGGCCTCGGGGCGGCGATCGGGGGCGTTCAGGGCAACCACCCGGGTGTAATCGTCGTCGGAGCGGTCCACGGCGCGGGTCCCGAGCCCGAAGACCAGCCGCAGGACGCCCGCTTCCGGATCGATATAGGAACTCCAGACATAGGGATTGAACGAAAGCCCCACGCCGGCCACCTGCGGGTAGAAGAGCGTGCCGTAGCGCGTTCCCGAGACCCGCTGCACCAGGAGCGACATCTGCTCGTCGCGATCCAAGAGCCCGCGTTGGGCCCGGTAGCGAAGGGCCTTTTCGCTCATCGTGCTGGCGTAGATCGTCCGCACCGCCGACATGAAGTCCTCCAGCCGCTTCTGGTGCGGGCCCTGGTTGGCGCAGAAGACGCTCTCGTACTTGCCGGCGAAGGCGTTGCCGAAGTTGTCCTCCAGGAGGCTGCTGGAGCGGACGATGATCGGCGATTGGCCGAAGTAGGCGAGCATGTCGGCGAACTCGCGGCGGATGTTGTCAGGGAAGACGCCGGAGAGGATCCGCCGCCGGGCTTCCGCCACCCCGTCGAGGAACGTGGCCGGGTGACGCTGCTTCTGCCGGAGCCACCAGCAGCCGTTCTGGACCATGTAGGTGTAGAAGACGTCCGAGCCGATGAAGAACGAGTCGTGGGCCTCCAGCAGGTCGTTCCAGCGGGGGTCGGCCTTCTTGAGGATCGCCCGGGCCAGGAGCATCCCCACCGATTTGCCGCCGATCAGCCCGGTGCCGATCATTCGCTTCCAGACGGCCAGGACGTCGCCCAGCGTGAAGTGCTTCTCCGCCAGCCGGAGGACCCGCTCGTCCCGGGAGATCGCCATGGGAAGGAGGACCCGCAGGTGCGGCTCGGCCCGATCGGGCGGGAGCCGGCCGCGCTGGACGGCCTCCCAGACCTCGTCGGCCTCCAGGAACCGCCGATTCCACGCCCCCATCCGGACGCGGACCGAGTCCAACCCGGCCCAAGGGATCGAGGTGAGCACTTCCGCCGTGGTGGAGCTGTCGGTGACCGGGCGGAACTCGCCGCCGTCCCACACGTGGAGCGTATACATCGTGGGCGAATAGCGGTACTGCACCTTGAGCGGATGGAGGTACAGCCGCTGGTGGTGCCGGTACACGTCCAGCAGGATTTGGGTGGTCTCCGCGATGGGCACCGCGGCGTGGGCGGAGTGGCTCCCCCGCAGCAGCGCGAAGTAGGCCAGCGACTCCTGATCGAGGATGTACGGACAGGTGAGCATGAAGAAATTGCCCAACATGCGGTCACTGTTCCAGTCCGCCGCCAGCGTGGAAAGGCAGTCGAAGACGAAGACCGCCCGGCGTCCGGCCGCGCCGATCACGCGGTGGATTTCGGTGATGAACTGCTCGAAGCCGTCGCCGACCGAGAAGCGGTGGACCTCCGCCGCCGAGTCCTCGGGCACCAACGGCTCGTGGTCGCCGAAGCGGAAGTACACCAGACGCTTGCCGACGGCCGTCGCGTGGGCGCAATACGGCTCGACGAACGGGAGGAAATCCGCGATGGAGTCGACCTGCCAGACGACGTTGTCCCCCGGCAGGATCCCGCGAAAGACGCGGTCCAGCCCGACCAGCCCGGTGCTGAACTGGGAATCGGTCACGGCTGTTATCCTAGAGCTTAGCGCGGCGTAGCCGCAACCAAAGAGACTTCTGAAGTCTTCAAGACTCCGGAAGTCTGCGCGGCGCGCGCAGATTCTTGACGTTAACCGAATAACCTACGGGTCTGTGGTTCAGTAGGACCGGCGTCTCGCCGGTCCAGATGTGTCTCCTTTTTCCGTGGACGGGCGTCTCGCCGGTCCTACTGGCGCGCGGGGGACCGCGGCGGGAGTCACCGACCCTCCTTCAGCAGGTCCATGAACGCGAACGCATTGATCACCAGCGTGTGGTTGATCTCGCCGCGGCGGATCAAGTCCGGAATGTCTCCAAGCGGCCGCAGGACGACCTCGATCTGCTCGAACGGGTCCGGCCGCGGCTCGGCCAGCCGGCGGCAGTCCTCGGCCAGGAACATGTACGAGCAATTGTCCTGAAACGCCGGATTCGGAACCACGCGCCCCAGCGTCCGCACTCGCTCCGCCACGTAGCCCGTTTCCTCGCGGAGTTCCCGCTCGGCAGCGGCTTGGGGCGGCTCGCCGGCGTCGATGATCCCGCCGGGGATCTCCAGGGTCACGTCCTGCAGCCCGTGGCGGTACTGGCGAATCAGGACCACCTGGCCGTCTTCGGTGATTGGGACCACGTTGACCCAATCGGGCGAATGGAGGACTACGAAGTCGCGCTCGACGCCGGTCGGCTCAAACCGGTAGAAGTCGTGGCGAATGCGAAAGATGCGGTGATCGGAGATGTCTTGGCTTCGCAGCAAGGTCCAACTCTTCTTTGGCACGCGGTCGCTCCAAGCAGTATTCCAAGGCGTACCCGCGCGACGCGCGGATACGAGACAAAACCCTGGCCCCTGACCCCTGACCCCCGTCCCCTGCTACTTCACCCAATTTTGCCATCCGACCGGCTGGCACCAGGCCTCTTGATACGGCCCCTCGCCTTCCGCCGGAATGGGCATCTTCCGGTCGGACCGCACGGCCGCCCGCACGAAGAGTTCCCTGCCGGTGAGCTTGTAGGTGGCACGGGTGCCTTGAACGCCCGCCAACAGCTTGCCGACGTCGGCGGAGTAGCGCCGCACCGGCGGCCGCGGCTTCCCCTTCTTATCGGTCGTCGGGACCAGCTCCGTGCGAGAATCGTAGCCGGCGATCGTGCCGAAGAACTCGATCGTGTACTGAGCCCCCGGCTGCGGATCGACCTCGACGGCGTAGCTGCCGCTTTGGGCGTCAAAGCTCACATTCCGAAGCAGCACGCCGGTGGAGGCGTAGAAATCGCCCCGCTCCATGGCGTCGAGGATCTCGGCCGCTGAGAGTCCCTTGGCCCGAACCATGATCCACCCGCGGCCCGGGCAGGCCGTGTCCGGCTTGAACGCGTGGTAATTGTGGGCATCGTCCGAGGCCACGCCGTACATCGGGCGGGCCTTCATCTCGGCGATCCGCAGGGTGTTGGCGATGTCCCAAAGGCGGTCGGCGCTGGGGTGCTTGTCGTCCCCGAGCCGGTTGGTCGAGGGCGATGCGTTGCAGACCTCGAAGAAGCGGGCCTCGACCGCCCCGGCCAGCTCCTCGGCGGAGATATCGTACCAGCTCCAGTTCGGATGGTTCACGTGGACGAGGATCGGCCGCCCGAGCCGCCGCGATTGCTCGCCCGCCGCCTGCAAGTTGACCCGCAGCGTATCGACCACCGTTGGGGCCTCGAGGGGCTTGATCGCCTCGGCCAGGTTGACGGCGTTCAGGTGAACGTGGAAATCGCGGCACTTCCCGCTGATCTCCTCGTTTTCGATGAGCAGGAACTTGCCGGGTTCTTCGAGCTTGCCGCGGATTTCTTCGAGCGTCTTGAGGCGGACTTGCAGCTTTTGCCCCTCCCCCCGGGTCTCGACCCAGGCATCTCCGAAACGCTTCCGGCACTTGTCGATCACGGCCGGAGGGATCGGGTGGTCCTTGTCGTGGGCGTCGTGCCACTTTTCGCCGCGCATGAGCACGTCGTGGTCCGAGAGGGCGAGGAACTGGTAGCCGTGGCTCTTGTACCAATCCGCGACCATCTCAGGGAAATCGTCCCCGTCGCTCCAAAGGGAGTGGGCGTGCGTGTTGCCCTTGTACCAGGCGAGCTGCGGTCCGGCCGCGCCGTCGTCGCCCGAGGCGAACGGAGCCGCCGCGCCCAAGAACATCAACCACGCGAGAACGCAACAACCGAGGAGCGATACCAAGAACCGCCGTTTCGTCATCATCGTCGTTCACCGCCTTTCTCGCAGTCGCCGCCGGGACTCTCTCTACGACCAAGGGCCATAGCGGGAGCGCGTCGCACAGACTTCCGAAGTCTCCGAGACTTCGGAAGTCTCTCCGGCTGCCCGCCACCGTTTGTCCGCTCCAGAATAGCCGCAAAAGGCCGCGAATGCAAAACCCCCCTTGCGGCCGACAATCCAGGACTCAGCGGCCGTCCAACGACAACTCCCCTCTCCCGGTGAGCGGGAGAAGGGCAGGGGGTGAGGGTTCGCCGCGATGAAGACGCGGAGTCTACCGTTGGACGGTCGCCAACTCGCTCACCAGCCGCGTGAAGTGCTCGCCCCGGCGGCGGAAGTTCTGAAACTGGTCGTGGCTCGAACAAGCCGGCGAAAGTACGATTGCATCGCCGGGGCGGGAATGCTCCCAGCACCACACGAGGGCCTCGGCCATGGTCTGTGCGCTTATCGCGCGAAAGCTGGGCGCCCGGGCGGTCACTTGGGCCAAAAGGACTTCGCGGACGGAGCCGTAGAACGCCGCACCGCAAGCGCGGCGGGCGATCACCTCACACAGAGGAGCCAGTGCGAGCCCCTTGTCGTGGCCGCCGGCCACCAGCCACACCCGCCCTTCGAGTGAGCGGAGAGCGGCCACCGTCGACTCGGGCGTCGTGGACGAGGAATCGTTGAAGAACCGCCGGCCGTCGAGCACCGCGACCAATTCCAATCGCTGCGGCAAGGCTGAGAATCCCTCCAACCCCATGCGGACTGCCGCCTCATCGCACCCCGCCGCAAGAGCCGCGGCCGCCGCACACGCGGCATTGACCCGATTGTGATCGCCCGGTACTCGCAGTCGCGGGATCTTCGCCTCCGGCCAGAGCGGTATCTGCCGCCCGCGAACCAGGTGGCCCCACGAGCCGACCTCGGCGTCCAACGTGTTGAGCACGGCGAAATCCGCGGGCGTTTGCCCCGTGAGGACCCGCTGCTTGGCGGCGACGTAGTGCTCGAAGCGGGTGTGCCAATCAAGGTGGTTGGGCGTGCAGTTGGTCACGACGGCCACGTGCGGCATGGGCGTTTGCGGGCTTGTGTACCAGAGCTGGAAGCTGCTCAGCTCCAGCACCGCCCAATCGCCCGCGACGATCCCGTCAAGCTGCTCCAACAGGCTGCCGCCCAGGTTGCCGCCGAGCCAGACGCGGCAACCGTCTTCGGAAAAGGGGTCAGAACTCTTTTGTGCGGAGCACCGGACACCAACGGAAGGTCGGCCTGGCCGTCTTGGAAAAAGAGTTCTGACCCCTTTTCCCAGGATCGCGGCGGTCATCGCGGCGGTGGTCGACTTGCCGTTCGAGCCGGTCACGCCCACAATCCGCGCGGGGCATGACCGGATGAAGAGTTCGATTTCGGTGGTGATCTCAGCCCCGGCTTGCCGGGCCATCTCTACGAAAGGATTGCCAGGCCGGACCGCGGGATTGACGACCACCAGATCGGCCCCGCGGAAATCGTCTTCCCGGTGTCCTCCGAGTCGATAGGCCGCGATCGGCACGCCGGCCAGATCTTGAAGCGAGCCGGCCAAGACGCGCTCGTCGGCCAGGTCGGTGACCGTGACCGTCGCCCCCTGTCGGGCGAGCCACCGCGCGGCGGCGACCCCGCCGCCAAAATGGCCCAAGCCCATGACCGTCGCTCGTCTTCCGCGCCAGTCCATGATCCTCAATAGACCGGCAAGCGGTGGTCGTGACAAGCCACGCTTGAGCCATCAGCCGTCAGCTCTCAGCTATCGGCAAACTGACGGCTGAAGGCCGGTAGCTGACAGGCGGGCGCCAGCCCTTCTCCGCAGCCGCCCGGCCGTGATATGATACTAGTTTCCCTTACTCTGTCCGGAGGCGGCTGGGGAGGACTATGGGAGCGGTTCAGCATATCTCCTTGCGGGGAGTCCGGGTCCACAACCTCAAGTCGATCGACCTGGACATCCCCCATCGGAAGCTGATCGTGCTCTGCGGCTTAAGCGGCAGCGGCAAGAGCAGCCTCGCCCTGGACACCCTCTATGCCGAGGGGCAGCGCCGCTAC
>CAYGZA010000267.1:0-9612 GCA_964354135.1 uncultured Planctomycetaceae bacterium
GGCCCTGGTCAACATTGCGTCGGGCGGGCTCCCAAGAGGGCCCGTGGCCAACAATTCCGGTGCCTTCGGCAAGCCCAATGCTCTCAAGACGATACGCCGACGATCTCGATTTCAGTTGACCAGCGGCAGCCTCACCAAAACCCGCTCTTAACCACCCGTTGTTGACCACCCGAAAACCGCCCGCAGGGCGTTTTTGTCCGCATTCAACCTTGGTCGTGATCGGACGTTGTGACTTCTTGGGCCATTTTGGTTGACGAATCGGTTTTCTCGCCCCGCGGCGCGCCTGCTTATGGCCAACGAGCGAGGGGCGAGGGCGGAACGTCAGGTGCCATGGCCACGCCTCGCGTGGCCATGCAGCGAAGAGGAAAGATCATGCCCACGACAAGCGTGGGCATGGCACCGGGCCAGGTGTCTGGGTGAACGACATTACGACAACAACTTACCAAATTCCGTGTAGCCCCGGCGACCGAGGAAGTCGATCAGCGCCAAAGCTTCCTCGCAGGCCTCACCTGGCGTTCTTCTGGCCTGCTCTAGAATCCGCTTCGCGGAGTCTAGCCAGCCGTGGATTCGCCAGCCTTCTCGATCAGCGCGGACCATCTTGTCGAGGATTCGAACCGACTTTACGACGTCAACGTGTGCTATCTCTGCCAGCTTCTCTGCGACGGCGCGATCCGGTTCCGTAATAGGGTTCACCTTGACGAACTCCTCCAGCCGATCCAACGCCCACGCGTCAGGAAACTTCCCGCACGAGAACCACGTGCCGAACAGCCACGCGTTGGGCGCCTCTTGAGTATCCTTTCTGCCAGGACCGGCCCAATAGACGTCCCACAGCTTCTGGAATCGCTCGATGATCTCCGCTGGCACTGCCGCATCCGCATCGAGACTTTGTCCCACGAAGCCAATGGCATACCGCCTGATCTCGGGCTTGGAGTTTTCAACGAATCGTCGGAGAAGGCTCCCGTCCTCATCGAGGCCGAGTTGCCCCCGGCCGTACAAAAGCATCAGGTGCTCGCCGAGGCGCTGCATGGGCTGGTCCCGACTGCGTTCAGTCAACTCCACCTTCGCCGCCTGCTCAACAGCGTATGCAAACTGCGACCTGAAGAGGCGGTAGCACTCGATGTGCGGCCTCACCCAGATGAGAAAGGCGTTCCACGCCGCCCAACCACGAGCAGCGGCCGGCGTCTGTTCGATGTCCTTTAAACTGAAGAGTCGATCCGCATTCTCTGCCAGCCATTCCTTGTCGATCCAGTAGATCACCCCGATTCGGGACCCAATCACCGACATGGCCGCGACGCTTCTGTTTTGGGGCGCGATCTGCCATTCCAGCATGTCCCGGACCTCGGGCATGGCCTCGAAGCCGCCCGGAACGATCTCCTGCTTGCCCTCCGTCTGCTTGAGATGATTCGCAACCCAGCCAGCATACTCAAGAGCAGCCTCGACTGCCTTGCCGCGCGGCGAGTTGATGGCGAGCTCGAGGTAGTCGTGAACGCGCGGGTCGTCCTGGGAGATGTCCCGAAAAACGTAGGATCCACCGCGATCGCGGCAAAGTGGTCCGATCAGATTCCACATTCGCTGACGAAGCCCATCCAACGGATACTTCGGTACATCTCCACTCTCTGCCCTGCAGACGTTTTGAATGAATCTAGAGATCTCGTCGCGAGTCCACTGCCAGTTCTCATCCACAAGGCGCTCATCCATCTGCCGGATTGTGGTCTGTTCCTCAACGGGACGCTCCACAACCCAGTCGCACAGGTCCAGCACAGCAGGTAGCTCGATCTTGCGTCCGGCGTTGATTGCCTCGCTCATCCCACTGATGAAGCGACGAACGAAGATCGCCGGGCGGTTAACCAGGATTCGAGCTTTCGTGGAGAATACTTCGGGATTTGTCGCGACGTATTGCTCGAACGTCGAGCCGAGGCCACCGATGTTGGGCCCCATGAAGCAGGATCCTTGGGGTCGCCACGATGAGACCGCGTCCACCGCCTGTTCAAACGTCATGGCGGTCAATTCGTCCACCGTCATCCGACTCTCGTCGCCAACCCATCCAAGACTGACGCGGACATTGATGTCCGCCCTCTTCGGCTCTCCGTATTGAGCGAGCATTTTCTCGTAGAAGTCCCGTCTTGCCCCGTCGATATGAGCCCGAACCCAGTGCAGCTTCTGAAACTTCCAATCGTCAACCCACTCCCGTCGCTCTTCTTCCGTCGGTGCATTACGCCCCAGATTCTGCATGGACTGATCGAAGTGTGACATGTCTGGTCCAGCGTCGATCCAGCCGAACCACTCGTCTCGCTGTTCAGGGGACAGCAGGTCCAGCCGCCGTCCCACGAGCATCGCGTATTCGTGCTTGTAGCGGTATTTGTCGAAGAGTTCGGGGTCCAGAATGGTTTGCCGAGCGAGATCGGGATTCTGATCCGCGAATTCGCCGATCAGGTGGAGCCGGATCCGCTTGAAGATGAGGTGCGGGTAACGCTCAACGATCTGGAGCGCCTCATCCAGCGAAAGACATCCGTTCCGAAGTGCCACCTCAAATCCCTCCCTGACAAACCCAACCATGACACCCGCGAAGTCGTAGTCCTTGTTGTGCTCGTGCTCCTCGATTGCCGGTCGCCACAGGTACGTATAGTCGCAGTGCGGATCGACCTGTTTCTTCGCTTCAACATATGCCTTCAGCCAGTCGCACAGCATCGGCAGGAACCGGCGAGGTTTGCGTTCTGCCAGCGCCGGCAGCACCTGTTTTAGGCCGTGCTCGTACCAGTGGGCGTCCCGGCGCCTTGGTTGCTCTTGGCCTGTTTCGAAAGTTGGAGCGAACAGGGCTTCAGCTAACTCCAGCGCAGGGTCACACTGGCCGCCTCTTGCCAGCAGCACACACAGATCGCTTGCGTCCTTGAAGTAGATCCACAGCGTGCCTTCTCTCGCAGCTCGGCAAGTACTCGGAACAAGAGAAGCGGCCACATCAGCCGGCATTGCCAGCGCCGCCTTGACCATGTCGCCGATAATCGACGAGTTGTCTGTTTCAATCTTGGCGAGGACTGCCGCCACTTCGGCGGGAGCTTGCGGGGCCATCCGTGCTAAGTAGCGAGAAGGGGGCCAGGGTGGAAACCTGACGCCCCCTCCCGTTACGTACTCTGCCTTCGGCGGATACTTGAACATATCACGCTCGGCAAGCGGATCAATCCACAGAGGGCTCTCCAAGCGTGAAAAGAAGTATGCCTCATGCTGCGGCGAACTCAACAGCGGCATGGTGGCATCGACTTGCTCACTGGTTGGCTTGGCGTAGGATTTCATCGATTTCTGCTGTGCCTGTGAAAAAGTCGCCGACAAAACTGTGCAGCATTCCTTCAAATCTGCCGAATTGGCTCTGCAGCTCGTCTTCATCGACCTCCGGTGCTTTTTGGCCACGGAGGTGGGCCAGACTCATGAACCAATCGCGCATCCTCTTGAAGTCGGAGACAAGCCGCTGATCCACCTCGGCGCGTGTCGGCTCGTTTCGCATCAGATAGCGAAAGAGCAGTTCGTAGTTCGATGGGCGTTGCCCTCGCTCACGGTGGGCTGAAACGAGCGAATCGATCTTGGATGCCAGCTTGTAGTTTATGGGTACGGTGTCCTGAGTGGCCGTCCCATCGCTCGTCTCCATGATCGTTGGGAGTTTGGGCCACAACTCCGTAATCCCCTTCATCGCGTCCTCGTATTGAACGCGCCTCGGTTTCAACTGCGGGTCCAGCACAAACACCAAACGGTCCGCAATATCGCGTACCGCGTGGGCGATGAAGTGGACTCGACCCGGGAAATCGCCGTCCTCCAGCAGGCGAATCGCTCCCTCGTACGCCTCTGCCAATGGCTCGGCATTCTTGCGAAACCAGTTCAGCAATTGCCGTCGCTTGGGGGACAGGCTCGTTGAACGATTTCGTGATCCCACACCGGCTTCCATTTGTCTAGGTTGAGTTCAAGAGTCTGAACAAACTCCGGTCGGGTGGCACGCCCAGTGTCTTCGATGGGCATGGTGAGTCGCGTGTGGGCCCATGCACGCCCTTCGTCCCTCAGGGCGTGCCACCCTGCCGTTTGGCTAAGGGCCGCTCTTGTCGTTCATTTTACCAGGCGCCATCCCGATCCGTCCACGCTCAGGGCCGTGTGGCCCTTGTAGCGGTCGTTCACGGCGTGCATTGCGTCGATGGTGTCGAAGTAGCCGACGATGTGGGCAGCGCTGAACGACTGGCCCGCATGAATCGGCTTGCCGTAGACCTCCTCGATCATGACGATGATGCCCCCGGGCCGCTGGCTGCACCATGCCTCGTAGACGACCGAGGGTTCGAGCGTCAGGCCCGCCAGCCAGGGGCCGTCTTTACCGGTCGCCTTATCGCGCAAATGGTAGGCGCGAATGAAGTGCTTCGGCGTTTTGTGCGTGTCGCGTCGGTAGTCGAGCTTCAAGTCGCGAAGAAGAAGGGGACATCACTGATTATCGGGTCAGTCTTTTTGGTTGCGGGCACGCCCCGCTAGGCGGAAGCATGACCTGCGTTCGGCTCGGCCAGGCGCTGGAGGAAGTTCTGGAACAATCGACCGCCGGGCAGCCGGGGTTGCCTTTCCGGGCCGTGGGCCACGGCCCATTCCAAGGTCAGCACGAGGGGCAGCCAGGACAACGCGCCTTTGCCCTCCCCGTCGTCGAAGCGAAACAGGACCTGCGTCGCCTTCGCATCCAGGGGGACTTTCTCGATCGTGCCGGACTCCGGGTCCCGGCACCAGGCCGCGGGCGAGGTGACCAGGTACTCCCGGCAGGAGAGAGGCCGATCGGGATAAATGCTGCACGACTCCTCCTCGAGAAACGGGCAGGCGGCCCGGACCTTGAAGTACTCGCGGGCGAGACGGCCCTGCTGGTCGGCGTCGGTCACCTGCGGCGTGCCCGGGGCCGCATCGGACAGAAAGGACTTCTGTTCCTTCGGGTCCAGCACGTTCCGCGCCAACACCAGCCAGTAGGGACCGCAGACCTTCCCGCCGCGCCATGCCCAAAACGGCGCGGCTTTGACCTCCCAGACCATCGGCCCCTTGTCCGTGTCCTTCACGTGAAAGCGGGTCCACGGCTGCCGCATCATGGGCCGAGAGTACCGCGTTGCCGCAGTACTGCCGCGACACACAGGCCGTTTTGTTTCCCTTCTTGGGATGGCCCGAGTCGTCGATGATTCCGATCGCTTGCGGATCGGCGTGGTCCCGCACCACGATTTGCTGCACCCGGTCGCGCAGCTTCTCCTTCTAACCATCCTGGTTTCAACGAGTTACGGAGATTACCAAACGCTTGTCCCTATGTAAAGTGCGCTGTAGTACTAGGTCGTGCTGGCCGCGGGAAAACGGCAGTTTGCCTTCGCCTTGCCCGGCGGCTTCCGAGCAACTATCATACGTTCTTGCCTACCGTTCCCCGGTAGCTCAGTTGGTAGAGCAAGCGGCTGTTAACCGCTGGGTCGTAGGTTCGAGTCCTACTCGGGGAGCTTGATGTAAGTCCCGCCGAATCCTGGAGTTAGGATACCTGCCGGCGGTCGGCAGTGCGGCCTGAAGGTCAGAGGAAAAGGGGTAGTACTACCCCTTTCTGACCGGAAGGAGCACTGCTCATGTCTCTGCGAACCCCGAAATACCGGCTGCACAAGGGTAGCGGCCAAGCTCTGGTTCAGATCAACGGCGAGCGAATCTACCTCGGAAAGTTCGGAACCGAGGAAAGCCAGGAGAACTACCGCCGGCGAGTTGCCGAGTGGCTTACTTCGGGCAAGAACCCCCCATCGGCCATAGTAACGCCCTCTATCACGAGGCCAATTGCCGTCAGCGAGCTGATCCTCGCCTTCTGGCACCACGCCAAGCAGCGGTACGTCAAGAACGGCGAGCCCACCAGCGAGATCAGGAGCTTCCGCACTGCCCTGCGCCCGGTCCGCCATCTGTACGGCCATGGACCCGTCACCAACTTCGGGCCGCTGGCCCTCGTAGCCTGCCGCCAAGAGCTGATCGAAGCCGGGATCTGCCGCAAGCGGATCAACCAGCACGTCGGCCGCATCCGCCACGTCTTCAAGTGGGGAGTCGCCCGCGAGCTCGTGCCCGAGACGGTCTGGCGAGCCCTCTGCGCCGTCGAGGGCCTGCGGTTGGGCGAGGCGGTTGAAACCCAGCCCATCAAGCCGGCCCCTGAAGCGCACATCACGGCCATCGAGCCGTTCGTCTCGCCTCAGGTCTGGGCGATGGTCAACCTCCAACTCTGGACCGGCTGCCGCCCGGGCGAGGCGTGCGTCATGCGGACCATCGACATCAACACGCAGGGCGACATCTGGGAGTATCGGCCGCATTCCCACAAGGGCGAGCACCATCACAAGGAGCGGATCGTCTACCTCGGCCCGCACGCCCAAGAGGTCATCAAGCCCCTGCTCAAGACCGACCTGCACGCCTACCTGTTTTCACCTCGGGAAGGCCGCGCCTGGTCTCGGGCCCGGCGGGCGCAGAACCGCAAGACTCCAAGACCGGCCAACCGTCCACCCTGCCAGTCCAAGGCCAGCCCGAAGCGGGCGGCCGGTCAGCGCTACACCAACCACAGTTACGGTCGCGCGATTCAGCGGGCTTGCGAGCGGGCGGGTGTGCCTGTCTGGTCTCCCAACCAGCTTCGGCACAGTGCGGCCACGCGGATCCGAGCGGCCTACGGCATCGAGGCGGCGCGGATCATCCTGGGACATTCGTCGGCTGTGACATCGGAGATCTACGCGGAGATCGACCGGGAGAAGGCCAAGGAGATCATGCAGTCGATCGGGTGAGGGGATACTCGTCTGTGTGAAGATATCTCCACTCCCCAAACCGGAATCCCACCGGTTGTCTGACTCGCAGCGCTCGTAAGGAAGGGCAGAACCTGCTGATCGAACGGACCAGACAGGGCGAAATCGTAGCAAGCGGTGCGAGTGATTTCGTCGCAGTTTGTCTCATTCTGTCTCATTCTGTCTCGTTCTCGCTCGTTCTCGCTGAATCTCGCTGAATCTCGCTGAATCTCGCTCAATCTTGCTCGTTCTTTGCCATCCGCTAGTATTGGATTTGTTAGAAACGGTCTTGCAGCTTATCTGAAGGAGGCAAGACCATGGCAATTAACACTCTGATCGAGCAACCGATTACCCTCACCGAGGCCACTACCTTAGTCCCGCGCCGCCGGCAGGGCCGGAAGGCGGCCGTGGGCACGCTGTATCGCTGGAGCACGGTCGGCTGCCGCCGCGTCGTTCTTGAGACCATTCAGGTTGGCGCGTGCCGTTGCACCTCGCGAGAGGCTTTGCAGCGCTTTTTCGAGCGACTCACGGCTCAGGCAACCGGCCAGCCCATTGAGGCGCAGCCGTCCAAGCAGCGCGAGCGCGAGATCCGCGAAGCGGAGCACGCCTTGGACGAGGCGGGGATCTCGTGACGAGCGCGAGCTCAGATGCCCTGGAGCAGAAGCAGTGTGGCACGAGCCCCGGCCCCGTCAATGGGCCTCTCTCTGGCGCACATCATGCCCGTTGGACCTGGGAGCCCTGCGGGGCCCTGCCCTCGAAGGAAAGGCCACGGCCGTTACGTCTGGCGCATTAGGAAAGGAGCCTAGCCCGTGAGTAAGATCAAGACCCTCCGTCCACTGAAGGCCGTTCGCGCCCACTGCCTGGACTGCGCAGGGGGCAGGCCCAAGCACGTCCTGTGGTGTCCGAACGACGGGGTGCATAGTACGCGGTGTGAGCTGTGGCCCTATCGGCTCGGGGTCCGCCCCGAGACCATCCGCCAAGAGCACGGGCCCGCCCTCGTCATCCCCGAGCTAATGCCCCCGGCCAACGTGAACCTCGACGCGCTCCCCGGCAACATGACCGCGGCCGCCGAGTACCTGGCTGGCCAGGACGGCAAGTCAAAGTCAAAAGCGGGGTAGGGTTCGGTCCCCAAGAGACAAAGCGGGCGCCGTGCCGTTCTTGAGAAGCCGCACGACGCCCCTGGAGGCTGGAAGATGCATCGTATACGCGATGGAGGGAAACAGCAAGACCTGTCGCTATTGCAGGTGGTCCTGGAGTACCATCGGCGCGGCTGGTCGATCATCCCGATCCGACCCGGAACCAAGAAGGCAGCCTGCAAGTGGGAACAGTTTCAGAGCGTTCAGCCGTCTGAGGCCACGCTGAAGAAGTGGTTTGCAGAGAATCCGGCGTACGGCCTGGCCGTGATCTTGGGCGCTGCCTCGGGCGGGTTGGTCTGCCGGGACTTCGATACGATGGAGGCATACGAGCGCTGGGCAAGAACGCATCCCGATCTGGCCCGGACCCTGCCGACGGTGGCCACGGCCCGAGGCCGGCATGTGTACTTCGGCGGGACCGAGCGGACGATCACCAAGATGGCCGACGGCGAGCTGCGCGGGGCCGGCTATTGCCTCCTCCCCCCGAGCCGACACCCCGACGGCCCAGTCTACACCTGGTTGATCCCGCTGCCGGCGGGTCCGCTGCCATTCGTCGAGGATGTCCACGCCGCCCGTTTTTTTGATTCGGCACCCCATGCAACAGAGACAACAGAGAGAACTGAGGACAACCGAGGATTACTGAGGAAGACTGAAGCAATAGGAACATTCGGCTTTTTTGCTGCAACGACGCAAGACAAGAAAGGGCCGGTGCCATCTTCCACAGAAATCGAACCCGACATTGAGCGAGCGATCCTCGCAAGCTTGCCGACCGGACCCGGCCGGCGCAACCGGCAGGTTTTCGAGTTGGCCCGGGCGCTCAAAGCGATTCCCCGGCTGGCCGACGCCCCGGTGGATACTCTGGAGCCGCTCGTTCGTCGTTGGCATCATGTCGGTGTCACCAAGAAGGTGATCGCCACGGAGCCGTTTGAGGAAACGTGGATCGACCTCCTGCGCGCGTGGCCGAAAGTCAGATTCCCGAAAGGAGCCGAACCGATGGCTGCGATCTTTGAGCAGTCGAAGCAGGAACCCCTGCCCCGCGCGGCCCAGAAGTACGAGCGGCCCGAGTTTCGATTGCTGGTCGGCTTGTGCCGAGAGCTCCAGCGGGCATCCGGTGACGAGCCGTTCTTCCTTGCCTGTCGAACGGCTGGCCGGCTGTTGGGAGTGCGCCATGAGACGGCCTGGCGGTGGCTGTTCCTATTGGACCATGACGGGGTGATCAAGGAGGTCGAAAAGGGCGACGGGGCCCGCCGCCGAGCCAGCCGCTTCCGCTACCTCGCGGACTGAGGGAACCCGTCGCAGCGGAGAATTCAGAAACCGATGGACGGCCTCAGTCAGCTTTGCCGCGACCGGCCCGAAGTTTTCAGCGCAAAATGTTCGGATGGGAAGATATGTCTAATGGCGATGCCAATGGGGGCCCGGCATGGGGGTAGACATGCTGCTACAGTACCGAGCATACAGGCGACTGACCGTATGGTCGAGCGCCCTCAATACCCGTGGGCACCGATGCTAGTGCATGTTGCTTATTTGGCCAATTAGCCAACTCATCCCTTGGTCGTTGCCTGCCGTCTCTGACCGTCGTGTCTCAGTCCTAGACGGTTGCTCCGCGCGCGGCCCGAGAATCGACGTAAGTCGTTTCTGCGACGGTTCTTGCGCGAAACACGACCTACCCTCGAACGGGTGGAAAGCACCCGAGAAAACCCCTCCCCGGG
>CAYGZA010000268.1:0-9581 GCA_964354135.1 uncultured Planctomycetaceae bacterium
CGTGGAACTGGCGGCACTGTTGCTCCTGGGCCGGCAGGCTGACCCCCAGCGTCTCCCGCTCGGGCTTGGACACGCGGATGTAGGCGTAGGCAGTTCCGGCCATTGAATCCCTCAATCGAACATCGGTTCCAGCCCCTTGGCTATTCGGGTAGCGTCAATCTCCCGCATCTTCTCCTCTGACAAGCCCTCCTCCAACAGCATGTCGCGGCAGGAGATGAACGGCTTGCCTTCGATCCACACAATGCGGTCTGGCGTAATGCCTTCAGTCCGCTTCAGCGGGACCAAAGGGTTGAACTGTTCGTCGTGTTCCCTATCCATGTTCCTCTCTCCCCACGTAAAGCCTACGCGCGTCGAAGACAGGGCTCCATTTCAAGTTCGCAATCTGGCGGACGCGGATGCCAGCATTTGCCAGAACGCGGGCCAGGATTGCGAGGTGTTTCTTGCTCAACTCCATTGCTCGCTTCCATCACAAGAGCAGGGTGCGGCCGGTGCATGACAGCGGAGGAGCCGTACTGCACCACGTCACCACTAGCTTAGCCAGCCGCAACCCCCATCGTCCGCAACTGGTTCTCCAATTCCTGCAAGGCCCGCCGCATGGAGAACCGTTTCCCGACCCATCCCCACGATTGCCAGCCAAACGGCATGTCCTCGCCGTGGCGCTCAGCCGCCCAGATTCCTTCCAACCGACAGGAGCAAGCCTCGGCAAAGAACCGGCCTCCGTCGAACCGAAAATACCGCATCCGCTCCAGTAGGGCAGGATCCAGAGCGCTGGCATCATTCGTGGTGGCGACGACAATCAGGTTCCGGTAGTGCTCCGAGAACCACTCATCCGACCAACGCTGCTTCAGGTACGGCAGCACGTTCTTGGAAGGCAACAGTTCCAATTCCTCGACCAAGAGAATCTGCCACCGGCCCCACTCCCGCGGCAATCGCAGGCGATACTGCCCATCGAACAGCCGCCGGCACTCGTCAATCGTCAGTTCGCTGGCCGGCACGGTCTGGCGGCATACGTCCATGATTTCCAACTCACCTGCTAGGGCCAGCCCCGTGGAGGTCTTCCCAGTTCCCGGCTCGCCCTCGAAGAGGAATCGCGCAGGGTAGGGCTCCAGTGCGTAAGTCCGCAGGTGACGGACCACTGCCGATTGGCCACAGACTTGGTTCAGGGCCATCGGGCGGTACTTCTCGGTCAATCGCATAGTTCTCCACCTCCGGTTCCGGCGACTCCCAGAGAGTCCCCTGTCAGTCTTCCTCCGGCCGTAGCACCACGGTCTCGATCCAGGACGGAACGCCATCCTTGACCGCTTGCCGCGTCAGGCAGGCCAGCACTCTTGCCCTCACGGGCTCATGGGGCCACGGCGTATATCCGTCAGTGACCACCAGCACCACGTTGGGCGACGGTCTTTCCTCCATTGCGGCCCGGATCAGTTCTCGCATGTCCGTGCCGCCCCCGCCTACCAGTGCCACCTGATCGGGCCGGAATACTTGCCGGGCAGACTCAACTTGCGTGTCGCCCGTGAGCACCCTGACCCCACGCGGGTTCGGCAATCGCTTCAACACCTTAGCTATCGTGCCCAGGGCCAGCCCCAGGTCACGCTGATCCATCGACCCCGACGTATCGACGACGACGGCCACTTGGGGCAACGGCTGCTGATGCACGGGCAGGATCGCCCCGCCCGGTGGCCTGCGCCGAGGGGGCCGGCGAAAGCTGAAGTCACCGAATCCACTGGTCGAAGTCAGGGCAAAGCGGACTTTGGCCGCAAGCTGTTGGGCAGGATCCACGGTCGGGTGCAAGAGTTCCTTCGCCTCACGCCGCAGGCCGCCCGGAACGCTACCCCGCCCCCTCTGCCGCTCATAGTCCTCGATTGCCTTGGCCACCTGCTCCCTCAGGATCTCCTGTTCGCCCTTGTCATACCCGGGCGGGTTTTCATCGGAGTCCGCCTTCGGATCGGGTGGTGGGCACTCCCACGGCTTGGGCTGTCCGTTATGACTGCTGCCCCCTTCGCCGCGAGTCCGATCGGGCTGCGGGCCGTTGTACTCTTCATCGGGCGCCATGCCGCCGCCGCCAGCTTGCGGCTCGGGTTGGCCTTCCCCATCGTCCTCCCCTGGATCGGCCTGATCGGAGGATGGTTCGCCCCCCTCGCCTTCGCCCTCTTGCGGCTCATCGCCTTCTTGGAGACTGGACTGTCCCTGTTCCTCGCCCTCCTGGTCCTGCCCTTCGCCCCCGTCGTCGCCTTCCTGCTCTTGCCCCTGTTGCTGTTGCCCTCCCTGCTCTGGCGGAGGTTCATCTTGCTTGCTGTTGCGCTGCAACAGGTCGTAGTATTCCTCGCAGCACAGTCCCTCTGGCAGATCGTACTGCCCCGGCATCAAACCGTCTTGCGGGCAAGACAGGCCCCCTTGCACCAGCATCGAGTTGACCGCCAGATCCACGGCAATCCCGCTGAGTTCCTTCCCATTGGGTTCGCCCCGCGCCTCCTTGAGTCTCTCCGGGTGTCGGAGGAAAACGTGCAGGGCCTCATGGAGCGTAATGAACGCCAAGTCTTCATCGGGCGCGGTATCCAGGAACACTGGGTCATAGTACAGCCGCCCGTACTGATCCACGCAGACCGTGCCCAGCCCAGGCCGGCAGACCGGGTGGAGGTTCATGACCAGGCTGGTCAAATAGGGCATCTTCTGCCGCGCTGCCAGCCTGGCAATGGTCAGCTTGTCTGGGATCTTAGCCACGGACGACGCCTCCCTTCAGCATTCCGGCCCGGACCATCAGGGGAAACGCTTCCATGGCCCACTTGGCAGGCAGGCGATAGCCGGCCTTGTACGCCGCCGACAAGGGCTCGCCGCCGATGATCGCCACTTCCCGCCAGCGGTCCCAAACCTTGCCCAACACGTCCATAGCGCCTTCCCACCGCTCCTTCGTGTTGTTCCGGTGGACACGATCCGCCACGCTGCCCAGCATGGCGATTGCCTGATCACCCCGCTTGGGCATGGGGAACTCCAGCGCATGGCCGTTGCCGGCCGCCGCGATGGCCTTGGCGATGAGTTCTTCCGGGTCAGGCAGGTCAAGCTCTTGCTCCCAGATCCGGAACTCATGGGCAAACTCTTCGCCTACGCAGCCCGCCACGGCCTTGTATCGGGCAGAGACATCATCGGTCACACTCTCCACCGCCGTAGCACAGACGCAGGCGCTGGTAATGCTCCGCGGCGACGGCCACGGCCCGCCGGCCTTCACCCGATCATCGCCGGGGTACTTCTCCAGCATCTCCGGTCGCCGCATGATGAAACCAGAGAAGCGGGCCCCGTTGCATCCAAGGCTGTCTCTCCAGTTGTCTGGCAGCCGCGTAAAGTCCGGCTCAGGGAAGTTCATTCCGGACAGCATCCCGCGATGCCACGCATTGGCATCCATGGACCACTGATGATGATAGAGTCGGTTCGCCATTGGGGGCTCCAACTCGAACCCGTTGGCTGCCACTCCAGCCGGATTGCAGGCCGCCAAGATCCACGTCTCTGGCGGCAAAGGCAAATCGCCCACGTACTTCTCCGCAATGACGCGGAGTAGGGCAGCCTGCACAGCGGGGGGGCAGGTGGTCAGTTCGTCGATAAACACGATCCACCCTCGCCCATCATGACAGTCCATGGCCCACTTGGGCGGAACCAAGGACATATAGACCCTGGTTTTCTTGCCGTTGCCATCCTTGACCGCCTCCACTTGGATCGGGTAGGGGTAGCCGCCGACATCGGCCGGTTCACGCAGGCTGCCGATGAGCGTGTAGATCGGACGCCCCACGGCACGGGCGAACGCCTCCACGCACTTCGTCTTGGCGGCACCGGGCAGCCCTTCTGCCTTCGGCACCACCATGCCGGTCTGGGCAATAGCCCAGTAGACCTCATTGGCATTCATAGATAGGTGTCCTTGTGGTGTTACTGTCCAACCACCCCCCCTGCCGCAAATAGCACACCACGGCAGGGGAGTAGGCAGGAGAGTATCATCACGCTGCGCCAACGAGCGAGCCGTTCCCGCTCTTGGCCATACCCTGCATGGCCGCTTGAACCGCCGCAGACTGCGCCAGACCAGCCACGTTCTTGAGGTTCTCCAGGCCGTCCCCAAGGATCCGCGAGTATGCTTCGACCAAGGCGACCAGATCCGACGCCGCATCACGCCGCTTGACCAGGCCATCGTAGTCCAAGCGCTTCCCAAGATCGTCGATGATGGCCTGTGCCTCTTGCATCACCTGCTCTTGCAGGGCCTTGGTGAGATGATGCGCCGTTCGGGGGTTCAACTCCGTCCGCAGGACCAGCATGTCGTTGCCGGCCACCTCCAAGGCATCTGCCAGGGTGGACCACTTCTCCACGGCCTCTTCAGGCAGCCAGTACAGTCCGCCGCGCTCACGCAAACGAACCCCTTGGAGATCCTGAATCACGGCAACCAAGGCCGCCGTCAGCTTGGCAGGGGCAACCAGTTGGATCTGCTTGTCGAACTCCGCCTGGATCTTTCCACTGTAGTCCGAATCCCAGGAGTAGCCGCCCGCCGTCTTGCGCTTCACCTGCCCATCGACCACCTTGAACGAAAGGCAATGCGAGTAATCGTTCACCTCTTCCCCGCGGTTCACGTCCACGAGTTCGCATCTGTGCTTCTCATGCTTCTTGTGGCGCTGGATCAACTGGTCCTTGCTCTTGGCTGCCTCGCCTACGGCGGCCTTCAGTGCCTCATACTCCGTCTTGGGGCCGGGGGCAAGATGCCCTAGACCAGCGCGCTCAAACGCCACTCTGGCGGCATACAAGTCAGTATCCTGGAGATTCCAGGACACCATTGCACCTGCTACGGGATAATCGACTTTGCCCATTGTCTCTTTCCTCGTGGGTTGTGGTGTTACACTGTCCGCCGCGCTCTTGACGCACAGGCAAACGCACGGCGGAAAGTGTCACTGGCGGCATACGGTTTCTGGCGGCATACGACTTTTCCCTTCTCCCACTCGTCTCCTGCTTCTGGCGGAATGCCTTCTGGCGGCATACGACTTTTGGCAAGGCGTCTCGCCCTGCTCCTGCCCCTCGTTCTGCCCTACGCGGTGCCCTGCTTGCTACGCTGCGTCGCTCGAACGGGTCGCAAGTGGCAAACTTCGTGGCATCGTGGTTCGCCCGCAAACGGGTCGCTACGTCGCGTACCACGCCGCTGGCGCGGCGATCGGCTCACCTGCCGACCAGCCGACCGGCCAGCGCGTCAATCGCGTCGTCGTCGCCCGAAATCGCCTGCGCGGCGACCGCCCGGCACGATTCGCAAAAATCGCCGGTTGTCAACCGCTCCCAGCACGCGCGGCAGGGGAAGCTATCCGGGGTCTGAAACTTCCCCATGTCCACCCCGTGAACCGCATGGCCCAACGCATCGTAATAGTTGGCTCGCATCGCTCTCTCCTCAAGGTTAAGGACACGCCCCTCATCGCTTCCCAGGCTGCCCTCACTGGGAAGAAGGAGGAGCGTGGACTAATGTTTGTAGGAGAGCTCGCCCTTGTGCTCCGCGATGAACCGGCGGATCTCATCGCCGTAATCCAGGACCCGGAGCCACTGCTCGGAATAGAGCGTGACCGGCCAGCGGCCAATCCCGTAAACGGATACCGCGCCCTTGCCGGAGACTTTGAGCGTGAGCCGGCTGTCACGCGGCCGCATCGCGGTGAGCAGTTCCTTGGCCTTCTCGGGGGAGAGGGTGCCGTTTGCCACGGCCATGAGAATCTCGCTGTCCGAAATGTGGGGTGACACGGTGGGCATTGCGTACTCTCCTAGTGATTGTGGTGTAAGTCGTTGCCGCGTCGCCACTTGCGGCGACCGGCTCGCCCCGCCGATCGAAATCTTCCCCAGGCGGACCACCTGTGTTTACCCTGAAAACCGGTTTGCGTCGCAAACCGTTTCATATCAACAGGTTGCGACGCGGTTTCAAGAGAACCGGTGGACACGTTGGAAAACGGGAAAATCAACCCAACGTGACAAAAACCGACGTGTCGCAAGTCGTTGTCAGAAAACAACTTGCATCGGTTTCCGGCCAGCCGGCGACCCCGACATGCGGGCTACAGACGCATCCCGCATAGGATGGACGTGCGCACAGGCCAGTAACGTCGAACATCGGCGGGGACGTGGCGATGCACGGTCACTGGACTCGCCGTGACCTTGGGGCGTCGAACCTCACGGTCAGTCGCCGGGAAGGGGAGGAGTATGAGTACGAGGAACCCCCACCCCCCCCGGGCCCCCATTGCCCTCGCACGTGAACATATCTCCTCACCCGAACATTTTCATCGAAAAACTTCGGCCGGTCGCGGCCAGGAGAACTCTGCCTCAGAGCGGTTTCTCCCGTCTACGATGCGAAGCCCACGATCTCCTTGGGCATCGGGCTGGTGCGGTGATCAGACGCGACATTTGCCTCTTGGGGATCGGACCCTACCCGGCCCTTGACTTTGACTTGCCACCCTGGCCGGTCAGGTACTCGGCGGCCGCGGCCTTGCTGGGGGCCTGCAAGATTTCCTCCATCCATGTGCGGTGGAAGTCGTACAGGCCGCGGTCGTTGGTGACGATGTGCTGCTCCAGCCGCGGGTGGCTGGTGAGATTGGCCGATCCCTCGACCGTCACCACCAGGGCGCTGGGCGTTGCGGAGTCGTTGGCTCGGCTTTCATCATCTATCCCCGCAGGCTGAACCAGTCGGGATGATTCTTGTTTGTCCCGACCACTCGGACTTGGACGAGAGGACGCACCACTTGGGACGCCCTATTACATAGGGCTGTCCCGACTGGTGGTCTCCCACCTCTCGGGGCGTGGTTCCCGACTGTTTTGTCCCGACTGTCCCGATAGCTACGCATGGGGGGCTACCTTTCCGCTAACTTGAAGGCTGGATATGGGCTCTGTCGGCTGGACTTATGAACCTCGCACGGCACCACTGTGCGGTCTTGCAGTAGCTCGGCGAAGGCGGGGGCGAAGACCGTGGTTTTGAGCCCGGCCGTGTCCCGGATCAAGGACTTGGTTTCCCCCTCCGGGAACTTCAGCATGGCCTCGACGATCTTGCGTTTGGCCTCCTGGAGCTGGGCATCCCGGCGGGCGTCCTTGTCCTTCTCCCGGCCCGCTTCGGCCGCCGCTCGGGTTGCCTGCCGGGCCTCATCGGCCGACAACACCTGGACATCCCATCGCCGAACGGCGTCGGGGTGGTATTCGCCTTCGTCGATATTGAGCCCCCACAGGCCGCTGTGCCCCAGCCGACCGCCGGTGGAGAACCACAGCTCATGATGCCCGCTGCCGGGCTCGTAGGGGGTCCGACGATTGAGCAGGAGCCACTGTGCTGCGAATTCTCTGAAGCCGGCAAAGGACAGATTGGTCAGGTCGATCGGCTGGCCGTCGAGTCCCGCCGGCTTGGTCGTGTGGTGAAGCAAGATCATGGTTGCCCTGTGCTGGACGAAGACGTCGGCCATATTCCGCAGCAGGGTTCCCATGATAAAGACGTTGCTCGCGTCGCCCCCGTCGAGGGCCAGATAAGCCGGGTCGAGGATGGCAACCTCGATCTCGTTGTCTTCCAGGAACCGCCCCATCGCGTCGATATGGTCGAGGTGTCCGAACTTGGGCAGTCTGTCGCTGATCAGCATGTTGCCGACGTAGCGTAGTTCGGTTCCGGCTGCACGGGCGACACGTCGGAGGTTTTCTTGCAGCACGGGGAAGCCGCATTCTCCGCTCATGATGGCCACGCGGGCGGGGCGGGTGACGGGAAAGTACCCCAAGAAGTGCCCACCCAGGGCGACGGACACGCCCAGGTCGCAGGCGAGAACCAGCGTTTTCAAGACCTTGTGCGGCCCGCCTCCGATGCCGTGTTGCCCGGCCGCCAGGATGTTGGGAATGATGTACTCGACTTCGTATTCCTCGCAGTCCAGTTCCGCCGGGGTGAGTGACGGATAGATGATCGGCTCGCGTGGCCGATCACGGTGATCGGCGTGACCAGCGTCACCATCTTCTGGGTGCTCAGCGTGGTCAGCGTCACCATCTTCTGCCGGCTCCCACTCGGGAGCCACTTCGGCGAGTTGCTGTAGCTCCTCGACCGTGCGGCCGGTGTCGAGCCAGTCGGCGACATCCCCGCCGGGCTTTGCGAGTCCCGGCAATTCGAGGATTCCCACGAACGCCGCAACGCCTCCAACTGCGGCGGCAACTTGCTCCGCGTGACGCCGGCCGGGTTCATCGTTGTCGGGAATGACTATCACTCGCCGGCGGCGGAGGTGATCGGCATATTCGCTTCGCCACTTCAGTGCCCCGCCGGGATTGCAGGTCGCGATGATCCCCAAACGGGCAAGACGGTCGCAATCCTTCTCTCCTTCCACAACGAAAATCGTTGCGGTCGGATCTGCCGCAGCCAGTTCCGGTAGTCGATACAGGACCCGGCGGACGCCGTCCAGCTTCCAACACCAGCCGCCGCCCTCGACCGGCCGCCGCTGTCGGAAGTCCTTCGGATAAAACCGCACCACCTGGAAGAGAAGCTCGCCGCTTTCATCGCGATAGTCGTAGGTCGTGACGATCTGCGGCTTGCCGTTGTCGGAGGGCATCAGGTCTTTTAGCGTCCATCCGATTGCCTGCACCACGACGTCGGTGGGACAGCCAGCGTGACAGTGCAGGAGTGTTCGGCCGTCTTCGCCAAGCGCGACGGAGAGACTGGCCGTCGCGTCGTTGTGCCCTGGGCATCGCGCCTGCCATCCGTTGGCCGTCTGCCGAACGCCTTGGAGCAGGTCGAGGATTCGAGGTTGTTCCGTAGTGACCGGCACGGGGACGCCCCTTATCTGCTTGCCATAGCTTCCTGGATCACCTGATCGAGCACCAAGCCCGTGAACCGCTGGCCGCGCACGAGCACTTCGTGCTGACCGTCTGGCAGTCGGCGATGGAGCGCGGCTTGACCCAAAGTCCTTCGGACCCGCGCGCCGGCGCGAATGTCCTCGACGCGGCGGTCACGGTCGGCGCGGGTGTGGGTTATGGCGGTCATGCGCGTTTCCTAGACTAGACTGAGTTTCTCGCCTGCCAGGGCTTCGACGTACTGGTTGAGGGTCTCCTGCTCCGCGGCCTCGACCTCCTGCAACTTCTTCCAACGGGCCTTGTTGACGTGGCCGAGGATCGCCTCTTCCACCCGTCGCCGCAGTTCTGAGGGCGGTAGCGCGTCGATCTCCGCGCACCGAGTGCCGTACTCCTCGATGAACCCGGCCGCCCGGTTGGCGAAGGGCGCCCACGTCGATTGGTCGTTCGACTTAGCGTTGGCCGTCTCTCCGGTCAGAAAAACTCGATGACGTGCGTGTCTGGCTGCTTGCGTCGTCGCGGCGTGGGCATCGGGGGTGGCGCCGCTCGGGCGGCGACGAATGCGTGGAGATCCGCGACGGCGATTCTCCACCTCGGCCTGCCCCCGGGCCGCGCGGCGACGTTCACGGCGCGAAGCTGCTCTGAGTGGACCCAGGCGAGGACTTTGGCCTCGTTGATCCCGAGGTCAGCGGCCACTTCGGCAGGAGTGCTATAACGCCGGGGAGGGATTGGGGCTGTGGTCATCGGCAGGCCCCTTGGGAAGAGCGATCTTCGTCGATGCGGCGCAGCTCCGA
>CAYGZA010000269.1:0-9567 GCA_964354135.1 uncultured Planctomycetaceae bacterium
CAAGGTCCTGCCATCGTTCGCCCCGCTGCTCGATGCACGCTTCCTCAATGGGGCCCAGTTTCTCGGCGGCCATCGCCAAGTAAGGGATCTTCTCCGGGTTCAAGCCGATGATCCGCGCGCAGGTGGCGTCGACCGCGGTCGGGTTGGTGCCGATCGCCACGAGGCCCATCGGCTTCGGCGTGCCCATGATCGGGCCGTCCCCTTCCATGCAGAGGATTCCATCCACAATGGCGATCGCCTTGGGCGCGGAGGCATTGATGTCGACGACCGTCTCCGGGATGCCCGCGTTGTGCAAGACGTTCTTCGGCCAGCCGTAGATGGTGCCGGGCAGGAGGCCGTAGAGGTTTTTCATCGAGGCGGTCACGCCGACCCAATGGTGCGTCTTGAGCTTGGGCATGGAGACTACCAGCGCGGCCTCGTGGACCTCGCGGGGGAAGAAGATCTGCTCCAGCCGGCTGGCGTGCCCGCGGTTAGGGAGCGGCCGGGCCGGGCTGTAGTTGAGATCGGCGAAGCGAAGCCCCGCGGTCCGCAGTGCCTCTCCCATGCCGGATTCGGCCAGGGCCAACTGCGTATCGCGGACGTGCCCGGGGCCCTCGCCCACCAGCACGTCCGCCCCCCATTGCCGGAAAACCTCGGCCGCGGCGACGACCAGGGCGGGGTTCGTCGTCAGATGGGGCGATTCGTGTGTCGGCTCCACAAGATTCGGTTTCAAGAGGACCCTCCGGCCGCGGACGGAGGCCGGATCAAACCCCGTGGCCTCCAGGCCGTCGCGAATCGTCTGGACCAGGGGCCCGTCGTAGCGCTGTCCCCGGGCAAGAAACACGGGCCGGACCAGCCGATCCAGCCGGCGCAAGAGCGGGTATCCGATCAGCCCGGCCGCGGCGGCGGCCGTGCCGATGAGCAAGGCCCGCCGGTCGAGGCCCGCTGGGGAAGCGACGTTCTGCGGCGTGGCGGGGGATGCTTCGTGGTTCATGGGCGTCACCTCTTCTCACGGGCCGCGGGCGGGCAAAACCACGGACAATCCTTGCCCGACGCGGCCAGGGCTGCCAACGCCAACTGGTACGGCGGGGCGCCCTCTTGGAGCGTTTTCCGGCAGGCCGCGGCGAGCCAGGCATCGGCTTCGCCCGGCCGGCGGCCGTGGCCCGCCAGTCCGATCAAGGCGTAACTCAACGACGCGGTCGTCACGGCGGGGGACAGTGCCTTTTCAAGATAGGCCACCGCACGCCGAATCTCCGTAGCGGCGGCCTCTTCTCGGGCCAACGCAGCCAGGGCAAGACCTGTCGGCTGGAGGTGCGCCCGCAGGACTGCGCCGAAGACAACCTTGTTCCCGCAGTTCCAGCCGCCTGTGGGAATCGCGCGGTCGCGGAGCAGTTGCACGGCCTTGCGGCAGCGCTCGTGCCCGGCATGGCCGGCAGCCTTGAGCGCCAGGAGGTTGATCGCCGTGGGCTCGACCCAGGAGGTGGTTCCCTCGGTCCAAGCCCAGGCTTGCAGCGTCATGTCGTGCCCCAAGAGCGGAGACTGCGGCAGGGCGCGGCCTTGCGTGGCGAGGATCCAGTCGGCGGCGCGCTCGGCGGCCGCAGTCCAGGACTGGCGCTCTGCGACTCCGGGAGAGCGCGGCTCCTGCCGAGCCGCGGTGGCGGCCGCGAGTCCGGCGCTCTTGCCCCGGTCGGCAGGGGCCTCGCCCTCCCGGGATCGAGGAATCCCGTTAAGGGCAGTGCGCCACGCGAGGATCGCCCAGCCGGTTGCCCAGCCGGGGTTTGTCTGCGTCGCGTCGACCGGGAGGTGCCCGTCGCCGGCTTGCAGTCCCGCGAGCCACTCCAGCGCCTTGGCCGCGGCCCGATCGCACCCGTGGGCGATCAAGGCCATGGCCGCCATCGCGGTCGGCTCGGTCGCCGGAGGGGCGTCGGCGTAGTAGCCGCAGCAGGGAGATTGAGCCAAGCGGTCGAGGACTTCGCGCAGCCAAGCCATGGGCAGTTACTCGGCACGACAACGTGTGACCCACGAAAAGCTTAGCTCAAAGGCGTTGGCTGCCCCCGGGGGTTGCGGGAACGGGGAATCGTGAAGAGACCGGTCGCGGCGCGGACCGCAGACTTCCGAAGTCTTGGAGACTTCGGAAGTCTCTTTGGGGTGATTCCATTTATCGCCGGCCGCGGGAGATTTTTTCATTTGACAAACCGGGATCCTGACCTAAGTTTACCTGTGGAGGTGAATCGTAACGTGCCGTTTCGGCAAGCGTTCACCGCCGAGGTGGGGCGGAACAGCCGCACCTAGTGACCCGTTCCCATCCGCCGGAAACCAGTTCGGAAAGCTCGTCTAGCCGGCGGGGAGATTGCGGGAACGAGGGCCTGCAAGCCTCATGTCCTCGACAAAGGCAAACCGGTCGCAAGGCCGGGACGCAAAGCCAAGGGCCGGCCTGGGGTTGCCCCAAGCCGGAAGCCTGGTTGCCGAAAGGATCGTGTCGGCGGCAAGTGACGAGGAGGAGGCGGACGGTTAGGGTAGGGTTCCGCAGGGTAATGCGCAGGCCAGCGTCGGCCATTTTCCGCCGGCGCCGCGCCCGAAGGGCCCAGTCAACTTGGTTCCGGTTAGTTCCTCCGGTCGGATTGTATCCAAAACCGGGGGCTAGTCGAAATGGAGGATCTCATGAAGTCGCTTGCTCAGAAGGTGCATCGTTTCCTCGTTTCGGAAGACGGCCCCACCGCGGTGGAGTACGCCGTCATGCTGGCCCTGATCGTGATCGTCTGCTTGACGGCGATCCAGAATCTCGGCACGCAGGCCAACGCGACATTCACCGGCGTTACGGCCGGAATCGCGGGCGCCACCAGCTAGTGGAGTGTTGACCCAACGGCTCCGTTGCGCAGGTGGATTCGGGTACTCCGAATACGCCTGACGTTAAGACCGGAATAGCCGCCCCCTCGGGGCCCGAGCGTCGGGCGCCGAGGGGGAATTTTTTGACGTAGACTTGAATTGGATGGGCCTGTGGATGCCCATCGCCAAGCCAACTGGTTTTCGAGAGTGGAGCCATGTACCCGCAAATGCCGCCGGAAGTGATCCAGGGCGCCGCGCAACTGATGGTGACGTTCTTTGCGCTGGTCGTCGCGGTGTTCACCTACATGTTCTCGGTGCGCGCGTGACGGCGGCGCCGCGACGGCGCATCCGCAGTCCGCAACGGCCCCGCTCCCAGCCCGGGAGAACGCTTTCTAACCAAGGAGAACGCACTCGATGTCCGCCACGCTTGCCAAGACCCTTGCCGAAAACTGGCCGATCTGGCTGGTCAGCGTCCTGTTGGTGACCGCCGCGATCATCGACGGCTGGAAGCTGAAGGTGCCCAATTGGCTCACGTTTCCGATGGTGATCGGCGGTTGGGTCTATAGCACGGTCTTCTTCGGCTGGGCCGGGCTTTTGTGGAGCGTGGCGGGGACGGCCGTGGGCCTGGGGCTGCTCTTGCCGGCTTATGCCATCGGCGGGATGGGGGCCGGGGACGTCAAGCTCTTGGCCGGCGTGGGGGCTTGGGTCTGGGGAACCGTCACGTTTTTTGCCTTTTGCGTGTCGGCCATCGTCGGGGGGGCGATCGCCCTGGCGATGGTCTTCTACCGGAGGCAGTGGGGCCAGCATCGCCATCTCTTCTCGGCGCTGGTGACCGAGATTGTCGTGGTCCGCGATCCGAGCTCGCTCTCGGCCCTGGCTGCCCAGCGCAAGTCCTCGATGATGCTTCTGCCGTACGGGATACCAATCGCGATTGGCTCAATTGCCTATTTTGTCTGGGCGGGAATGTTGCTATGAGATTGCCTACTTTTGCCAAAGTCAGTCGTTTACCGAAACCGCACCCCCCAAACGAACATCCCGGCAAGGGAATTCGATTGGAAAAGCGTTTCGCGTTGGAGAAAGTTTGCCGGTTGTGCCGAAAAAAACGTCGAGGTGCGGCCGTGGTCGAGTTCGCCGTTGTGGCGCCGCTCTTCTTTCTGCTCATCTTCGGCATGATCGAGTATGGACGGATGGTGATGGTGCAGCAGGTGATCACGAATGCCTCGCGGGAAGGGGCCCGCATCGCCGTCCTGGACGGCGTCGCGACGGCGGACGTGACCACGGCCGTGCAGAATTACCTCCAGAGCGCGGCGGTGCAAGGTGCGACCGTAACGGTCACTCCGAATCCGCCTAATTCCGCCGTTTATGGCGCGCCTGTCACCGTTGTCGTGTCTGTCAATTTTAATCAAGTAAGCTGGCTCCCTTCGCCAATGTTTTTAGGCGGACAGCAGTTGACAGCGACCACGGTGATGCGCAGGGAAACCATTCAGTAGACAGGGAAGTGAGCGGGCAAGCGAGGCCGTCAAGCCACGCCGGGCGAAGGCCGGTTGACCGGAATCGAGGAAGCTCATGCGAGCCAAGTCTATCTTGTTGCTGATGTTGGCCCTGGGGTGCGGCCTGGTCGCTTCGATCGGCATCACCCAGGTGATGGCAAAGCGGAGTGCGGACGCCGGCACCGAGTCCGGGGAAACGCAGGCTATCCTGGTCGCGCTGAAGGACATTCCGATGGGCGACCCGATCACCGCCCAGGTGGTCAAACTGGAGACGCGGCCCGTCGCCTACGTCCCACCCGGGGCCTTCGGCGACTTGAAGGAAGTCGAGAACCGCCGGGCCAAGGCCGCCATCCCCGCCAACATGCCGATCACGGAGGTCGTGCTCCAAGGCACCAGCGATCAGTTGGCCAGCGATTCGATCCCCAAGGGCCACCGCGTGGTGGCGGTCAAAGTCGATTCCCAGACGGCCGGCGGCAACCTGATCCGTCCCGGCGACTGCGTCGACGTCCTGGTGCACCTCAAGGCCGACCTCGGCCGGGGAGGCATCACCAAGACCACGACGCGGACCATCCTCCAAAGCATCAAGGTGTTTGCCGTCAACGACATCTGGAGCATGGAGACCGGCGCCGGGGACAAGTCCATTGCCGCCAAGACGATCTCGCTCTTGGTCAAACCGGAGCAGGCCGAAACGGTCACGCTGGCGTCGGAGCTTGGGACGATCCGCCTCGTGCTGAGGAGTCCCGACGACAGAGAAACCAAGCAATTGCCCGGGCGTGACGCCAACGAGCTGGTCGGCTTGCCGTCCAGCGCGGGCTCGGAGAGCCCCGGCTCCGCCGCCGGCGACCTGCTGAAACTCCTCGCCGCACAGAAGGCGATGCCGCCCGCACCCAAGGTCTCGGTTTCCGCACCGGCGGTGATCCCAGTTCCGGACACCAAGACCTTCAACATGCGGATCCTGGCGGGAAGCCATGTGACCGACATGGTCCTGGAAACGCAGGGCGACTCGGACAAGACAAAGGATTCCGCGTCGCAGTTCGAGTTCTGGAGAATCAGCTCCGTCACGCCGGTGGGGACGGGGCCGGTGGCGCATGCGTCGCCCATGGTCATCCCGACGGCCACGCCGCTGCCTCCCCCCGAGCCGCCGCCGGTTGACAAAGATAAGGACAGAGACAAGGAGACCAAGCCCAAGCCGAAGGGCTCGGGCGCCGAGAAGGGCACAGGGCCAGAAAAGGGCGCGGGGGCCGAGTGAGCTTCGCGAGGCCCCGAGAGAAGCCGGGGGCAAGCCCGGTTTTGCACGGAGGTTTCCCGGACGGGCTCAAACCGTCCGGGAGTGGATTCCGATTACGCAAGGAAGTTCAAGGATGGCGACGCACACGTTCCGGCGGTGGTCTTCCCGCTTGATTCTCGCAGGCTCGGCCTGGCTGACGGCGACTTGCGGCCTGCTCCGGGCCGAAGGAAACACCAGCGAGGCACCGTCGATCATCCACCACGTCCGCGCCGGCGACAAGCTGGAGATGGTCGTCAACACAAGCCGCATTCTGACCCTGGACCAGAAGATCCCCCAGGCCCAGGTCAACAACCGCGACGTCCTCGACATCACCCCCCTCGCGCCCAATCAGATCCAGGTTTCGGCGAAGAAAGCGGGCGTGACCCAGGTCAACCTCTGGGACGACAAAAAGCAAATCCACACGATCGACGTGACCGTCATCGGGGACGCCCGGGAGCTGGCGGCCCTGTTGAACTCCGAGTTCCCCAAGGCCGCCATCAAGGTCAGGCCGATCGCCAGCGGGGCCCTGGTCTCGGGCTACGTCGACCGCCCGGAAGACGTCGATCGCATCAAGCAGATCGCCGAAGAGTATTACCCCAAGGTGATCCTGAACGTCACCGTGGGGGGCGTGCAGCAGGTGATCTTGAACGTCAAGGTCATGGAGGTCTCGCGGACGAAGCTCCGCACCCTCAGCTTCGACTTCTCCCAGATCTCCAGCGGGAACCTGAACACCCTGGTCCGCTCGGGGATCAGCGGTCTGATCGGGGGCCTCAACAACCAAGGCCAATTGCCGCTGTCGCCGAACACCACGTTCCAGTTCGGCGTCGTCAGCGGCAGCAGCACCTTCCAGGGAGTCCTGGAGGCCCTGTGCCAGTCGGACGTCGCCAAGGTCCTCTCCGAGCCCAAGCTGCTGGCCAGCAGCGGCCGGCCCGCGTTCTTCATGGTCGGCGGGGAAATCCCCTACGCCGTGTCGCAGGGTCTGGGCGCCGTTTCGATCGAGTGGAAGAACTACGGAACGCGGGTCGATTTCGTGCCCATCGTCTTGGGTAACGGCAAGATCCGCTTGGAGGTCCGCCCCGAGGTGAGCGAGGTCGACACCACGCGGAGCAGCGTCCAAGGCGTCCCGGCCATCAAGAAACGCTGGGTCGACACCGGCGTGGAGCTGGCAGCCGGTCAGACCTTCGCGATCGCCGGGCTCGTGCAAACCCGGCTGGAGGCCCGCAAACGCGGCGTGCCTTGGGTTTCCGACGTCCCCTATTTGGGAGTCCTGTTTCGCAAGGTCTCCGAGGAGAAGAACGAAGTCGAAACCCTCATCCTGGTAACCCCCGAACTGGCCGACCCCATGGATCCCGAGGAAGTCCCGCCGTGTGGCCCGGGCGCGAGAACGGCCAGCCCGAACGATTGGGAGTTGTTCATGCGGGGGTACATCGAGGTGCCCAATCCTTGCCCGCCTTGCCAGGGAGACACTTGCCCGAATCATGGATCTGCGCCTGGTCAACAGCCGGGGGGCAACTCGCCGGCGGAAGCCGGCGGGGCACCGGGCGCCGCCGCCGCGCCGGGCCAGTCGGCCTACTCCTCCAGACCAGGGGCTTCCCCCTACAAGCGCCGGTCGAACACGGTAGCTCGGTCCTCTACGACGGGCAATCCATACAATCCGAACGCCCGCGCCGGCAGCCCTTCTTCGGCGGCCAATGCCGCCGGTCTGCCGGGCTTCAACGGGCCGATTGGCTACGACCTGACCGAATGAGTATGCCATATTGATGAAGAGGCCCCTGTGTAGGGGCGGGGGCGGTCCGTCCCCGGGGCCGACGGCCACTCTTGCAGCTAGAGGTTGGGTTGCCATTCTCTGCCGCGTTGACCTCTCATGAGTAACGTCCTGCGACTGGCAATCGTCGACCCCAACGACTCCTCGCGCGATGCGATCAAAGGGATGCTGTTGGGGATGGAGATGATCTGGTTGGAGGCCGAGTGCTCGCGCTACGAGTTCTTCGGCGACGTCGTCGCCCAGACCAACCCGGACATCGGCCTGATCGCCATCGACCGCGATCCGGCCAAGGGCCTGGAGTTGGTCGCCAGGGTAAACGAGCACTCGCCCGAGTGCGCGATCCTGGTAGTCAGCTCGTCCAACGACGGGCAGTTGATCCTCCAGGCGATGCGGTCCGGGGCAAAGGAGTTTCTCACCCAGCCGTTGCGCGTCGAGGACCTCTTGGCGGCCCTGGGCCGGATCAGCGAGCGGCGCTTCGGCCGCGGCGACAAACGGCCCCGCGGGAGCCAGGTGATCGCCGTCGCCGGGTCGACCGGCGGCGTCGGCACCACCAGCATCGCGGTGAACTTGGGCTGCGTTCTGGCCCGGGACGAGAAGAACTCGGTCGCCCTGGTGGACCTCGACCTCTGCCTGGGCGACGCCGACGTCTTCCTCGACGCCATTCCCGACTACACCTTGGTCGACGTCGCCCAAAACGTGACCCGGCTGGATTTCACCCTGCTGAAGCGGTCGTTGACCAAACACTCCTCGGGCCTGTTTCTCCTCCCGCGGCCGGTGCAACTGGAAGACATCCCGCTCATCACCCCGGAAGACCTCCAGCGGGTGATCGGCCTCTTGAAGGCCACGTTCACGCACCTGGTGCTGGACCTGTCGAAGTCCTACAGCGCCCTCGACCTCATGGCCCTGGAGATGGCCAACCACGTCCTCCTGATCACCCAGTTGGACCTGCCGTGTCTGCGGAACGTGGTCCGGCTGATGATGTCGTTCCACGAGATGAAGGGGCTCGACGAGAAGGTGAAGATCATCGTCAACCGCGTCGGGCTCGAAAGCGGGCAGATCACGCTCAAGAAGGCCCGCGAGACGATCGGCCGCGACATCTTCTGGCAGGTCCCCAACGATTATCGGACCATGGTCGAAGTCCGCAACAACGGCGTCCCCTTGATCGAGCACAGCCCCAAGGCGGCGATCACCCAGTCGATCGTCGGCTTGGCCGAGGCCGTCACCAGCGATCCAAAGGCGGAGGCCCCTTCGGCCGCAAACAAGCCATCGACCTTGGGCCGTCTGTTCGGCCTCTGGCCCGGCAAGGGCGCCAAGTAGTTGCCCCCGGGCATCGCCGCGCGTTGCAGAAACGCAACATCCGCCGGGAGGGCGAGGCTCCTGCCGAGCCGCTGCTGCCGCTCCTCATCGCCCCTGCCACTTCTCGTGACCTATGCTTGTCTAGGTAGCGCCGCGCAGGCGGCGACGTAGGATTTCGTGATCGACCGGAACCGCTCCCCACGGGCGCCGCGCTGGCCCGGGCACGGGCGTTGCCCCGCCGCAGCCCGACCGGACGCGAAAGACTCCCGGCATCACGCGACCGGCCTCACTTAGGACTTGACGAGTTCAACCACCGTGCCTCCTCCCCGCGATTTTCCCTCCGCCTTGAAGTCCACCGCCGCCACGCGGTCCGGCGACTCCAAAGAAGCCGGCTTTGAGGATCTCAAACAGCGGATCCACAGCAAGCTGGTGGACAAGCTCGATCTCTCCCGGGTGGGCGATCTCCAGGGCGACGTGCTCCGCCGCGAGATCCGCCTGGTGGTCGAGCACCTCTGCGACACGGAAGACACCCTGCTGAACCGCAACGAGCGGGAACGGCTCGTCGACGAGGTGCTCGACGAGACCTTCGGCCTCGGCCCGCTGGAGGTCTTGCTCAAGGACTCCACGGTGAGCGACATCCTCATCAACGGCCCGAAGCACGTCTACATCGAGCGCCGCGGGAAGATGGAGAAGACCACCGTCGCGTTCCGCAGCAACGAGCACCTGCTGCAGATCATCGACCGGATCGTCTCCAAGGTGGGCCGCCGCGTGGACGAGACGTGCCCGATGGTCGACGCCCGCATGGCCGACGGCTCCCGCTTCAACGCCATCATTCCGCCGCTGGCCCTGGACGGGCCGTGCGTTTCCATCCGCCGCTTCGGCGCCAACCCGCTGAAGCTCGAAGACCTGCTCAACTTCAAGGCCTTCACGCCGGAGATGGTGAT
>CAYGZA010000270.1:0-9513 GCA_964354135.1 uncultured Planctomycetaceae bacterium
AGGACCCGGTGGGCCTGTTCACCTTCGACGAGAAGATCCGCAACAGCCTGGCGCCCAAGTCCCGCCGCAACCACCTGGGAAACGTCTTGTCGCTCTTGGCGAACTTGAAGCCGCAAGGCAAGACCGACGTCGCGCAGAGCCTCACCCAGATCGCGGCCATCTTGCGCCACGCCAGCCTGGTGATGGTCTTTTCCGACCTGCTCGGCGAGCCGGAGCCGATCCTCCAGGCCCTGCACCGCCTGCGGCACCGCGGCCACGACGTGATCCTCTTCCACGTCCTCGACGAGGCCGAGGTCCGCTTCCCCTTCGACGGCCTGGTGGAGCTGGAAGACCCGGAGACGCAGCAGCGACTGGCGGTCGACGCCGGCGGCTTCCGCGCCGACTACCTGGCGGAGCTGCGGGCCTTCTGCGACACCTTCCGGCGGGAGTGCTCCCAGGCCCGGATCGACTACGTGGGCCTGGACACGAGCATGCAGTTCGACAAGGCGTTGACCGAATACCTGGGCCGCCGCAAGGCGCGGTACTGAGTGACCATGTGGAGCTTTGGGAACCTATCGCTGTTGTACGGGGCGGGCCTGGTGACGCTCCCGATCGTGCTCCACCTGGTGATGCGCCGCAAGCCCAGGCTCCTCGAATTCCCCCCGCTGCGGTTCATCCAGCGGCGGCACGAGGCGAATCGGCGGCAACTGCAGTTGCGGCACCTGTTGCTGCTGGCGATGCGGATGGCGCTGATTGCCTTGGTGGCCTTCGCTCTGGCCCGGCCGAAGGTGAAGCTCTCCGCCAGCGTGCTCGGCAACCAGAGCGATCCGGTGGCAGCCGTGCTCGTCTTCGACACCTCGAAGCGGATGGAGTACCGGCACGAAAACCGCACGCGGCTCGAGGCCGCCCAGGAACTCGCGCTTTGGCTCTTGGCCCAGTTCCCGGCGGAAAGCCAGGTGGCCGTGCTCGACAGCGGCTCGGGCCCGGGGGCGTTTCAGGTCGATCTCGGCTCGGCCAGGCACCGCATCCAGCGGCTGGAGACGATGGCCGGCCCGCAGCCCGTCCCGCGCGTAATCGGCGAAGCGGCGCGGCTGCTCGGCGAGAGCAAGCTGGCCCGCAAGGAGGTGTACGTCTTCACCGACCTGGCCCGGGTCGCGTGGCGGGCGGATCCGGGCGGCCGGCTCGAAGACCGTTTCCGCAGCGTGCCCGGCACGGGCGTTTACGTTCTCGACGTGGGGGTCGAGCGGCCGGCGAATTTCGCTCTGGGCGATTTGCGGCTTTCCGAGCAGGTCTTGTCCAGCCGCAGCAGCTTGAGGGTGGAGACGGAGCTGGCGGTCGAGGGCGAGGGGGGAAAACGGACGGTAGAGCTTTTCCTCCTGGAGCCCGATCCCGCCGCCAAGGACCCCGGCCGGCGCAAACCGCAGAAGGGCGGCGAGCAGACGGTCACCCTCGAGGCAAATCGGGCCCAACCGATCGAGTTTCCCGTGGGCGTGCTGGCGACGGGGACCCACCAGGGCTACCTGCAAGTCCTCGGCGAGGACGGCCTGGCCGCCGACGATCGCCGCTATTTCACCGTGGAGGTCAAGCCGGCCTGGCGGGTGCTGATTGCCGCCCCGCAGCCGGCCGACGAGTACGCCCTCTTCCTGGCCCAGGCCCTGGCCCCCGAGTCGCACCGCCGCAGCGGCCGGGCACGCTTCGACTGCGCGGTGATCTCCCTGGACGACCTGCGGGGGCGAGTCCTCTCGGGATTCTCGGCCGTGTGCCTGGTAGACCCGAAACCGCTGGAGCCGGCAACGTGGACGAAGCTCGGGGACTACGTCTCGGCGGGAGGCGGGCTCGCGGTTTTCCTCGGAAGGAACGCGGACCCGGTCGACTCGTTCAACCAGAGCCAGGCCCAGGAGCTGCTCCCCGGCAGACTGCTGCGTCAGGCCCGATCTCCCGACGGGAGCCTGGTCCTGGCCCCGCGGAATTACGAGCATCCGGTGCTCGCCCCGCTCCGCGGCCGGGCCGGCGCGATCCCTTGGGTCCGCCATCCCGTGTATCGCTACTGGCAATTGGGCGATCCGCCGCAGGGCGTCCACGTCGTCGCCAGATACAGCAACGACGACCCGGCCATCCTGGAGCGGCCGCTGGGCAAGGGCCGCGTCCTGACCATGACCACCCCGGTCTCCGACGACCCCAACCGCAATCCCTGGAATCTGTTGCCGGTGGGCGGGTCGTGGCCGTTTGTGGGGCTGGTCCACTTCGGCATGCTCTCCTACCTCGTCGGCGCCGGCGACCAGCGGCTGAACTATTTTGCCGGGCAGTCCGCGGTCTTGCCGCTCGACCCGCAGCACGCCTTCCGCTCCTACGTCCTGACCACCCCGGACGGTGCGGAGACCCGGCTGGCGCACGATCTGAAACAGCCCGCGTTGGTCATCGCGTCGAGCGACTCGGCCAGCCAACTGGGCAATTACCGCGTTCGGGCCGGCGGGGCTGCCGAGGGCGTGGACCGCGGCTTCAGCGTCAATCTGCCGGCCGAGCAGACCCGCCTGGAGCGCCTCCCCGAAAAGGAGCTTGCCGAGGTCTTCGGGGCAGTCCCCTACCGGATTGCCCGCAACCGCGGTCAGATCGAGCTGGACTTGAGCACCGGCCGCGTGGGTCCGGCGGAACTCTTTCCCTGGCTGATCGTCGCCGCAGCCCTCGTCCTCGGGGTGGAGCACGTGTTGGCGAACAGGTTCTACCGAGAATGATCCGCTTGTCCTTCTATCCCGTGGGCGGCGACGACTACCTGCTGGTGGCCGTGGTGGCCCTTGCGCTTTTGGTCCTCTTGATGTTGGGGCCGGCGCGCGGGAAGACGACCCCGCAGAGGCGCGCCGCGCTGGTCGGGCTGCGGCTGGCGGTGATCTTCCTGGTGATCCTGACCATGCTCCGCCCCACGCTGGTCTATACGGAAACGCGGAAGCAGCCGGCCACGCTGGTCGTCCTGGCCGACAAGTCGCGCAGCATGTCGGTCCGCGACGAGGTCAACGGGCAGACCCGGTACGAGGCCCTCCGCATGGCCCTTTCCCAGGCCCGGGACGCCCTGCGGGCGCTGGGCAAGGATTTCGAGATCAAGGCGTACGGCTTCGACGCCGATCCCTATCCGGTCGAGGTTGCGGACGGAGAGATCGCGCTGGACGACGCGCCCGACGGCCAACAGACGGCGATCGGCTTCGTTCTCGAATCGGTTCTCCGCGCCGAGACGGACAAGCGCCTGCTGGGGGTCTTGCTGCTCGGCGACGGGGCCCAGCGGGCTTATCCGCCCCGCGACGTCCTGCCGCAGGCCCCCGCCGGCCGCATGAAGCACCTGGGGTATCCCCTCTATGCCCTGCGCTTCGGGCAGTCGCGAGGGCTGGGGCAGGTCCAGGACGTGGCGGTCACGGAGCTCCTGGCCGATCCGCTGGTCTTCGTCAAGAACGAGCTGGTGGTGAGCGGGCAGGTCCGCATCGACGGCTACGTCAACCGCGAGATTCCCGTGCAGCTTGCGGTCGAGAAATCGCCCGGCAAGACTGAGGTGGTCGCCCAGAAAAACGTCAAGGCCCTGGCGGACGGCGAGATGATCTCGGTGCAGTTCACCTACGTGCCCGAGAGCCCGGGCGAAGTGAAGCTGACCCTCGAAGCGGCGCCGCAAACCGGAGAGCTGGTGACCACGAACAACCGGCTGAGCACGTTTACCAACGTGCTCAAGGGCGGGATTCGCGTTTTGTACGTCGAGGGCTTTCCGCCCCGCAGCGAGCAGGTCTTCGTCGGCCGGCGATCGCTGGCAGCGTCGGCCGACATCAACGTCGACATACGAAACATCAACCTCCGCGCCCCCGAGACCCGGCCCAAGGACCTCTCCGGGCTGCTGAAGCCGGGCAAGTGCGACGTGTACATCCTCGGCGACGTCGACTCGAGCGCCTTCACCAAGGAGGAGCTGGCCGACCTGGCCGACGCGGTCGATAAGGGGGCCGGCTTGATGATGCTCGGCGGCGTCCACAGCTTCGGGCCCGGCGGCTATGCGGGGACGCCCTTGGTGGACGTCCTGCCGGTAAGAATGGATCGCCTGGAGCGGCAGCCGCCGGACGCGCCGATCGGCAAGGACCTGTACCTTCCCGGACCGCTCAAGATGCGGCCCACGGAGATCGGCGAGAAGCAGTACAGCCTGATGCTCGCGGGGAGCCGTGAAGAAAACGCCGCCCTGTGGAGCCGATTGCCGCCGCTGGACGGGGCCAACAAGCTCCTCGGCGTGAAACGGGGGGCCCTGATCCTGGCGGTGGACGACCGGGAGCGGCCGCTGCTGGTCAGCCAGGACTTGGGCGCCGGCAGGGTGATGGCCTTCGCCGCCGATTCCACCTGGCGATGGTGGATGCACGGCTTTGAGCCCGCCCACAAGCGCTTCTGGCGGCAGGTGGTCCTGTGGCTGGCCAAGAAGGATGAGATGGCCGAGGGCAACGTCTGGATCAAGCTTCCCCAGCGGCGATTTGCCCCCGGGCAGCGGGCCGAGTTCACCGCGGGGGCGCACGCCCCCACCGGCGAGCCCGTCCAAGGGGCGTCGTACACCGCGGAAGTCACGTTGCCCGATGGCTCCAAGCGCCCCCTGCCATTGACGCCGGGCGTCGAGCAAGCGGCAGGGAGCTTTCGCGACACCCAACAGCCCGGCGACTACACCGTCCAGGTCACCGCCCGGCAGGATGGCAAGGAGCTGGGAACCGGCCGGGCGAGGTTCCTGGTCCTCGAACAGGACCTCGAACTGGACAACGCCCTGGCCGACGCCACCTTGTTGGACAGCCTGGCGGCTGCGACCGGCGGGCAATCCGTGGTTCCGGAGGAGCTTCCTGGACTTATCCGGCGCCTTGCCGAGAATACACAGGACCTGGAAGTGCAGCGGGAGACGAAGGCCACGTTCTGGGACACTTGGCCCTTCTTCCTCACCCTGGTGGGGCTTCTCGGGGCCGAATGGTACTTGCGGAAACGGTGGGGACTGGTATGAAGGAGGAAGGGTCATTGCCGGTGGACAAACGGTACGATGAAAAAGGAAGCCCCCGCAAAGAGATGCGCGCGGAAGATACCCCTCTGTTGAGGAATGGCCGCAGCGCTATTCAGGGTGTTCCGCACCACTGGGTTTCCTGCTTTGAGCTGCTCTCGAGTCCGTCGTGCGGAACTGGGTGACATACTGTAGTAAGGTTGTCTAGCGACCAGGGCATAAACCACGCAGTGTGGGTAGTTTAGGTAAATGAGCAGCGAGCAGTCCTTCGACCCGCAACTCATCGAACAGACCAAGGCGCAGATCCGCACCTTGGTCCATGAGATCGCCCAGTTTGCTAAGTCGGACATGGCGGCGGAGGAGTTCTATGCGGAACTCCTTCCGCGGGTGGTTTCTGCACTGGCGGCCGTCGGCGGGGTGATCTGGGCCAAAGGAGACCAGGGGCGGCTGGGTCTCCAATACCAGGTCAACCTTCAAGAGACGCGGCTCCCCGAGAAGGACGAGGAAGAGCAGGTCCGCCACGGCCGCCTGCTGCAAAAGGTCCTCACCAGCGGCGAGCCTTTTCTCGTGCCGCCGCACTCCGGCGCGGGGGACGGCGAGCAAGGGACCAATCCGACCGACTACCTCCTCGTGCTCGGGGCGCTGAAGACCGAGCTCGAAGTGGTCGGCGTGCTGGAGATCTTCCAGCGGCCCGACGCCGGCCCGCCGACCCAGGCGGGCTATCTGCGGTTCGTCACCCAGATGTGCGAGCTGGCGGCCGAGTTTCTCAAGAGCCGGCAGTTGCGGCACTTCTCCGACCGCCAGGTCCTTTGGACCCAGCTCGAAGAGTTCACCCGGCTGGTTCACGCGAGCCTCAATCCGCGGGAAGCGGCGTACACGATCGCCAACGAGGGGCGGCGGCTAATCGAGTGCGACCGGGTCAGCGTGGCGATCCACCGCGGCAAGAGGTGCTTCGTCGAGGCGGTCAGCGGGCAGGACATGTTCGACAAGCGCTCCAACACGATCCGGCTCCTGAACCGGCTGGCCACGGTGGTGGTCGCCAGCGGCGAGCCGATGTGGTACAGCGGCGATACCCGCGACATGGCCCCGCAGGTCGAAGACGCGGTGCAGGAGTACGTCGACGAGTCGCACACCAAGATGATCGCGGTGCTGCCGCTGGTGCGTCCCGAGCCGCTGGAGAAAGAGAGGGAGCGGCCGGACGAGCCGGACGAGTCACCCCCGCCGGTCGGCGCCTTGATCGTCGAGCAGATCGAGGACAGCCGCGTTCAGCCGAAGACGCTGCAGCGCGTCGAGGTGGTCTGCCAGCACAGCGCCTCGGCGCTGGCCAACGCCCTGGAGCACGACAGCCTGTTCCTCATGCCGGTGTGGCGGGCCCTGGGCAAGACCCGCGTGGTCACGAAGGCCAGGACGCTCCCCAAGGTGCTGATTGTGGCCGGGACCGTCCTGGGGCTCATTCTGGCGCTGGCGTTGGTCCCGACCGATTTCGCCTTGTCGTCCAAGGGGACCCTCGATCCGATCAAGCGGCGCGACGTGCATGCCGACGTCAACGGGGTGGTCAACGACGTGCTCGTCAGGCACGGCGATAAGGTGGTCGAGGGCCAACTGCTGGTGCGCCTCCAGGACCGCAACCTGGAAAAGCAAGTGACCGAGGTTGAAGGAAAAATCGACGCTGCGCGAAAGGCCATCAGCCGGGTCACTTCGCAGCTCTTCACGTCCCGGGCCTTGAGTCCCGACGAGCGGGCTCGGCTGAACGGGGAATTGGAGGAGCACAGAAGCCAGCTCAAGAGTTCCGAGAACGTCCTTAGGGTCTTAAAGGAGCAGGAGAAGGGGTTGGCGGTGACCAGCCCCATGGCCGGCCAGGTGATCAGTTGGGACTTGGAGAACCGGCTCATGGGGCGCCCCGTGACGCGGGGGCAGGTCATGGTGAAGATTGCCGATCCGAGCGGCGATTGGGAGCTGGAGCTGCACATGGCGGAGGACCGGCTCGGCTACATCCGCCAGACCGAAGCCGGGCTTCGCGAGAAGGTCCGCTCGCGGCTCCGGGAGGCGCTCCGCGAGCCGATGCGGGAGCAGCTCCGCCAGCGGGTCGAAGGCCAGGCTGCCGCCCAGGCCCCCCTGACCCCGGAAGAGGTCGAGAGCCAGGTCGAAGCCCAGTTGGAGAGCGATCTCGACAAGGTGGTCAACGCGGACTACGCGCAGGTTCGGGCCCGCTTCCGCGACCTGTTGCGAGAATCGCTTCGGGACACGGTCCGCGAGCGACTCCATTCGCAGGTGGCTGCCGAGGCCTCCCCGAGTCCCGAGGATGGCCAGGGGCAGGCTGAGGGCCAGGTCGAGAGTCAGATCCAGAGCCAGGTCGAAGCCCGGTTGCCGAGCGAGCTCGACAAGGAGGTCGAAGCCGAGATCAACGACCGCCTGGATGTCTCCTACACCCTCTCCAACGATCCGGGCAGGACGCACTACGGGAAGATCCGGGAGATCGACTATGCCGCGGAGCCGCGGGGCGAGGAGGGCGTCGTGGTCCTGATGAAGGTCGAGATCGACAAGAACGACCTGCTGCCCGAGCACCTCCAGCAAGGGGCGACGATCACCGCCAAGGTCGCTTGCGGGCGGTGCTCGGTGGGCTACAGGCTGTTCCACGACTTCATCGCCTGGACGAAGAAGATGTGGTTCCGGTGGTTCTAGTGGGTCCTGCCGGGTCTGGGAAACATTGGGAATGCCGAGAGCCCATGGGTTCGAGCCCGTGGGCTTTCGCGGTATTGCACGGTCCGTCTGGGGATCGGTCGCAAGTTTCGAGGAAGTCCGTTTCGGGATTGTCTTGAGGGGGAACCGTTTATGAAACGCAGGGAACTTGTTGGCGCGGCACTCCTTGGTGCCGCGGGGCTGGCGGCAGGAGGTCTGCCCGGCTCGGGCGCGCCGGCCGCAGCGCCGGATCAACGGGCAAAGGGCGCCTTGGTCGACCCGAGCCGGCTTTTCGACTGCCTGGTCACGCCGATCAAGGACATCCCGGTCCCCACCCAGGAAGCCGGGATGATCAAGGAAATGAAGGTCCAGGAAGGCCAGGACGTGGCCAAGGACGAACTCTTGGCGCAGATCGACGACAGCCAGATCCTAATGGCCAAGAAGGTCGCCGATAAGAAGCTCGAGGCCGCCAACGCGGAGGCCAAGAACAGAGTCAACGTCCGCTACGCAGAAGCCAGCCAAAAGGTGGCAAAAGCGGAATTCGACCAGGCCCAGGATACGAATAAGAGGGCCGAACGTGCCGTGACGGTGTATGAACTCCGACGGCTGCAATTGAAGGTCAATGAGACCGACCTGCACATCGAACAGGCGTCTCACGAATTGGCAATCGCCGGGCTGACGGCCGACGTCCGTGGCGCCGAGGCGGAGGCCGCCGCCCTGGACGTCCAGCGCCGGCAGATCAAGGCCCCGGTGGCGGGCCGGGTGGAAAAGCGGTTCCGCGAGGAAGGGGAATGGGTCAAGCCCGGCGACCCCGTGGTCAAGATCCTCCAGATGGACCGGCTCTACGTGGAAGGCTGCGTCGACGCCCGGTTCCTCACGCCGGCCGACGTCGAGGATCGTCCCGTCATCGTGACGATCCGCGGCCCCCGCGGACAGGAGACCTTCGAGGGGCAAATCCGCTTCGTCAGCTACGAGATCCTCCAAGGCCCCAAGTTCCAGGTGAAGGCGGTCGTCGAGAACCGCAAGAAGAACGGCCACTGGATCCTCCAGCCCGGCATGTACGGCGAGATGATCGAGATGATCGTCCAGTTGCGCAAATGAGAGTCACCCTGGCCGACAGCCTGGTCTCCAGCTCCGCCCGGAAGCTCACCGTCCGCAGGCGGCCGGATCTCACCGCCCAGCGGCAGCGCTATCAGGGCAAGGCCTATTGGGTCGTCAAGGACCCGGTGGGCCTGCACTACTTCCGCTTCCAGGAGGAAGAGTTCGCCATCCTCCAAAAGCTCGACGGCGAGATCAGCCTGGACGAGATCAAGGAGCAGTTCGAGGCCGAGTACCCGCCCCAGAAGATCACCCTGGAGGAATTGCAGAACTTCCTCGGGATGCTGCACCGCAGCGGCCTGATCCTGGCCGACGTGCAGGGCCAGGGTGTCCAGCTCCTCAAGCGCCGCCGCGAGCGCCGGCGAAAGGAGCTGATCGGCGCCGTGGGGAACGTCCTCTGCATCCGCTTCAAGGGGCTTGACCCCGAGCGGTTCCTCACGTGGCTCTATCCCAAGGTGCGATGGCTCTTCTCGCCTGGGGCCGTGGCGCTCGCGCTGACGATCGCCCTTGCCGCCTTGCTCTTGATCCTGGTCGAGTTCGACGTCTTCCGGTCCAAGCTGCCCGGCTTCAAGAATTTCTTCACGCTGGCCAATGCCTTCCTGCTCACCATTACGCTGGCCTTCACGAAGGTCCTGCACGAGCTGGGCCACGGGCTCTCCTGCACGCACTTCGGAGGGGAGTGCCACGAGATCGGCGTCATGATTCTCGTGCTCACCCCGTGCCTCTACTGCAACGTCTCCGACTCCTGGATGCTCCCCAACAAGTGGCAC
>CAYGZA010000271.1:0-9496 GCA_964354135.1 uncultured Planctomycetaceae bacterium
ATTCAAGCCCGGCCCCCGCTCCTTAGCCCAAGAACCTTTCCGCAACAGAAACTAAGTAACAGGTGAAGGAGGCAGACGATGAACAAGAGCAAGAAGGGCGACAAATCGCGGATGACCAGGCGTGAACTCCTCGCGGCGGCAGCGTCCGTGACGGCGTTTACGATCGTGCCGCGGCGCGTCCTGGGCGATCCTGATACACCGCCGAGCGAAAAGCTGAGCGTGGCCTGTATCGGAGTCGGGGGGAAAGGCTACGACAACGTCAGGAACGTCGGCACCGAGAACATCGTCGCCCTGTGCGATGTCGATGCGGAGCGAGCGGCCGATGCCTTCGGGATGTTCCCCAACGCCAGACGGTACACCGATTTCCGCAGGCTGCTCGACCAGGAGGAGAAGAACATCGATGCGGTGGTGGTCAGCACTCCCGACCACGTGCATATCCTGGCCAGTGTGATGGCTATGAAGATGGGCAAGCACGTGTACTGCGAGAAACCCCTGGGCCACAACATCCACGAAGTACGACTGGCTACCGAGGTAGCCCAAGAGAGTCGGGTCGCCACGCAGATGGGCAATTCAGGGCACTCCGGCAACAACTACCGCACGGTGGTCGCGTTGATCAAGGCCAGAACGATCGGGGAGGTCAAAGAAGTCCATACCTGGTGCGATAATGAATGGGAGACCACGCCGAGAGTTGTTGCGAACGACGGAAGTCTGCCTTGGGGGGATCAGCAGCCGCAACCAACACCCCCCGTTCCGAAGCACCTGAAGTGGGACCTCTGGTTGGGCCCGGCCCCGGAGCGCCCCTACCATCCCGCCTACCACCCAATTAGCTGGCGCGGTTGGTGGGATTTCGGCAATGGCCGGCTTGGCGACATGGGCTGCCATCTGATCGACCTTCCGTTCTCGGCGCTCGATCTGAAGTACCCGCTGACGGTTGAGTCGGAAGGTCCGGGCCGCGCGGGTCGGCAAGTGGCTTCTCGCTGGCTGATCAGCCGGTGGACGTTCCCCCGGCCAGGCGACCTGCCGCCGGTGGAGCTCACATGGTACGACGGCAACAAGCGGCCGGAATTGCTGAAAGAAGTGAACCCGCCTGCCTCCAACTGGCCCTGGTACGTGCTGTTTGTCGGCTCCAAAGGGATGCTGATCGCCGGAATGGACACGTTCAAGCTGTACCCGGAGGACAAGTTTGCCGGGGTCAAGCGGCCCCAACTGTCGCCCCGTGGAATCCACCACGCCCAGGAGTGGATCACGGCGTGCAAGACGGGCAGTCCGACCGGAACCAACTTCGGCTACTCCGGGCCACTGACCGAGACGGTGCTGTTGGGAACGGTTGCCCATCGTGCTGGCATGAAGATCGAGTGGGACCCCGTAAACCTGAAGGCCACGAACTGCCCTGAGGCGGACCAGTTCATCCGTCGCGAGTATCGCAAAGGTTACACCCTGTAGTCCGGGGCACCAGCCGACCGCAAACGATGACACAAGAAGGGGATCGAGATATGCGGCGAGGCAAAACACACTGCCGGATGCACAGAGTACCGCTGTCGTTCCTGGGCTTGCGGTTTCTGGCCCTTGGAATGCTGCTTCATTTGCCTGTTGGGGCTGCCACAGCCGCTGACGATGGCTGGACGCCGCTTGGCGCCGACGACAACTTCGCCGTCTGGCAACAGCCGACCGGCGATTGGTACGCAGCCGGCGACGCCATGGTCGATCCGGACAATCCCAGACGGTTGGTCGGGAAGCCGGGCACCGGCGTCATGATCAACGGCAAGACCGGTCGAACCCCAAGCCTCGTCACCAAGCGGCACGACTTCGACGACGTCGAGATGCACTTGGAGTTCATGGCGGCCAAGGGCTCCAACTCCGGCGTGATATTCCACGGCAACCATGAAATCCAGATCCTCGATAGTCACGGCGTGAAGCAGCCCACCGCGGGCGACTGCGGCGGGATCTATCCCCGGGCTGAGGCCAAGCCGTCTTACCACCACCTCGACGGGGGCGCGCCGCCCAGAGTCAACGCCGCCAAGCAGCCCGGCCAGTGGCAGACGATGGACGTCATCTTTCAGTCGCCCCGATTCGACCAGGCCGGCAACAAGACGGCCCACGCCCAATTCGTCAAGGTGGTGCTCAACGGCCAATTGATTCAGGAGAACTTGGAAGCGCCGTATGCCAGCGGCACGAACTGGGATCGCAAGCAGTTCCCCAGGGGGCCCATCATCCTTCAGGGCGACTACGGCCCGGTGGCGTTCCGCAACGTGCGCGTGCGGCCCTGGAAGGCGAAGGCCGCGGCGGTCGGCCCCGAAAAGGCGAATGTTCCACCACCGGGGTTTACGGCCCTGTTTAACGGCAAGGACTTCACCGGCTGGAGAATGTCGCCCAAGGTCAGAGAATACTGGTCGATTGAGGACGGGGTGCTCAAGTCGCCCGGTCTTCTGAGGCAGTGGGGCGCGGACCTAGCCACCGAGAAAGCGTACCGCGATTTCGCGCTGATGCTCGATTTCCGGATGCCCACGATCTCCGACAGCGGCATCAACTTCCGCAGACTGATTCCGGAGATTCCTGGCTTCGGCGACCAGGAGCAGTTCAACCTGAGATCCAAGGGGGGAATGGGACACCTGGAAAGCTACTACTTTCTTCCGAAAGAGACCGCAGAGAAGATGGGACTCAAGGAGCAAGAGAAGCCTCATGTCAGATACATCGATCCGGAAGTCGGAGTCTGGCACACGGTCAAGCTGACGATGAAGGGCGGGACCTTGTCAGCCGAGTATGACGGAGAAGTGCTCTATGACCGCTTCCAGTTTCACGACTGGATGATGAGCATGGAGCCGGCGCCGATCCGGCTGCAGAAGCATATCGTCGTCGATGGCGACAACCTCGGCGAGATGAATCCTTGTCCCATCGAGTACCGCAACGTCTTCATCCAGGAGATCGAACCGGGCGCCACCAAAGAGCCGCTTGGGCCTCGCGAAAGAGCGGCGGCGGGCGGCCACCCCCTGAACTCACCCGATGCGAGACTGCTTTCCCGAATCGACGCCAATGCACTGCCCCAAGGGTATGATCCCGCGAGGCATCAGGAATACGTTGACCGGCGCATGGCCGGATTGAGTGAGACGCAAAGGGCCAGAATCGGGCAACTGTGGAAGGAGAAACAGCGGATCGATCCGCACATGCCCAACCGCGGCGCGTCCTTCGTGAGAATCCTGGAATACGTGGCCAACAACGCGAAATGATCTACTGCATCGTCATCACCCCTGGAATCGCGCCGTTGGCGTCGCTGCTTCGCGCGCAGGATCGGCAATAGCCGAGGGAACTTGCCTAGGAACCGTAACAGATCAACCAAGGAGTCTTGTCATGAGATGTCGATCAGCGTGCGTCGTTATGTTCCTGTTGTCCCTGTGTTCCACTTCCTACGCGCAGTTTCCCTGGCAGAGACCAGTGAAGCGCGATCCGGCGGAGATCAAACGCATTGTCGGACCGATTCGGCAGCGCGAGCCCTCCCGGGACCTGAACATCGTCTGGGTCTGGGGCATCGACAAGCTCCACGCCAAGGAGACCCACGAATACGCCTGGGTCATGGATCGCTACGTGAACGTGCTTCTGCCGCGGGTCCCGCGCGTCACGGTTGTGCCCGCCATGTGGTTCCCCAAGAAGGAATTGTGGGAAAAGGCCGACCTCGTCGTCTTCTATTTGTGGCCCGGCGAAGAATGGGATTACGGGCTCATCGACGCCTATCAGAAGCGCGGCGGTGGTTTGATATTCATTCACATGGCCCTAATGCAAGGCTCAGGCGAGCAGTTGTCGAAGCGCATTGGGTTGGCATGGGATCTCAAGAGGGACGGCACCGCATGGGGCGTGTTGCCCACGCCGCTGACCCTTACGGATGCGGCGGTGAAATCGCCCATCTTCGAGCGTTTTCCCAGGAAGTTCGATCTAGCGGAGGAGTTCTACTGGCGGTTGAGGGGAGGCCCGGGCGACGTGACGACCCTCGTGGCATCGCCCGCCGGCCCGGCCATCGCAAACAAACCGCTGGACGGACCTCCCAAGATCGAAGACCTCGACGGCAGGGAGTGGCCGGTCATGTGGACGACGGAGGTCGGCCGGGGCAGGGTATTCGTCTCCGGTGCCGGCCACAATTACTTCACGTTCAACGATCCGTACTTTCGGATCATCCTGCTTCGGGCCATGGCCTGGACCATGAACGAGTCGTTCGATCCCTTCAAGCCGCTGGTGACGCTCCATCTCGAACGGTAGGGGTTGAAACCTTTCCATCGAGGAGAGCTTGATGAACAGGTCAAACGAGGGGATTCCACGGCGACGGTTGCTGAAGGATGTCGCCGCGGTGGCGACTGCTGGTGCGGTCTTTTCACAGATCACGGCTCGGCACCTGGTTGGCGCCGAAACGGTCAGCGCGGGTATTAAGGGATTCAGTTGTATTCCGCTGTGCTTCTGGAAAGAGATGCATACGGAAAAGACCATGTCTTATGAAGGCTGGATACGCATCGCGGTCGAGCTCGGTCTCGACGGAACCGAGATCTACGAACCGTTTATCAGAGGTTTGGATGCATCGGCCAGAGTACGGTTGGCTGATGTCTTGCACGATGCGGGACTGAAGGCGTCAATGTACACCGTCGAATCCAATTTCTCCAATCCGGATGAGCGGGAGAAGGCCATCGCACACGTCCGCCACGCGGTGGACGCAGCGCTCATATTCGGGGCGAAGAGAGTGCGGATGACAGCGGCAAGTCATACGCTAGTCAGACCGATTGAGGGCGCTGCCAAGGAGCCCGCGATGCACTCCATTGCCGATGGTCTCAAAGGATGTCTGGACTACGCGGAAGACAAGCAAGTGATGCTCGCGCTGGAGAACCATCCCGTGATCGGTACGAACATGGCCGATTTCATGAAGATCCTCGAGCTGGTCGACGACAAGCGTCTGAAAGTCAATCTGGACATGGCGAATGTGCCCAGCGATACGACAGTCGAGTTTGCCAAACGGGTTTTGGATAGGGTCGTGCATGTGCATGTGAGTGAACTGTCGAAAGGCAGGCATGGTGTCGTAATCGGTAAGGGCGACGTGGATATCAGAGGCGTCTTCAGCGTTCTCAAGAACGGCGGGTTTGACGGCTGGATATCATTGGAGCCTCTGGCTGGTGGAAAAGAGGATCTTCGATTCAGCGTTGGACATGTCAGGGACGCGTGGAATAGGGCTTGAGGTGTAGAGATGGAACAAGGGCATCAGAATCGCTAGGCAGAAGACGGCACCGACCGCTGCGAAAACTGAGGGAGTAGAGATGTTCACACAAGGCCGCAACGTCTAGGGCTTGGAGTTCGAGCAGTGGTCCAAGAACCATCACACAATGGAAGGGAAGACTATGATGAAAAGAGTTAAGGCGGATTGCCCGGAAGACACCGGCACGGAGGGAGTGGACGGCATCTCGCGGAGGAGTTTTCTGATAACCTCCGCCGTGGGAACGGCTGCGGCAGTGGCAGCAAGTGGAACGTCCCAGGGGGCGGAGGCAGGCGTCGAGGGGCCGAAACCCGCTCGGCTCGACGCGCTGAAGTCCGACAGCCCGCACGGCGGCCAGTTGGTCGCCCATGCCCTGAAACGGGAAGGGGTGTCGCGCCTGTTCACCCTGTGCGGAGGACACATCCTTCCCATCCTCGATGGATGCCTCGACGAGGGCATCCGGGTCCTGGATGCACGGCACGAGGAGGCCGTCGCGCACATGGGCGAGGCATGGTCCTGGATGACCGGTGAAGTGGGCGTCATTTCCGTCACGGCCGGCCCCGGTGTGACGAACGCCGTCACCGGCGTGGCCAACGCCTATGAAAACGGCGTGCCGATGCTGGTCCTGGGCGGACGCAGCAGCCTGGGGGAGAACGAGATCGGGTCGCTCCAGGACATCGACCAAATGGATCTCTACAAGTCCATCACCAAGTGGTCGCGGGTCTGCCACGACACCCGGCGCATCCCCGAGTACGTGGCCATGGCGTTCCGTTACGCCCTGAGCGGGCGCCCGGGCCCCGTGTACCTGGAGCTGCCCCAGGACATGCTCATGGCCCGCGTCAAGAAATCCGAAGCGCGGTTTCCCGAGAACTATCGCGGCACGGATCGTCCGCGGGGAAGCCGGGAGTCTATCGTCCAGGCGGTTAAGCTGCTCGCGAAGGCGGAGCGCCCGGTCATTGTGGCCGGGGCCGGCTGCCGGTGGTCCGACGCGCAGAAGGCTCTGAAGAGCTTCGCCGAGCACACGGGCATCCCGGTGGTCACCCATGGGGGAGGCCGAGGAACCTTGCCCGACTCGCATCCACTTGCGGTCTTTCCCGCGTCGGCTGCCGCACTGCGGGCCGACGTCGTGCTGCTGCTGGGCGTGCGGCTCGACTTCACCATGGGCTACGGACGCGTCTTCCCGAAGCCGACGAAGGTGATCCAGGTGGACATCGAGCCCTCCGGCCTGGGCTTCAACCGGGGGCCCGACTGCGCGGTTGCCGGCGACATCGCCCACGTGCTCGAAGACCTCCAGGAGGCCCTTCCCAAGACTGCGGACCGTCCGTGGGCGAAAGCCGCAAAGGAGGCGGTCAAGCAGGGCGTCAAGATGGGCCGGGCCAAGATCAGCCTCGACGCGGTCCCGTGCCATCCGCTCCGGGTGGCCGAAGAACTCCGCGATTTCGGAGGCCAGGACGCCTGCTACGTCATCGATGGCGGATTCACGAGCGTCTGGTCCATGGGCGTGTTGCCCGCCGAGCGTCCCGGCGACGTCATGGGCGTAACCAGCGGTCCCATGGGATGCCTGGGCGTTGGACTGCCCTTCGCCCTGGCTGCCAAGTCCGCCTACCCGGACCGAAACGTCTTCCTGATATGCGGCGACGGCTCGTTCGGGCTGAGCGCCGTCGAGATGGACACGGCCCTGCGCCACAAGCTCCCGGTGGTGGCGGTTATCGTCAATGACGGCGCCTGGGGTATGATCAAGGCCGCCCAGATAGGCATGTATGGGCGAAATCGACTTGTCGCAAGCGAACTGGGACACGTTCGTTACGACAAGTGGGTGGAGGGCTTCGGGGGGCACGGCGAGTTTGTCGAGAAGCCGGGGGACATTCGTCCCGCTCTGAAACGCGCCCTCGCCTCCGGCAAACCGGCCTGCGTCAACGTCATCTGCCAGACCGTGCCCATATGAGAATCAGAAGTCATATTGGATTGGACTCGCTGCCCTAACCTCATTTGCCGCCGCAAGAGGACCAAACCGAATGCCCACCGCGCACGCCTCGTCTCGTTCCGTCATTCAAAGGGAAGAACCACGCTACACCACACTGAGAGAACTTGGCGTCGAACGCCTTTGGAATGATCTGGCCGCCAGCTTCTCGTAATCACGAATCACGACCTGACCCAGATCCCCCATGTCTCCTCTGCCTCCCTGGGCATCCTGGCCACGTATGCCACGCAGCCATTGGTACCAACCCAGATTCCTCATTGATAAACTCTAAGGTGGGGTGTAATGCTAACCCGACCGAGCGGCAGTCTCCATTCCCGACTGGTTCAGATCGATTGATGCTAGCAAGTCCAAAGTTCGTCTGGAAAACAACTTACGAACGTCCCACAAGTGTGCGGTTGGAGTGCCGGTGCCGACCTTGACGGTCCTGCAAGTATTAACGGTTATAGTGAATAGGATATCCAGGTAAGGACGATAAGTATTGATAGAGGAGCCAAGTCCAACGGCGCGATTGCTGCGTCTCCAAGTCACTCGACGAACCACCAACTCCAGTGCACTTCATTCACCCTCGAACTGCGTGGACGGTTCCGCTCGCACTCGTATGCGCGTCTTTGGCAATCAACGGATGCTCGCGCACAAAGTACCGACTTCAGGCCGATCGCGAGGCGTACGAAACGATCGCCGAGAGGAACGACGACCCGCGATGGTGCGTGGCCGACTACAGCATCGAGACGGATCCGCGCAGTCGGTACTATGATCCTTGCGATCCAGATCGTTCTCCGATGCCGCCGGACGATCCCGTCTCGCATCAGTACGTGCATCAGGTTGACGGGATGAAAGGCTGGAAGCACTGGCACTGCAACGGGGATCGGATCGAGTTGGAGAATCCCGGGTGGCGCGAGGCGCTCGCCGAATACGTCAAAACTGGCGAGGACGGCTCGATCAAGCTCAACATGGACTCCGCGCTCCAACTTGCCTACGTGCATTCGCCGCCGCACCAGACCCAATTGGAGACGCTCTATCTGTCCGCGCTGGATGTCACGGCGGAGCGATTCCGCCTGGATACGCAGTTCTTTGGCGGATATGACGTCATCTACGGCCACAACGGGTCAATGATTTCCCCGGGGCTTAGCTATGATCCAGTTCTGCGTCGCTTCCTGGTCAATCCGCCCATCGACGGCCCTGGAGTCGAGAACAATCGACTGACGGTGGGACGCCCGTTTGCGGCGGATCCGGCGCTCCAGGTGCGGCGGCGGTTTGCCACTGCGGGTGAACTCGTAGTTGGATTCGCTAACTCGTTCGTGTTCGAGTTCACCGGCCGTGACGTGAACCTCGCCAGTTCGCTGGTAAATTTCTCGTTCGTCCAGCCCTTGCTGCGTGGCGCCGGGCGAGCTGTTGCGCTGGAGCAACTGACGATTGCCGAGCGCACCTTGCTCGCAAATCTGCGGTCCTACAGTCAATACCGGCAGGGCTTCTACACGCAAGTCGCCATCGGCGAGCTGGGGGTCACCGGACCGCAGCGTGGCGGTGGTGGCACGGACCTCTCGCTATTTCCCGGGCAGGGGGTCGTCGGCGGTTACGTCGGCCTCCTTCAACAACTCCAACAGATCCGCAACACCGAGGACAGCCTCCGCCTCGGACTCCGGACTCTGTCGCGGCTAGAAGCCTACCTGGACATCGGCTTGATCGACTTGGTGCAGGTCGACCAGTTCCGGCAGAGTATTGAAAACGAGCGAGCCGGCTTGCTGCAAAACCGCACTGCCTTCGAACTCTCGCTCGATCGCTACAAGGCGGGCACGCTCGGCTTGCCGCCGGACCTGCCCACCGAGCTGGACGACGGTCTGATCCGCCAGTTTCAATTTGTCGCTCGCGAGGCAACCGCGGTCCAGGACTCGATCGTCGCGCTTCAGGATCGCGTCGGCCAGTTGCCGGACGACGCGAGCGTCGAAACGATCCGTCAGGTCCTGACGGATGTCTTCAAGTCTGTCGAGCCGGTTCGGCGCCGGCTGGACGACGTGCGGGCAGACGTCGCTCGCATGAAAGAGGCGGTGCCAGGTCGCGAACGAACGATGACGGAGGGGGAGAGGAAACGGTTCCAACACGACGGAGAGCAACTCCGCAAACAGTTGGCGGAGCTGGAGCAGCAGTTCGGCGCAGCCCGGGCCGAGTTGGAAGGAATTCGCGACGGGCTCTCTGAGCAGAGTAGAAGTGCCACAACGGGCAGACTCGTCGTCTGGATGAGTAACTGGGGTTTTGCAAATTGTGAATTGACCTTGTGAAAACAGGGGGTTTGGGGT
>CAYGZA010000272.1:0-9480 GCA_964354135.1 uncultured Planctomycetaceae bacterium
TTCTGTAAAATCTATCGCGGCGGACGTGGGTAAAACTAAGGCGTCTCGCCCGTCCGCGGCAAAACGGAGCATCCGGACCGGCGAGACGCCGGTCCTACTGTCTTTGCTTTTCTCAGTGTCGTGTTGTCGCCACTACTTCGGAAGTCGCTGCCGTTGCGAACATGCCCACGCGAGCGTGGACATGCCATCCGCGCTACTTCTCCAACCGCTTGACGCGGATGTTGCGATACCAGACCGGCCGGCCGTGGTCCTGGAGGCCGACGTGGCCGGTGCGGGCGAAATCCTTCAGGGCGCGGGGGAACTTGTTCGCGCTGCCGTCCGGGTTCTTGTTCGCCTGGGTCCATTGGTTCAGGTCCATATCGAGGATCTGCTGGCCATTGAGTACCAGCGTGATCTTGTTGTCTCGGCAGGTCACGCGAAGCCGGTTCCACTCGCCGGGCCTCTTGATCGCGTTCTTGCTGGGCGCCAGGCAATCGTAGACCGCCCCGGCGGTGCCCCCGCGGCTCAGGCCCTTCTGGCCGAACGAGTTGGCAACCTGGATCTCGATTCCCGTGTAGACCGGGTCCTTCAGGTCGGTAGTGCGGAGGAACACGCCGCTATTGGCACGCTCTGGGATCTTGAACTCCAGCTCCAGAATGAAATCGCCGTACGTGTCCTTGGTCCAAAGGTAGTCGGCATTGTGCTCCTTGCCGTCGAATTGGCGGCGCAGGACGATCACGCCGTCCTCGACCACCCAGGATTTCTCGGGACCGAGGATCCAGCCGCTGAGGTCCTTGCCGTCAAACAGGGAAACGAAGCCCGTTTCGGGTGTCTTCGTGACGGGGTCTCCTGCGCCGGCAGCGGCAAGAACGATCAAAGGCCATACAAACGCGATTGCAGCAATCCGTGAAAGCATCTTCATCTTGACGGCACCTCTCGGATGTCTCCGCCAACCGCGTAGGTTATGCTTCAGCATAACGCCAACAGTGAAGGAAAGTCCATTGGCGAGACACCTTCTGCCGACTTCGCGTTATGCTGAAGCATAACCTACGCACTCGGCAGGAGCCTCGCCCTCCCGTCGCCCTCCCGCGGAAACTCACTTTCCCGTCCACGGCACCCACGACGGGTAGGTCTCCTCCAACAAGAGCCGGTTCTTGCCGGTCGGACGCGGTGCAGTGCCCAGGTTGTAAAACACATAAAGCCCGCACTTGCCGGAGACGATCACGTCGTTCCGCCCGTCCTTGTCGAGATCGCAGACGACCATTTTCATCCCGACGGCGATGGCCCCGTTCGGCGCCGGGTTGACGTTCTTCTCGCCCGAGTACCAGGGGAGGTGATTGAACGAGAGGATGTGCCGCTCGAACTTGCCGCCCCGGATGTCGTACCAGAAGGCAAACAGCGGGTCGTAGCAGCTCGTGTCGCGGCCGTGATGGGCGAAGAGCCGCTTGCCGGTCACCAGGTCCGGCTTGCCGTCGCCATTGAGGTCGCCCAGGGCCATCGTGTGGAACTGGCCGAAATCGGTCTCGATCCAGTGCGTCTCGAAGGTCCGCTTGCCGGAGGCGTCCTTCTTCTGCTCCAGCCACGCGAGGCCATATTCGTGCGACGCACCGACGACAATGTCGGCCAACCCGTCGCCGTTGACGTCATGGACGAGGATCGGGTGCGAGGCCGGGATGTACTGGCCGGGCTTGCCGATGCGGTGAACGATGTAGTCCGGGTGGAAGACCCACTTGCCCTGGACCGGATCGGGCGGGGCCTCGTACCAGCCGGTGGGCGTGACGACGTCCACGCGTCCGTCGCCGTTTAAGTCGCCCATTCCATTGCCGTGCTGCTCGCCGTCCGTGCCGATCACGTGCTCCACCAGCCACGGCTCGCGGTCGATCGACTCGATCCAGGTCATGCCCTGTCCCTTCACCGGGGCCCAGTGGTTGCAGAGGATGTCGTCGTGGCCGTCGCCGGTCAGATCGCCGTGGATGACGCCCTCCATGTTCCAGGCCGAGTGAATGCGGCGGGCCTTCCACTTGGCTCCCGCCTTGAGACCCTCTGGCCCGGGATTCTCATACCAGAAAGCCCCCTTAATCCGCATCCACCCGGAGCTGACGATATCCATGCGGCCGTCGCGGTTGACGTCCATGGCAAACTCACTGTTGTCGTCGGTCTCCGGGCCGTTGGTCTCGGCGCCGTCGCGGAAGTCCTCGTGCTTTTTCCAGTCCGGGGCCTCGTACCAGTTGCGGCCGGCCACGAGGTCGAGCTTGCCGTCGCCGTTTAAGTCGGCTACGGAGACGCACTCGCAGAACGGCCCGAACCAGTAGGTGTGCTTGGCCGGGTCGTGGACCGGGCCGTCGATCTTGACCGGCACAAGGATCGGCTCCGCCGCCTGAAGCGCGGCGGGAGCGACCACCAACAGGGCAACCAGGAAATACGGCGCATTCTTCATAGCTCAATCCCTCCCAACGCGACCGGCAAGTCACGCCACTCGAAACAGCTTCCGGATGTACGCCGCGTTCCGCTTCGCGTCGGCGACGCCGTCCCGCGACGGGCTGGAGGTCTCCAGGACGATCCAGCCATGGTACCCGATCTCCTCGATCGCCGCGGCGACGGGCTCGAACTTGATCTTGCCCTCACCGAGGTAGTTCCGGCCGTCCTTGAAGTGAAAGATCGCGATCCGGTCCTTGAGGAAGCGGATCTCCGCGAGCACGTCGTAGCCCATGCTCGTCGAGTTGCCGACGTCGTAGTAGATGCGGACCGAGTCGTGCCCGATCCGATCGAGCATCTCGACGTTCTGCTCGGCCGAAAGCGTGTTCTCGATGCCGAGGATCACGCCGGCATCCTTTGCCCGGGGCGCGGCGGCCTTCAGACGCTTGACGACCGCGTCGCAGTCGGCCTTCTTCAACCGGCGGTCCTCCAGCAGGCTCCCCTTGCCGAAGAAGGCGACGAGGATCACGCCGGCCCCGAGGTCCTTGGCGGCGTCGATGCTCTGCTGGAGCCACGCCGGACCCCGCGGATCGCTGGCCAGCGGGTTGGAGTTCAACAGGCCCATCATGAAGGAAGAGATGACAAGGCCGGTCTCGCGCATCTTCTCCTTGTACTGCCGGCGGACTTCCGGATCGGCGACGTGAAGCGTCTCGGCCGGATCGCCGACGCGAATCTCGACGCCGTCCAGTCCGGCCTGCTTGGCCTCCTCCAGACCGATCGAACACGAGCCGACCCGGATCTTCACTTGGGGGGCCGCCAGGGCGGGCCGAGCCGCCCGCGGCGACACCAGGGCCCCCGCCGCCAGTCCGGCCGCCGCTCCCTTCAGCCACGCTCGGCGGGTGATTCTCATTGCATCCCCACGGTTCCTTCGGGTTTGAGTCGTCTTGCGCATAATCCGGTTCCTCCCTTCATGCTGACTGACCAGATCCTAATGGAGCCCGCCGGATGATTCAAGCAACAGGCCGGCGTTTTGGAGAAGATCAAAGCCCTACTACTGGCGGAGGCGGTCGTCGATCCGGCGAAGGAAGCCGCTCAAGGGCCCGAGCAGGTTGCCGTAGTCGGCTTCTTCGCCGCCCGCCGCGTAGCCGCGGGAATCGGTTCCGGGGGTGCGCCGGGCCTCGACGCCGTCGTAGGCATTGTCCTGAAGGGTCGCCAGCCCGAAGTTCTCGCTGTCGCACCAGTTGCTCACTGCCGGGTCGTAGAGGCACCAGTGCTCGATCCCGATCACGAAGCCCAGGCCGTCGTCGGAGACGTCGAAGATGTCGTTTCCGTAGATGTCGCAGTTGCGATCGGGATAGGAGACGCCGTCGGCCGTGCGGGTGATGCTGTTGTACGCCACGACGTGCCCGCTGGAGTGATTCAGCTCGATCCCCTCGCCGCTGATGCCGCCGGTGACGGGGTCGTTGTCGCCCGCGACCTTCCAGACGAGGTAGCGGCCCGGCGTGCCGGGCTTGTCGTACGTCATCGCCCGGCCTGCCCTCCTGAATCCACCGGCCGGTAGCCCAATCCCCAGAGTCGAAGTAGGGCGCGGAAGCCATCGTCGAACGATTGCCGGAAGTCGACGAACTGGAAACTCGGCAGGACCCAGGAGAGACGGTCGACACCACAGGGTTCAACCAGAATCGGCACGATTCGATCCGCAAAGCGTTCCTGCTGGAGCGCAAACAGCAATTCCCTCTTGACCCACATCGATTCCACGGAATGGGGAGACAAGACCAGGAGGAACCAGTCGCACCTCCTGAGCGCGGCGCCGATCTCGTCGTGCCATTGTTGGGCTCCCATGATGTTCGTTTGGCTATACCAAACCGGCACTCCGTGGCGGCGCAACTGGTCAGCGAGACGGGCGATAAACTCGCGATCCTGGCTCGCATGAGAAAGAAACGCTTCTTGCGGAACCACCATTCGGCAAGAACCTCAGGGCATGGGCATCGGCGCGAGAAGCGTCTCGGCGAGCTTCTTCAGACGCTCGTCGTCCCGGTCGTCGCCTTCAAGACGGATCATCTGGAATCTGCGGAGAACCCAGGGGATTTCCTTTTCGGGCGGCTCCCTGGGAGGCGCCGCTATGACCGGGATGACGCGTCCTCGATACTCCTTGCTGCCCAACGCATAGCCGACCTCGCGGCTGACGTTCGGCGAATGGGCCGAGTCCTTGGTCAGCAAGACTACCATCGCGTCCGACGTCTGCAGAGCCTCGGCAAGCTTCAGGCCCCAATTATCCCCGGGCAGGATTCGGGAGTCGGTCCACACTTCGAGGCCGCAGTGCCTCAACTGATCGGCGATTCGCTTCGCCAGATCCGCGTCGTCTGCAGCATGACTGATGAAGACCTGCATAACGCGAGATCACCCCGCCTAATCATCAATTCCCCAGAGGACACTACAGGCATTCTCCGCTTCGGGGAGTGACGCGTCAAGGGCGGCGGGGAGGCATCCGCAGTTCGCACTTCCTTTAACTCCCCCTCCTCCAGGGGGCGCCATCCTCGCGGCGATCTGACTGGCGGATCAGTACCTCTGGAGCATCGCCAGCAGCTTGCGGTCGAGCTTGCGGCCGTGCCAGTCCTCGTACTCGATGTCCCGGCGGCCGGAGTCCAGCACACCGAACGAGCCGCGGAAGTTCCACAACGCCCAGCCGATGCCGTGGCCCTTGAGGATGTCCATCACGTCCTCGAACCAGGCCAGGAAGACCTGGTGCGGCGTGCGGCTGAAGCAGCCGGCTTCGCCGCAATGGATGCCGATCCCCTTGCGGGCCAGCTCCGCCCACGGGGCGTACATCTTCTCCAGCCCGGCGCGGTCGAGGCGGATCGAGCCGTCGTTCTTCTTGAGCGGCCAGGTCGGCTCGGGAAAGGTCCCCTTGCGGTCCACCCAGCTCGCCCGATAGTGGCTGATCTCCGCCGGCCGATAGGCGTGGACGCTCTGGGCCACGCGGGTCGGGATCATCTCGGTAACCACCTCGTTGCCGACGCTCAGTCCGTCGATGATCACCAGCCTGTCCGGGCTCGTTTCGCGGATCTTCTCCGTGGCCCGGGTCATCACCCGGCAGTAGTCCTCGCGCGACATGTACCCTTGGCGCGGGCTGGGGGCCTCGTTGACGAGGTTGAAGCTGAGGTCCTTGGTGGAGATGCCCTTGTACCGCTTCGCGAAGACGTCCCAGTGGTGGACGAAGGCATCCTCCGCCTCACGGTTGCTCCAGAGCACCAGCGGCTCGCGCTCGGGATTGTTGATGCAGTAGCCCGGGGCGCGGTGAAAATTGAGGCTCACGTGCAGATTGTACTTTTTCCCCAGGTCCACCGCGCGATCGACCTTCTCCAGGGTGCTTTCCTTGATCTTCAGCATGTCGTCGGGGCGGAGTTTGCGGGTCGAGCGCCAGTCGGAATCGACCCAGAGCCAGTAGTCCATGGGGAGGCGGATGAAATCGAATCCCCAGTCGCGGATCCAGCGGCAGTCGTCTTCCTTGACCGTGCAATCGCCGCTTTCGCCGCGGTCGAAGGCCTGGAAGAAGTTGGTGAGGTTGAAGCCGCGCCAGCGGGGGATCGCGGTCTGGGCCGGCTTGGGTTTCTGGGCCTGTGCCGCCGCGAGGCCGGCTGGGACGGCCATCGCCGCTGCCCCGGCGCCGATAACCTTGAGAAACTCACGCCTGCTGCTGGAATTGCTCATTTCGGCCTCCCTTGTTCAAGATCATGGTCACGTCGGCCCTCCCGGAAGCGGCCCCGGGTGCATGGATTATAGCGACGGGGGCGTGCGAGTGCATCAAGCTTTGTAGGCTGGGGCGCAGCCCCAGATTCTGCCTGTTCTTCGGGGCTGCTGGGACTGACGCCCCAACCTACAGGCTTTTCCGCTCTCCAACGTTGGGCGTCAGGATACTCGCGGTCCGCCGCGGACCGCGAGTATCCTGGACGCCGATGTTGGGCTCCTGCGATTTGTCGATGGTGAACAACCACCACCGACTCCTGTTTCTTCGCGATCTGGGCTGCCGCTCAAAGTAGATCTTCATCGTGTCCCCGGAGTCCGTCAGCACTTCGAACCAATGCTTGCGCACGTATCTCTCGCCGCTGCCGTGACGGCAAGGTCCCGTTTCTCGCCAGGTATTCAGCACCCGTGCGATCTGAATGGTCTGCGACTTCCACCGGAATTGCCGAGGAAGCCCCGGCTCCCCCGTGCTCATGCGGGCCACGTCGATTGTCCCAACGACCGGCTGAATCGTCTCGCTTATGAACTGCTCAACCATGGCGTCAATTCCTGCATGCCTAACGCTCGGCATCACCGGGCGGCCGCAAGTGATGCCAACACTGCACAAACACCCGATCGGCCGTTCCGGTGCATGCGATTGTTCTGCGACGTCGTTCGGGCCGTCGTTTGGGTCAACTCTTGACACTTGACGAAGGACCACGATTCGCTGGCGTCAGCTAGCCTCAACGGCCTATCCTCGAGGCCCCGTCAAGTGGCAAGAGTTGACCCTCCACCCCTGATTCCCCTGATGCGTAACCTACGACTCCTTAGTTGAACGCCCACCTTCAGCGTTCAGAAGGTGGCTGATCGCTTGGTCGAGTTCGTGGTCGTCACGCAGAATTTGGGAGAGATTCTCGGCCAACTCTCCGAGTATAACCCGTATGTGGTGGGCTACGTTAAGGCACTCCTCATCAGAGTTCGCATGCAGTCCTTTGCTGAGCGCATTGTGCAGCAGCGTAAGCGGGTTGTGTTCCTTGATCCGCAAGGCCTTCGGAATGGCATCTTTGATGCCCTCCACCGCCTTGCTGAATTGCGTCTCGTCCTTGGCCTTGGTCAAGGTGTCAATGACCTTTTGTCCGGCGTTCCGTTGCTTCGCTGCACAAATGATCTGATCGAGCAGCCGGTTCTTCTGATTCTCCACCACACGGCGGTAGTAGGAAAACGCTCCGATCCCCAGGTTCCGTACCTCAGCGGCGCGTCCCTTAAGAAACAGGTCGCGGTCAGGACCGATTAGTGTGATGAGCCGCGACGGAACGCGCGGCGCGAAAGGCGGAAACTCGCCCACCTTGATAGCGAGGCCGTGGGGCCGCGCCTCCCCACCGGCGCTTACTCGTATCGCATAGAGCTTGAGCGGTTCGCGGCAGGTCCGGCAGTAGTACTGAAGCAGGGCCTCAAACCACTCGACACCGGGAGGGGCCATAAGAGTTGATTCTGGCAGACGTGAGCACGAGACGGGATCACCCGCCTTGTTGGGGCTGAAAATCGTCAGAGAACCTGACGCGGTCGCGGTTTGCTCACCAGAGCAGGACGTCTTTTGGCAGTAAAGTCGAAGTTCGGGAACGTAGAGACGAGGCGCTTCGGCCACCGTACCATCACTCAGGCCCCGAATTCTAGCACTGCTTCCTGGCGGATGGTCCGTGAGGAAGACCGGCCAATCGACATACTGGACATCGGGCGCTAGGGGCTCAGACGTGGGAGCATCCTGGTTCATGGAGAATCCCCTTCCTGTTCTTGGGGTCAACCTTGACACTTGACGAAGGATCACGGTTCGTTGGCGTCACCTACCCTCAACCGCCTATCGTCGAGGCTCCGTCAAGTGTCAAGAGTTGACCCTCTACCCAGGTCAAAGTCTCACTTCGCCGGTGGTCCGCTTCTTGGGGTCCACCTCACCAACCCAGGTTCCCACAACTCGCTGCGTCCCGGTTTCAACCTCCCCGGCTGCATTGACTTGTTAGGCATCGCTTGATTCTTCTTGGGATAATTCGGCCTTAACCTTGTCGAATATCCTCGAGTGGAATCCAATGCCATATTCCTTTTCCAGCATAATGGTGAGAAGCCCTGTGTGCGTAAAGAACACGTCGTTTTTGCTCTCGGTTTCGCGGATTGATCCGGGGTGATGCCTGCCAACGATTCTCTGATCTTCTTCGACCGCTTCGGGGAGCCGACGTGCGATGAGTTCCTCAAGATGTTTGGTCCTGGTAACGCCGAGCTTTCTAAGTTCCCATACGAGCATTGAATACGGTTCATACCCGTGCTTGTTCTTCCGGGGTAAACGGCTATCGAGTATGGCCTCCAGAACATCCGAATTCAAGCCTCTATCGTGTGTTTCCGATTGAATCTGCGATCGATATTGATCGCGCTCGTTCAACAACCGGTCGTATTCGGTGTCAACAGTTTCGAGCAGTGACGAGATTCGGTGGATGGCACGGCGCATGTGCTCAGGCACGGACTCCTCTTGTTTGTATTGAAGTTCATGGGAAGCGGCGGCCCACATGTGTTGAGCAAGGGTGCGCACTTGAACCTCGGCTTGAAAACTGCGAAATGCTCGAAAGGTGGGAACAGCCAGCCAGGATTCAGGGACTCGAACCTGGTAGTGCATGGAAGCGTATCCGAACTGGTCTACGGCTTGGCGTTTGGCCAGGTCCTCTGAATGGACAACCTTGAACGTCTTCTCGATTATTCCGAGGACTTTCTGGACGTCTCGCTTGAACAATGCGATCACCCGGATTCCCACTAAATCGGTCAGGTCGGAAAGTGAAGCACCGGAGAACCGTATTCGGACACAGTCGTAGTTTACACGCACGAATTTCTGTTCGATTGAGTCCCAGGTCTTGACCCTACATTCGAGTGGCACAGCGGTTGAGATTCCGTTGTGGTGTAAGAGGTGCCGAAGTTCCGCGGTGATCGTTTGAGCGAGTTGATTCGCCACTGGGACGATGTCTTGATATTCTTGTTGGAGGCGGAGCATGTGCGCCTGGTTCATGTGTGGCATGTTTCACATTCCCATCATCATTCAAATGCCGAACACTGATTATGCGGGTCCGGACAAGAACCCAGAAGCCGCGAGTTGTGTCAGTATATCACACACGGGGGTCGCGCCCGGATTCGGTCGCAAGGTTCTCATGCGCCGTGGGTTACGTTGTCGGCGGGCGTTGCGCGCGGGGTCTTGGACGGATCGGCCCTAATCCTCTCAACTGCCTGTCAATGTACATCGGGACAGCGGCGTGTCAATGGGGCGGCCACGCCGACACGGCCCGGCCCTGAAGACTGCTGTCATCGAGGCAACTTGGGGTTGCGCCAAGC
>CAYGZA010000273.1:0-9479 GCA_964354135.1 uncultured Planctomycetaceae bacterium
CGTAACAAGGTAGCCGTAGGGGAACCTGCGGCTGGATCACCTCCTTTCTAAGGATTACTAGACCACGGCAATGGCGACATTGCCGCGGAAAAGTATGGGACCGGTCCTTGTACCGGAAAGGCAACCTCAGGTCCATAATCCGGCGGTCCGCCGCCGGAGAGAAGGTCGCTACTGAACTGATAGCCAGGCCCGGCGGGAACGTCCCGACCGGGCCTGGTTGCTTTGGGACCCGGGGAGTGCTAACAGCAAGCGGAAGCGTCTGAACAATCGCACGTCGGCTCCGTTGCACGCAGCGCCCCGGTTAGAATCGCGTAGGCGCAGCCGACGCCCGCTTCCACCGTGACCGCCTCATGGGGGCAGTTCTTCGCACACGCGCCGCACTCCATGCAGGCATCCCGGTCCACCACTTTCGCCTTGCGGTTCTCGATACGGAAGACGCCGTGCGGACAGACGGACACGCACGTGCCGCAACCGCCGCACTTCTCTTCGTCCAAACTCAAAGTCACCACGCCTGGCAGATACCGAAGTCCGAACATAGCTTTCCTCCTGCGTCAGCCGCGCAAAGCGAGCCGCTAAACAAACCGGCCGATCAACCACGCCGCAACGCCCACGACGCCCGCCACCATCTGCGCCGGGAGGGCTATCCTCATTTCCCGTCGAACCCCGGAAAGCGAGGTAAAGGTAGTAGCGCCCGTAAAGTTCATTACCAGGAAGCTGGCAACCGCCGGGATCAACAGGCACCACGCTGCCACATCGAGCCGGCCTCGAATGCCGGCCGCGCCCAGGCTCGTTCCCGCAACAAGTCCCGCGGAAAACAGCAACCCCGGCCAGAGCCCCTTGAGGGCAAACGGGCGGCCGGGAAGATAGGGCAGAAGCGCCGGCCCAAGCACCACGGCCCCGACACTCGTTGCCAGAAACAACCCCGCTGACGGAAGCCCGACACTCAGGAGCCGCCCGAACGAGTACCCGTCGCTTCCCAGCCCAGCCAAAAGGAAGAAGCAAACTGCCACTACCAGCAGCTTTCCTACTGCCTGCACCAGTTCCACAGGGACCACGGCGAGACGGTCTCGCAGAGGGAAACGCACAAGCCGCATCTCGGGCGTTTTCACGCCGGTGTCGAGAAACGCCGGCAAGTCCGTCGCGCGAACCGGGCCGAAGACGGGCCGGAACCCCGTGCGCTTTTGCACCTCCCGTGCGCAAACGCCGACCGCGCCAAGCTGGGGGAGAGTCAGGACGTTGTGCGACACGACTTGGGATACCCGAGTCGCTTCAATCCGTCGCACGACCTCTTCCGTTCCGAACGTCCCCTTTGCCGCGGCGCACCAGACGTTGATTCCTTTGGTGTCAAGCACCACGACCCACGCATCGCGTCCGGTCAATTGAGAACGGAGCCGGTCGAAGGTCAGCTTATAGTTCGCCGTCACCAATACGGGCGACTGATCGTTGGGATTCCCTGCCGCGTAAAGTCCCGGCGGCACTTGGTAGCGCATCCGCCCGATGGCCCATCGCACCTTCCAGCCGCCAATGCGGTCGGCCCATCCGAGCGAAGTGCTTATCTGAGGGATTTCGCCCACGGCTGTTTGCACTCTGCCAATCACCCACGGGGACGACACCGGGATGGCGGGCCTATCGCCCGCGGCGCGCACCGGATCGGCGTCGGAGCCGCTCGACGGCACCCGACGGGCCGGCTTGCCAGAGCAGCACTTGCTTTCCGCAGTCTCTTCCACGGCACTTGACTCCCCCGGCTTTGGGCCGTTTGCACAGTTCCTTTGGGTCGGTTTACAGGATCCCCTTCATCATCGGGCCGAGGATGCCTTTGACGGTGGCTGCCAGCTCCTGCTCCTTCATCAGCAAGATGCAGCACACCCGGCCGTCCCTCTCCCAAGTGATCACGGCCAACTTGTCGCCCGCGCGGATTCCCGCCTTCTCCCGAATGTCTTTGGGGAGAACCATTTGTCCCCGCTCATCGACGGGGACCACCGATTCCACCCGGCAGCCGCAATCGCAGCAGCCGATGCCGGGGCTTCGCGGCTCAGTGCTCTTCTTCTTTGCCATGTCTCTTGACCCCTTGTATCACAACCGTCGAACGCCAGAATAATCAGATATCTCAGATGCCTCTGATAAGTATAACGTGTCTGATTTCGCGAGTCAAGGGCAAGACGGCATTTCTGACCGTGGACGATGGCGGGGAACGGCCCCGCAAGGCCGAGGGACGCCAAATCGCGGGGTCTGGGCGGTCTGGGAACGCCTTTGGAGCACGAAACTATGCTGAAGCACCTTGGCGACGCAGAGACGACCCGTCCCGGTTGGCCGCGAATTCAGCTCTTTGCTTGTTGCACCCGACGTGCTACAATGTATTACATGAACACGCTAACCATCCGAATCCCCGACGATCTGCGGTCCAGTCTGCAAGAGATCAGTTGCCGGCGGAGTGTGCCCGTGAGCGACCTGGTGCGCGAGTCAATTCGCCGCTATCTGGCCATCGAACGGTTCCGATCGCTCCGCAAACGGGCGCTTCCCTTCGCCGAGGCGCAAGGCCTGTTGACCGACGAGGACGTCTTCCGGATCATCTCATGAGGATCGTGCTGGACGCCAACGTCATCGTGGCGGCCTTTGCCGCCCGAGGACTCTGCGAGTCGGTCCTCGAGTCTTGTCTCGACCGCCACGAAATCCTGCTGAGTGAACGGCTACTTGAAGAGGTGCGGTCGAATCTCGCCAAGAAGCTGAGGCTGGACCGGCGGACGACCGCCGACATCGAGCGGCTGCTTCGCGACAGTGGAGCCGTGTTGGAGCCCGCCGCGGTCGCCGCGAGCGCCTGCCGCGATGCCGGCGACTTGCACCTCTTGGGATTGGCCAAGGCGGGCCGGGCCGACACCATCGTGACCGGCGACGGCGATCTGTTGCTCTTGAAGCGCTTTGGCCGCTGCCGGATTATCACCCCGCGGCAGTTCTGGTCGCTCATGCACGAAGTCAAGTAGGATGACGAGGGAATCGCCGACCCTTTCCCGGCCCTCGCTCTTGCCTTCTGATCCTTCATCCTTCATACTTCATCCTTATGGACCACCCCATTGCCGGCGTCGTGCCCCCTGAACTCCGCGAAGTGACCTCGATGACCGTCTGGCCCTCCATCGGCGCTCACGGGCTCGGGCGTCTGGTCGGGCGCCTCTGCGGGCTGCGGACCGGTTACGGCTTCTTCACTTTGGGCAAGCTCCTAGCCCTGCTGACAATCCCCATCAGCCTGGCACTTTACATCTGGAAGATCCTGCCGTTTGTCTGCCGCCGTTACCGGCTGACGAGCCGGCGGATCGTCGTCCAGAAGGGCTACTCCGCCAAGGACGCGGCCTCCGTCGGCCTCGACGGGTTCGACGCCATCGACATCCGGTACCTTCCCGGCCAGGCGTGGCTCCGCTGCGGCGAGATGATCTTCCTTGTGGACCGCAGGGAGGTCCTCCGCCTTTCCGGCGTTCCCCGGCCCGAGGTCTTCCGCCAGGTGTGCCTGAAGGCCCAAGCGGCCCTGCTGAGCGTCTGCGAAGTCCTCCGGCAACAACAAGTAGTTACGAAGTGAGTTCTGTGCGAGCAGGCTGAGTTCCGCCCGGAGATGACCATTCGCGGTCAGAACATCTCCGGAATCGCTCTTCCTGCCTTCTCCATTTACGCCAGATTGTGCAGCCCTCCCTGTCAAGTGCCCATGGACCACTCTGTGTTTCGTTTGCCGCCTCATGGTGCCTGGCCCAGATTCTCTAGGGGCAGTCCGCGTGCCTGCACAGCCTCCTGGCACGTTGCCACACAGGCTCGCTGCGGACAGACTCGGCGGGGGGGCCTCGATGCTTCTCCGTAGCAGCGTCCATCATACGATGGTGGCCCTCAGGCGGATGTCACGGGATCCAGGCGATCACGCCGGCGCGGTTCACCTCCGCATATTCTGGGAAGAATACTTGCAGGATTTGCTCCATCCTGTATAACAAACCTAAGGATTCTGGATGAAACGGGCCCCGAGTATGGAGGGCTCTCAACCCGTGGGCGCCCGGCGGGGGCAATGGAACGGCGTTCTGAGGCCACCCTGCCAGGGAGAGAGGCCCCGGGCGGCGCATTTGATTCGGGTGGAGCAACATCATGCCCTCTGAATTCGTTGACGAACTAGGCGCGTCGGTCATCAGTAGGCTCCTGTCCCTCATGCAGGAGCTTGAAGAGCCGTATAGGCTGGCCTTGTCGCCCTTCAAAGACCTGCTACCGGAACTGCGCAACGTATTAGAGGGATTCCTTGACAAGGATGGACACCTACCTCTGCACGCTTACGAATTCCGAAATCAGCTTCATCGTTTCATGACGCTGATAATACAACGGATTACCGACGCGGATTGCGTGTTCGTCAGGCGATTGAATACCGATGGCAGCGTCGAGTTGGCCGGACAGCCGGTGTGGCACCGGGAGACGCACGGGTTCCCACCGCACGTCAAACCAAAAGGAGAGGGAATAAGCGGTTGCGTGTTCAACATGCCGGACCCGCGCCCGGTAGTTGTCAGGGACATTTGGGGACAAGATGTGTCGGAAGAGTACCGCGCGGCGCACCAGAAAGGGCTATCCAATTACCAAGCGGGTACTCCCGAGTGCGAGTTTGCACACTTCATCCGCGCGGAAACGTGCGTTCCCTTCAGCGTCAAGGGAAAGATCCTTGGAGGAATTGTCGCGGCGCGCGGTACCCCTTATGAGCCAGAGCACGCGACGCGCATAGAGAGAGTTCTGCGTACTTGGCACGAAGTGATTACAGCTCTGTACTATGTGGGCTTAAAGCTGCAAATGCACGATGAGCTCGAAACGTGTATGAAAACAATCGTGCATGCGATTCCTTCCATCACTGCAACCCCATCGGACGATGTGTTCCTTCAGAAGGTATTGACCGTTCTGACATCTCACTGCGCTCTCGGCTGGCACCGTGCGATGATCTTTCTATTCGAGCACGCTTACCCGTCGGCCGCGCGGTGCCTCATGGCTGTGGGCGGTACGTGCGAACCATCGTGGTCGGAAGTTCAGGCCACGCTGGCAGCCGATTGTACCAGTCTGGACGAGCATCTTCTCCTGGCTGAAGAGCCTGATTACGGCCACGATGACCCGCTGTTTCATCTCGTGCGAAAGGAACCCTTTGTCATTGCGGAGGACTTCTTGCTCCGGCACGACCTTCTGAACGAACTCTTCTCTGCCAGTGCTCAAACTAATCTGCGCTACCTAATAGAGGATGGAGTTGTCCCGTTGGCTCCGGAGGACCCGTGGCTTGCGGCAATACCCAGAGCAGGCGAGTTCTTCCCTGAGGCGGCACGTCGGTGTCACCACTACCTTGTCCCGTTGCTCTGTGCGGAAGGCCCCGACGCGCATCGTGGCGCGGAGAACCGATATCACGCGATTGGGTTTGTGCTCGCGGACAGCCCTTATACGCATTGGGTGGAGCACAACAACCACACCGCGTTGACGCGGCTCGTATGCGACCTTTTCGCTCCCTATATCGGAGCCAGGCGGGGACGTCCGTCGGAATCGCAGCGCTCGCGTGCTCCTGAACTGGAATGGTTGCTGGGGCGGGATCGGGATCTCCTATTACGTTCCCTTCCAGAGGAAGTCGTTCAGAAGTTGGAGCGTGCTTACCGCGATCTTGGAGAGGGGCTGCAGACGGAAATGTACAAAATGTTGACGTCAGAGCGCCCGCCACGAAAGGTCGCGGAACTATTACACCAGCTTAACTTGAGGAGGAAACGATGGGGCAACGACAGCATTGACGAACTGCAGGAACCAGCGCGAACGTTTGAGTGAGACGTAATTCTGATCAACCGTGTTGATGAACGCCCTCGTTAGGTCAAGGATTGGGCGATGCCGCAGGAAAGCCAAGGCCCCCGTAGTTCAGACTCGGGGTTCAAGTTGTACGAGGACTACGTCAACCAGCTTCCGGTTGCTTATTTACTAATCATTTGGCAAGTCTTCAAACAGTATCGGCGCTTCGCCGACGAACATGAACTTCGCGAGAACGTCGATTCTCTCGATCGATTCCTTCAGCCAGTTGAAAAGGCTTTGGCAATATTGCCAGACGAATCGCGGGACCGGCTGTCCGAAGGGCTGCAAGCGCTAGTCGGGGGGGATGTTTCGATTGCACTGATTCTCAGGCATTTCATTGAAAAGCGCCTGATCTGGATAGGCGAGGTTCACATAAATGAGTATTACGGAGGCAAGCACGTGGAAAACAAGTCGGAGATCAAGATTGGCGGCAGCGTCGCCGATTCGGCACTTTCGTCGGTCGCTCATGCCCGTGACGTTACGCGGTTTGAACAAACGATCGATCAATCTTCCCACTTGGATGGTGAGGCAAAAGATCGTCTTAAGGACGCTTACAAGAAGATCGACATGCTGGACCTTTGCGATGCTGATAAGAGCGATGTGGCGCATGACGTGGGGAGCGTTGCGACCGAGCTAGAAAAGCCCGAGCCAGACGGTGGGCGACTTCAGAGCCTCTTCAAACGAGTCGAAGCCATTGCGCCGACCGTCGCAGACATCTTAAGGTCCATCGGAAGAGTTGCGGCCTGTCTCTGAGCGTGTTACCGTAAACGAGGTGTCAGAAACGGGCGAGGGCACAGGCGTCCGGCAGGTGTAGTATTCGTGGCGGGGAATGTTCGGCACGGCGGGGGAGTGAACCGGCCTCAAGCACGATGAGGAACCCGGGCTTCGCGAGCCTGTGCGGGGTCGGTTGGCGCGCGTAATTCGTAAGCGTCCCGTGGAACACGTCTTGTGCGGGGTGGTAGGCTGGGGTTTGTCGGCCGAGATGGCCTTGGCCGGAGGAACCTCAGGAGCGCTGCGATGAAGAAGCGTGTTCGGCGGTGTGATCCGCGGAAGGAACCGTATTGGCACGAGGAGGTGCGGTCGAATCTCGCCAAGAAGCTGAGGTTGGACCGGCAGACGATAGCCGACATCGAGCGGTTGCTTCGCGACAGTGGAGCCGTGTTGGAGCCCGCCGCGGTCGCCGCGAGCGCCTGCCGCGATGCCGGCGACTTGCACCTCTTGGGATTGGCCAAGGCGGGCCGGGCCGACACCATCGTGACCGGCGACGGCGATCTGTTGCTCTTGAAGCGCTTTGGCCGCTGCCGGATTATCACCCCGCGGCAGTTCTGGTCGCTCATGCACGAAGTCAAGTAGGATGACGAGGGAATCGCCGACCCTTTCCCGGCCCTCGCTCTTGCCTTCTGATCCTTCATCCTTCATACTTCATCCTTATGGACCACCCCATTGCCGGCGTCGTGCCCCCTGAACTCCGCGAAGTGACCTCGATGACCGTCTGGCCCTCCATCGGCGCTCACGGGCTCGGGCGTCTGGTCGGGCGCCTCTGCGGGCTGCGGACCGGTTACGGCTTCTTCACTTTGGGCAAGCTCCTAGCCCTGCTGACAATCCCCATCAGCCTGGCACTTTACATCTGGAAGATCCTGCCGTTTGTCTGCCGCCGTTACCGGCTGACGAGCCGGCGGATCGTCGTCCAGAAGGGCTACTCCGCCAAGGACGCGGCCTCCGTCGGCCTCGACGGGTTCGACGCCATCGACATCCGGTACCTTCCCGGCCAGGCGTGGCTCCGCTGCGGCGAGATGATCTTCCTTGTGGACCGCAGGGAGGTCCTCCGCCTTTCCGGCGTTCCCCGGCCCGAGGTCTTCCGCCAGGTGTGCCTGAAGGCCCAAGCGGCCCTGCTGAGCGTCTGCGAAGTCCTCCGGCAACAACAAGCCGCTTCCGCGTAGATTCCCGTTGGCTGGCTTCGGCGGGACGGCTTCCTGCCGCCAGTGCGGCAAGTGGCGAATGTGCATCGTTACCTGTTCGTGGGGGAGCATCCTCCGGAACGTCTCAGTACGTGTGACTGCCGTTCCAACACCGGTAGGAGGAGTCATCCTTGAAGCTCTACAACGTCGGCATTCTCGGCTTCGGCTTTATCGGCAAAGTCCACGCCTACGGCTACGCGAGCCTGCCGTTCTACTACGATCCGGTGCCGCTTCGGGCCCGGATCACCCACGTCGTCACCAGCCGCCCGCAAACCGCTGAAGGGGGGCGCGCGTTGCTCGGCGCGGACGTGGCCGCGACGGACTATCGCGCGGTCACGGAGAACCCCGAGATCGACATCGTCCACGTCTGCACGCCGAACCACCTGCATAAGGACGCCCTGCTCTCGGCCGTGCGGCACCAAAAGCACGTCTATTGCGACAAGCCGCTGGTGGCCACGATGGGCGAGGCAGAGGAAGTCCGCGCGGCGCTGGGCGACTATCGCGGTACAGCCCAAATGACTCTCCAGAACCGCTTCTTCCCGGCCACCATGCGGGCCAAGCAGCTCGTGGAGCAGGGCGTGCTGGGTCAGGTCCTCCAGTTCCGCGTCGCGTACCTGCACGGCGGGAGCGCCGATCCCGCTGCGCCGCTCAAGTGGAAGCTCTCGGCCGCGGCCGGCGGCGGGGTGATCGCCGATCTGGCCTCCCACCTCTTGGACCTGGTGGACTGGCTGATCGGCCCGTTCGGCTCGGTGATGGCGGCCACGCATATTGCGTACCCAGAGCGCCCGTTGCCCGGCGACCCGGCCGTGCGCCTGAAGGTGGATGCCGAAGACGGCGTTGTGCTCCTGGCCCGGATGCAGTCCGGGGCGCTCGGCACGATCGAGGCCACCAAGCTGGCCAGCGGCACCGAGGACGAGGTGCGGTTCGAGATCCACGGCTCGCGCGGCGCGATCCGCTTCAACGGAACCGACCCGCACCACCTGGAGGTCCACGACGCCACGGCCGCGGACCGGCCGCTGGGGGGCTCGCGGGGCTGGAACCGGATCGACGCGGGCCATCGCTATCCTGCGCCGGCCACGGGCTTCCCCAGCCCCAAGGCGGCGATCGGCTGGATCCGCTGCCACGTCGCCTGCCTGGCGAATTTCCTTCAGGCGGTAGCCGAGGGCCGGCCTACCGAGCCGGGCCTGGAACAAGGAATCCGCGTGCAGCACCTGATGGACTGCGTGGGCCGCTCGGCCGCGCTGGGGCGCTGGGTGGATGTGTGAGCCCGCGAAGGACGTGCCATGAGCGATCGTTCGATGGCCAACGGCCGGAAGGCGACACTCTCCCCCCGCCGCACGCTGCGACGAGGGCGGCCGTGCTGCAACGGGGTGTTGGTTTCCTCAGTCGAGGAACCCGACCAGCTCCTGGCTGCGGCTGGGCTGCTGGAGCTTGCGGACCGCCTTGGCCTCGATCTGCCGGATCCGCTCGCGGGTCACCTTGAAGATGTGCCCCACCTCTTCGAGCGTGTAGCTGTAACCGTCGCCCAGGCCGTAGCGGAGCTTGATGATCTCCCGCTCGCGGTAGGACAGCGACTTGAGCACCTTCGAGATCCGGTTGCGGAGCATCTCCTGGGCGGCGCCGACGGCCGGGTTCTCGGCGCCGGTGTCGGGCAGCAGGTCGCCGAAGTGGCTGTCCTCGCTGTTGCCCACCGGCCGGTCGAGG
>CAYGZA010000274.1:0-9477 GCA_964354135.1 uncultured Planctomycetaceae bacterium
AAAGACCCCCTCGACGCTGGTGTGCGTGCGGAAGGGCGTCGTCCACTTGACGTATCCCTTGGGCGTCAGCTCCAGCTTGCCCTTGAGAAACGCCGTATTGGGCGTGTGTCCGATGCCCAGGAACACGCCCGATGCCTCCACCTGCAGTTCCGGCTCGCCCGCCGTGCTCGCAAGCCGCACGCCGGTGACGCCGTCCTTATCGGTGCCCAAGACTTCTTCCAGCGCGCGGTTCCAGAGGATCTTGATCTTGGGGTTCTCCAGCGCCCGCTTCGCCATGACCTTCGAGGCCCGCAGCTCGTGGCGGCGGTGGACCAGGTAGACCGTGGCGGCGAACTTGGCCAGGTAGTCGGCCTCTTCGACCGCGGCGTCGCCGCCGCCGATGACCGCCACCGGCTTGTTGCGGAACCGCGGCAGGGCCCCGTCGCAGATCGCGCAGGCACTCACGCCGCGGTTCTTGTACTTCTCTTCCGACGGCAACCCGAGGTAGTTGGCCCTCGCCCCGGTCGCCACGATTACGGAGAGCGCCTCGTGCGTCGCCCCGTCGGACGCGATGAGCTTCAGCGGGTGGACGGTGAAATCGACGTCCACAATGTCCTCCGTGATGACGCGGGTGCCGAAGTTGACCGCCTGCTGCCGCATCAGCTCCATCAGCTCGGGGCCGCTGATCCCCTCGCCGGCTTGCGGGGGCAGCATCATCCGCCGATCCGGGGCAATGGCGCTGTCCAAATAAGCGGCCAAGTCGCCTGCGGGAAAACCGGGGAAGTTCTCCACTTCCGTGGTCAAGTTCAACTGGCCCAGCGGCAAGGTGCTGGACTGGCGGTTTTCCTCGGTCACGGCCCCTTCAAAGACCAGCGGGCTGAGCGCTGCGCGGGCGGCGTAAATGGCGGCGGTCCAACCGGCGGGCCCGCTCCCGATGATGATCACCTTTTCCGGCACGGCGAAGTCTCCTCGTGAGTAGGCGGTAGGCAGTTGGCGGTAGGCAGTGGGGTGGTAGTCAGAAAACGGTAGACATTATAGGACCTTGAGCGGGAGCGTCTACGGCGGACGTTGCCGGGATCCTCGCGCCTCATCCTTCATCCCTCATCCTTCATCCCCGCCACTCGCCCCTCCTCGCATTGAGGTTGCCGCCAAATGACTCACACAATATGATGAGATAGGCAGTGCCGCGGCTGGCAGGAGGAGACTCGACCGTGAATTCCATCTGGCTGGTGATTACCGCACTTGCCGCTTTTGCCGTATCGTACCGGCTTTACGGGGCGTTTCTGGCGGCCAAGGTGGCCGTGATCGACGACCGCCGCATTACCCCCGCCCACCGCCTCCGCGACGGCGTGGACTATCACCCGACCAAGCGTCTGGTCCTCTTCGGGCACCATTTTGCCGCGATTGCCGGCCCCGGGCCGCTGATCGGACCGGTGCTTGCGTCGCAGTGGGGCTACTGTCCGGGGTTCGTGTGGATCGTGATCGGCGCGTGCCTGGCGGGCGGTGTCCACGATTTTGTGACCCTTGTGGCCTCGGTGCGGCAAGACGGCCTGAGCCTGCCCAAGCTCGCCCGGAACAATCTCGGCGCCGTTTCGGGCGTCACCACGGCCATTGCGACGCTCTTCATCGTGGTCGCCGTGCTCTCGAGCGTGGCGATGGTTGTGGTCAACGCCCTGAGCGAAAGCTCCTGGGGGATGTTCACGATCATCGTCACGATCCCGGCAGCGCTCTTGACCGGCTTCTGGATGTACAAGTTCCGCCCCGGCCGCGTGGGCGAAGCCTCGGTGATCGGCGTGACGATCGTGATGCTGGGCGTGATTCTGGGCAAGCCCTTTGCCGACTCGATCTTCGGCGACTACCTGAAGTTCGACAAGGACACCCTGAAGCTTATCCTGCCCACCTACGCTGCCATCGCCTCGATCCTGCCCGTGTGGGTGCTCATGTGCCCGCGGGACTATCTCAGCTCCTACATGAAGATCGGCGTGGTGGTCCTGTTGGCCGTGGGAATCATCTACGTCCAGCCGGATCTGAAGATGCCGGCGACGACGCCCTTCTTGAGCGGCGGCCCGGTGGTTCACGGGTCGGTGTGGCCGTTCGTGTGCATCGTGATCATGTGCGGGGCCCTGTCCGGTTTCCACGCCCTGATCGCCTCGGGCACCACGCCGAAGATGATCAACAAGGAGTCCGACATCCGCCCGATCGGCTACGGGGCGATGATCCTGGAGGGCTTTGTGGCCCTGATGGCCTTGATTGCCGCCTGCGCGCTGGAGCCGGGCGATTACTTCGCCATCAACGTAATGCAGGACACCGAGTCCCAGAAGGCGAAGTATGCCCAGGTCGTTCGGGAAACGCAGGCCAAGTACGATTGGAACCTCTCCCAGAAGGACTTGCCCAAGCTGGAAAAGGAGGTCAGGGAGGAGTCGCTCGTCGGCCGAACCGGCGGGGCCGTGACCCTGGCGGTCGGCATGGCCCAAGTCTTCTCCAACCTGCCCTTCATGGAGGAGCTCACCGCCTATTGGTACCACTTCGTCATCATGTTCGAGGCCCTCTTCATCCTCACCCTGCTGGAGACCGGCACCCGCGTGGCCCGATTCGTCTTCCAGGAGACCCTGGCCCAGATTCGCCCCGAGTTCACCATCGGCCACAAGCCCAAGTGGGGCCTCAACGCCCTGATGAGCGTGCTGGTCTGCGGCCTGTGGGGCGGGCTCTTGTACATCGGCAATCTCGACGTGCTCTGGCGCATGCTGGGCATTGCCAACCAGCTCCTGGCGACGATCGCCCTGGTCGTCGGCACCACGTATCTTCTCAAGCACACCGCCAAGCGGACGTACGCCCTGTGTACGGGCATTCCGCTGGTCTTCGCCGTCGCCACGGTCTTTACGGCCGGCGTGCTGAGCATCCGCATGTGGTGGAACGGGGCGGCGACGTTGGCCGGCTCCGAGGCCTTCATGGCGCGGCTTGCCTCGCTCCTGGCGGGGATCATGCTCGCGCTCACCGCGATCATCCTTGTCGACGCCGTGCGCAAGTGGTACGGCATTCTCTCCGCCGAGCCGGAGGCGGTCGAATTGCCCAGCCCCGCAGCAACTCCCCCCTCCCGTCTGCGGGAGAGGGGCGGGGGGTGAGGGCAGTGAAATCGCCCCCGCCACGCCGTTGACACCGCCGTGCCGCTGGCGACAATGGAAGGCAAGCGAGCCCGAACTGTCATCCCGGCACTCGTGCCTTCCAAATCGACAAGGAGCGAACACCATGGCTTTTCCTAAGTGGACACGACGCGAGCTACTCAAGGCGGGCGGCGCAGCCCTCGCGCTGCCGCATCTGATCCCCTCCGGCGCTCTGGGGTTCAACGGCCAGCCCGGGGCCAACGAGACGGTCGACGTGGCGATCATCGGCCTGGGCGGCCGCGCCCGCGACATCGCCGGCACCTGCCGCGTGACCGACGGGATCCGCATCGTCGCCGTCTGCGACGCCTTCTTCCCCCGCTGCGACGCCTTCGTCAAGGACTTTGCCGAGAAGGCCGGCTGGGACGCCGCCCGAAAGTGGGCCACCTACGACGATTTCCGCCGGATGTTCGACAAGGAGAAGCTTACCGGCGTGATGGTCGAGACCACAACCCACGCCCGCGCCTGGGTCGCCCTCCACGCCATGCAGGCCGGCAAGGACGCCTACATCGAGAAGCCGATGAGCCTCACCATCGCCGAGGGCCGGACCATGGTCGACGCGGCCCGCAAGTACAAGCGGGTCACCCAGGTCGGGACCCAGCAGCGGTCCATGCCGATCAACAACTGGGCGAGCGACCTGGTAAAAAGCGGCGCGATCGGCAAGGTGCATACGGTGCTGGCGCACAATTTCTGTAGCCCGGACCGCTGGACCCCGCAGCCGGCCCAGCCGATGCCCGGCGGCGGGCGCGGCGATTGGTGGGACGCCTGGACCAACCAGACCGAGTTCCGCCCCTATCACCCCCAGCTCCACTACGGCTGGGCCCGCTGGTGGGACTACGACGGCGGCGGCCAGTGCTTCGGCGTCACCGGCTGGGGCACCCACGCCTACGACCAGGTCAACCGCGGCCTGGGGACCGACGCGACCGGCCCGATCGAGGTGCTCCTGGAAGAGCCGGTCAAGGTGATGGGCACCGGCCGCGTCGTCAAGTCCACCGTCGGCGACGCCGCCGCCAGCGACGCCATGTACCACAACATGGCCCGCGAGATCGTCGGCCCGCGGGCCAAGGTCAGCCTGAAGTTCGCCGGCGGCACGGTGCTCAAGTGCCATCTGGACAACGAAGGGCCGGTGCTCGGGGCGATCTTCATCGGCGACAAGGGGAAGATCGACATCAACCGCAACCGCGTGCTCAGCAATCCCAAGGAGATCGTCCGGTCGCCGGACAACCCCGGCCCCAATAAGAAGGACAAGAACGAGAACCAGGACCACGTCGCCAACTGGATCGAGTGTATCAAGACCCGCAAGCCGTGTACGGCCGACATCGAGTTCGGCCATCGCTCCACGGCGCTCTGCTACCTGATCAACATCGTCCGCGAGGTGGGCCGCGTGGGCGAGACACTCAAGTGGGACCCCGTCGCCGAGCGGTTCACCAACTGCGACGAGGCCAACAAGCTCCTCGACCGCCCCCGCCGCAAAGGCTACGAACTGCCAACCTGACCTGGCCCGGCCTCTCCGAGACCGGAATCCGCTAGCGTCCCGGGCCGGTGACCACCTTCGTCCAATCTCCGTCTACCCAGAGGCCGACACGCCAGCCCGCAGGAGAGCGGCAAAGGACGTTGATGTTGCCTTTGCGCGTCTGCGATTGGCCGTCCACCGTCTCGTGGAGGTCGGTCAACACAACGGCCAGCGGCCCTCCGACCTTGAGGCGGAGAACCTCCCGGCGGTGCTCCCGATAGTCCCGGTCCCGGATCATCTGCGACACTGCCTTGACGCAGGCATCACGGTCAACGGTCAACACGGTGCCAGGCTGCTGCGAATCGGGAGCGATGCCCAGGAACACGTCGTGATGGAGACCCGCGACCAAGCCCGCTTCCTTCTTGGAAAACACCTCGTTCAGTTTGTCGAAGAACGCTTGAATGGCACCGTGATCGGGATTCTTCGCGTCGAAACGATCGGCTTCGGTCAACTGCCAGTCTCCCAAGACGCTCGCCACTCGTCGCCACTCCCCATTGCGGCGAACCGCGACCTCCAGGCCTTGACCGGGAGGGCTCCATGCACCGCCGGAGAAGACGCGGGCAAAGGCAGTCCAGCGGATCACGGCAATCGAACCGTTGATTTCGATGATCGGCGGCTCCGAGCCCGGCTCAATTCGCTCGAGCTGTTTCCAAACTTCAACGGTTTGGCGCTGGAGTTGTTCCCAGGAGACGACTTCGGCCTGGGAACCCCCTGCGCCGGCGCCGTAATGCGTGTAGCACTCGGGCCAGACCAGCGTCGCGAGATCTTCCGCCTTGCGATTGGACCAGCTCGTGCGGACTCGTTCGCACAGTTTCTCGACCGCCGCTTCATCGGCAGTCTCCGGAGCCTTCTTGGACGAGTCGGGGTCAGCAGAGGCATGTTTCGCCGGCTCCTGGTCTCCCGACTTGCTCCGGGCGGTGCAGCCGGCGGTGGCCGACCACAGCACCGCAATTCCGGCCAGCAGGCCGACGACGGCCAAGCCCACGCGAGCGCTTTTCGCTCCCGGCACAGGGCCGGGGGCAGCTTGCGAGACGGCCGATGGCTTGCCGCGCGCCGGACCGGTGGCCGGTTGTTCGACAAGGGCACTCTGGGTTTCGGACCGCGCCCGGCAATGGGCGGACATGGCACGGATCATTGTCTTCTCTCCTTGTGGTAGCGGTTCCAGGTCTCATCTATGTCGGATGACCGGCGGGAATTGCCGGGGAAAGGGCCGGCTCACGGCCCGGCGCGGCCCACGTGGTGACTCCGTGCAGGACCGATGATCAAATCGACCACGCCCGCGATGCCGACCAAGAGGTACCCGCCGTACAGAACCAGGAGCTTGGTCTGATTCACTGCGAAAGGAATACCTGTTTGCCCGAGAGCTCGCGCCTTGAACTCCATCGTCTGCAGGACGAGGATCAGCGCTGCTAGTACCAGCGCGCCGAGAACCACAAAGGCACCGCTCAACTGGGCCATGCCGGCCGGGGCCCCGCCCGATGTCCTCGGGACGTTGCACAGGGCAAGAATGATCGCAATTGCGAAGAGCACCAACATGATCAGGCCGGCTATCATAAGGCCCTGCAATTCGCCGGGCGCTGCCGAGAAGGCGCCGGAGAAGAAGTCCTCTGTGAAGAATCGGTAGACGGATTGGCCCTCGAACGCGCCAATCAACTTGCCGGGCACGAGCAGCGCTGCCACGAAGAGCCCCGCTGCCACCAGGCCGACCCAGTAAAGCACCCCCCATCGCGGTCGATAGAATCTCGCCCGGCTGGATATCACGAAGAACACGGTGGCCACCACGAGAAGGCTCGCCACGGACCGGACCGATTCCCTGTGCCCCGGCCGCGCAGCGTCCACAACGAACGGAAGCGCCGCCAACACAAGAAGGGCAACACCCCGCCCCCGATGCTCCCAGGCCGATCCGAGCACCGTTACGATCACTCCTGCAATCAACGGGTACAGCAACTCGATTCGGGTCAAGAGCGGCATATCGCCGCTCGCGAAGCCCCGGAGACTCATAAAGTCGAATTGGATGTCCCGCCCGATTGCCACGGCCATAGGCAGAATGAACGCAAGAAACAAGAGAAACCCCAACATCACCAGGTGACCGGTGCGGCGGGCCGATTCCCGATCGGCGGCCGCTTGGGCCTCCGGGAAGCCGGACATCCGACTTGGAGGAGCGGTCGGAGCGAAGACCACGGGCACCGCACCCGCCGGTCCCGCGGATACAGAGCTTCCCGCAGTCCACGCCGGCGGACCGGAAACAGGCAAGATCGGCACGGGCGGAACCGGCACCGGCCCCGCCGGAACCACATCCGTCGGCCTGAGTTCCAGCGGCGTCACGTCCACCGGTGTCATACCCGGCGTCGGAATCTGAGTCTCCGCGCCGCACTCGTTGCACTTGGCGTTTTTGCCCGCCCAATCATCGGGCACCGTGTGAACCTTCCCGCATCCACGACATTGAACCGAAATCGCCATGGGCGCTCCTCCTCCTAAAGTGTTCAGTCCCGCGCGTTACATCGTGCATGGACCCAATCTGCTTGAGCCGACCGGTGAACACAGGGTTCCGCCGATGCCGTGTCGGTCGTTGGCGTCCCGCCTACCTGATCCGGTTTCTCCCATCCCTGGAAGCCAAAAGGTGTCTCGCTGGCAGTTTAACGCGGATAGCACCTCGAAGTGGAGGTCAGGTTACTTCGCTCTCTGCAATTCGGCAATCCCCTCCTTGTCGGCAGGCTTATCCAAGAGATAACCCACGGCTTGGGCGCGCTCCGCCAACAACCTCTTGAGCCCACAAGAGGGCCAGGACTGAGAATACCCTCCCGTTGTGGGGGTATTGCGATCCGTTGGCCGCCGGCGCGTAGCCCGGGCTTTCCGAGACCGGGTTCTGTGTTTCGGAGTTTGCCGCCGGCTGTGCGGCTGAGGGCTGAGCGTAGCGAAGCCCTCAGCCGCACAGCCGAACCCCTGGATTCAACCCTTTACCTGTTCCCCAAACCGTACTCTCATAACACCTGGTACAAAAAACGGGGGCGGCCCAGCGTTGCTCGAAGCCGGGTCTCTCTTGCGTCTTGCCGGGGACACTCCCCGCACCCCAACACAGCCCATTCTGGACAACGCCCCACGCGCCAGGTACGCTGGACGGTCACCGTGGAGGGTTTCCGTTCCCAGCAGTTCAGTGCAGGAGTCATTCCGTGAAATCCAACATCAATCGCCGCCACTTCATGGGATCCGCCGTCGCATCCGGCGTCTTGACCATCGTCCCCCGACACGTCTTGGGCGGAAGCGGATACGTCGCTCCGGGCGACAAGATCACGCTGGCCCACGTCGGCATGGGCACGCAGGGGTTCAGGGAGCTCGGCGGCCTGCTGGCCGAGCCGAAGATACAGATTGTCGCGGTGTGCGACCCGAACGCCGACAGCAGTGACTACGTGGAGTGGGGCAAGAACGAGATTCGCAGCACCATCCGAAGGTATCTGGGAAAGCCCAACTGGAGAGAGGGCCAGAGCGGCTGTCCCGGAGGCCGGGAGGTGGGCCGGGAAGTCGTGGACGGCTACTACGCCAACCAGCGAAGCGCGGACAAGTTCAAGGCGTGCGCCGCCTATGCCGACTTCCGCGAGCTGCTGGAAAAGGAGAAGGACCTGGACGCCGTCAAAGTCATGACGCCCGACCATCTTCACGCGGCCGTCTGTATCGCGGCGATGAAGAAAGGCAAGCACGTCATGGTCCACAAGCCGCTGGCCAACCGGCTGTACGAGGGAAGGCTGGTCGTCGAGACGGCCCGCAAGACGAAGGTCGCGACGCACCTCTTGGCCTACGGCAGCGGGACCGGCAACGGGGCGATTGCCCAGCGGATCATCAAGGAGGGAGTCATCGGCCGCTTGCGGGAAATCCACAACTGGTCGAACCGGCCGGTCTGGCCTCAATACGCGGAGATTCCCGCGGACAGGCCGCCGGTCCCGAAGGGTCTGGACTGGGACTTGTGGCTGGGGCCCGCGCTGGACCGCCCCTATCATCCGCACTACACGCACACGGTATTCCGCGGCTGGTACGACTTCGGCGGCGGCTCGATGGCCGATATGGGCATCTACAGCCTGTGGCCGGTGTTCACGGCCCTGAATCTGGGCGCCCCGCTGAGCGCCGAGGCATGGGCGACCCACCACTGCGAGATCGTGGATCACGTCAGCCGGCCCGTGAAGAACGATTTCTCCTACCCGGACGCCTGCACCATCCGTTTCCAGTTCGCCGGGCGGGAGGGCATGCCCGCCCTGGACCTGTTCTGGTACGACGGGGGCATGAAACCTCGCCTGCCCGAGGAAATCCTGGCGCAGAACGTCGCGATGGGCATCGAGGGGATCCTGTTTGTCGGCGACCAGGGAACGATCATGGCCGGTTTCAACGGGCAGGACCCGGATCTGTTTGCCAAGGGCGAGCGCATAGCGCTTCTCGAAGGATTGGCCGGGCCAACCATCCTCCGGGGAGACGCGTCGCCGAAGGGCTCCCGGCAGGGTCAGAAGACCCGCGGCGGACGCGCGAGCACGTGGCTCCAGGCCGTCACGGGGGGCGAGCCGTCGCCGGGGAACTTCCTCAACGCCGCGTCGATTACGGACACCGTCAACCTGGGCACCGTCGCACTGCGGGCAGGGAGGAAGGTGCTGTTCGACAGCCAGAAGATGAGTATCACCAACGCTGCCGACGCGAACAAGTACCTGGTTCGCGAATACCGGAAGGGCTGGGAGCTCTAAGCGGCCGTCCGACAATGACTCCCCTCTCCCGCCGCGGGAGAGGGTTAGGGTCAATACCGTTCAAATAGTCATAACCACCGACTCCATAAAGGTTTTCGTCAACGGT
>CAYGZA010000275.1:0-9463 GCA_964354135.1 uncultured Planctomycetaceae bacterium
GGTGCTTGTTGGGGCTTTCCGTCTCGGCCCCCGTCCGCTTGTCGATCCGCTTGGCCTCGGCCACCTGGCGGCACATCTGGAGTGCCAGCTCGTGCCGGCCGCTGGCGAAGTGGCAGTAGCCGATGATGTACCAGTAGCTGTCCAAGAGGTCGCTCTTCTCGTAGCGTTTCGCGTAGCGGTTGCACGCCGCCGCGGCCTGGTCGTAGCTCTTCATCTCCAAGAGGGCGTTGGACGCCGCGAAGGCCGCCTGGTCCGCGGCGGGGTCGTCGGGGTAGGCGGTCAGGAAGCCTTCGAGCATGCGCCAGGCCCGCCGCACCAGGTCGACCCGGTTGACCTTCTGCTGGCGGAGCTTGGGGTCTTCGCCCGCCCCGGGCGCCTTCGCATAGACCCGCTGGGCCAAGGCGTAGGCAGCCGCCGCCACATAGGGCTCGGGCGGATATTCCCGCAGCAGGCGGCCCATCACGTCCACGCTCCGCAGGAACTCCCCCTGGCCGTCGAGGAACCCCGCCACGCCGCTCTCGCGGAAGAAGCTGCTCTCGACCGTCGCGCGGAAGATCAGGTAGGCCCGCTCGTATTCGCCCATCTCGTGGTACGCCGCGGCGACCTTCATGATCTTCGCAAAGGGGATTTCCTCGGCCGGCCACTTCTCCTTGACGATCTCGAAGTAGCGGACGATCTTGGCCGAAGGGCCGAGCTCCAGGTGCGCGTCGAGGAGCATCTGGACCGCGTCCTTGTAGACCTCGCCGCGGAGGTTCTTCCAGTTGTCCACGAGGCCGGTCAAGTGCCCCTGGGCGGCCTTGTAGTCGCGCTTCTGGAAAAGCCGCTTGCCCAGCTCGTAGAGCTCCTGCGGCGTCAGCTCATACTTGTCGGCCGACGTGGCCCCCTGCGCCAGCACGGCCAGCGGCTTGGGCGCGGCGACCGCCAGTTGCTCGGGGCGGTAGGCGTTGCGGATCACCGTCGGGGCCGCACGGTACGAGCCCGGCAGGTAGCCGTTGAGCTCGTAGTGGATCGGAGCGACGTACCGCTTCGTGCCCACGTAGAAGGTGATCGCACCGGGCCCGATCTCGAACCGCTCGAAGTCCCCTTTCACCGATTTCTCGATCACCGTCGCGCCGCAGGGGATCGGCTCCGTGACGACGAGGTACTCCAGTTGCTCCTCGGGCACGTTCGGCGTGACGTCCTTGCGCCAGATTTCGAGCCCCACCTGCCCGCGCCGCCCGACGGGCAGTTGCGTGAGCGGGTTATGGAAAATGTTGTAGCTCCCTTCGAGGACGCCGAATCCGCGCGGGATCTCCCGGCCGTCCAGCTCCAGCGGGGCCGGCTCGTGCGTGCGGCGCACGGTCCACTGGTCGGTTGTCTCCTTCAGCTTCTCCGCCGGCACGAATCCGCCGAGGATGCACTGATACGCGTACCGTCCGCGCCCGGTGATCTGGAACTGGATCCGCTGCTTCGGAAAAGGGGACTGGCTCCGAGTCCCCGAGGTGCCTGTCCCCTTTTCCGCCTGGCTCCGAGTCTCCGAGGTGCCTGTCCCCTTTTCCGTCGCGAGGAGCTTCGCCGGGACGTCGATCACGCGGGTCGTCGAGCTGTCGTCGACGTCCAGCACTTGGGTTCGGATGTCGTTGACGAAGACGGCCAGCCGATAATGCTCGCCCTGGAAGCGGCTCTCGCTGAACCACTCGCAGAGGGCCAGCGCCGCCGGGCCGGTCGCCTTGTCCGGGCTCCAGCGATGGCCCACGCGATGGGCCAGGAGCCAGTCGACCAACTGCTTGGCCTGCGGGGCCTTCGGGCTGGTCCTCTGGAGTGCCAGGGCGTACAAGCCTCGCAGTTCCGCGGGCGAATGGCTCCAGGGGAGCGATCCCTGGGGCGCACGGCGCCGAAGCGCCGCGTCGTCCAGGTTCCGCTGGGCCAAGAGTGCCAGCAGCTCGCCGGCCGTGGCCTTGCGGTCCATCTCGATAAACGCCAGCGCCAAGTGAGCCAGCGCGGCCGCCGACAGCGCCGGCCGATCGCGATAGAGCCGGTTGGCCACCGCGAAATCGCCCTGCCCGGCCGTCGAAAGCCCGTGCAGCAGGATCGCCTTGCTCTCGTAGTCGCTGTTGTCCGTGGCGGCCATCTGGCTCTTCAGGTAACCGAGGGCCTTGTTGTAGCAGTCGTCGGGCACCGGGTACTTGGCGGCGCGGGCCAGGCTGAGGCCCCACACCACCCGGGCGCTCACGTACCGGTCGCTCTTGCCGCCGCGGCCGGTCCAGCTCCAGCCGCCGTCGTCGAGTTGCGACGAGACCAGAAGCGAGACCGAGGCGCGGACCCGGCCGTCGAGCGATTGGGCCTGCGGGCTCCCCGCCTCGCGGGCCCCGCCCATGAGCTTCTGGAGGCCGAGCGACGCCAAGAGGTCGCTGGTGGCCGAGTCGAGGCCGGAGGCGAAGCGGCTGGAATCGATCTGGCACAAGGGCGCCGCCCCCAGCACGATGTCCAGGAGGCTTCGCTCAACCGTCGGCCCGACGATGATTTGCAGGCTGGGCCCTTCGAGCGTCATGTTCTTGGGCGGCTCGACCCAGACAGTGGTGTCGCTGGTGGCCGAGCCGCTCGCCGTGGCGTAGACCGCCATGCCGTAGGGCAGAAGCGGCACGGCGCGGCGGACCACGTCGCGCTGCGCGCCGGCGGCCACGGTCAGCTCGAATACGGCGCTCGCATCGGCCGCCGGCTTCTCGTTTTCGGCAGGCAGGGATGCCTGCCCTACTGCCTCGGGCCGCTTGAGCGCGGTCTTGAAGGCCAGGTCGTGGATGCCCTTGGCCTTCACGTCGAGGGTCTTCTTTTCCTCCGTGCTGCGGCCGCCGATCGTGGTCTTGAGCGTCACTTCGATCTGGCCCTTCTCGACCGCGTCGTTGTGGACCGAAACCGAGATCTCGGCCTCATCGCCGTCGGTGAAGGCCATCGGCAGCTTCAACTGGCCGAACAGGTCCTTCTTGACGACCAGCTCGCCGGTCGATTCGCCGGCCAGCGTTTCCTGAGTGATCCCCTTGGCCACGAGGCTCCACGAAGTGGACCGCTGCGGCACGGTGACTTTGAGCACCGCTTTGCCGTCCGCGCCGGTGACGATCGCCGGGTTCCAGTAGCCGGTGTCCTGCGGCGCAAGCGGCGCGAGAGCGCCCAGCGCTCCCTGGAGCGCGCCACCGCCTGACTCGTATAGTTGTTCCGTGAACTTCCCCGTGGACATCTGAGCATTCCAGAAGTGTGCGTCGGCGGCGGCCTGCACCTGCGTGCCAAACATCTCTTGGCCGGCCGACAGCCCGACTGTCATGCCTCCCGCGGGACGGGCTTGGCGAGCCATACCGCGTGCCCCGAAGCCGAGCCCCTGTCCGCCCATGGACCCTGCCGGCCCAACCGTGATGGCGTTGTACGCGACGTCTGCGTTGAGACGCCGAGTCGCACGCCCGAGAGCCACCACGTCCACTGCTCGGCCGCTCCCGCCGACATCGCCCCAAGCCTCAGGGGACACGGTCGGGGCCGTCAACTCGATCATCGAATCGAAATCGGCCATGACCTCGTCGCCGGCACGGTTAACGTCTGCCCCCAGGGTTAGGCCGTGGCGAATGCGCGGGGTGACCATCATCCGGAGCGAGTCCGCGTTTTGTCCGCTGGCCTCCAGTCGTTCGATTTGCTCCAGAATTGCTCTCACCTTCTCAACCTGACCGGCGCTTGCGCGCAGTACGAGGTTAGCGGCGTGTTCGCGAAGTACGAGTGTGTCCAGCCCGTCCAACAGTTCCATTCGGACGGCGCCGACCGGCCCCCGCTCTTCCGCACGATCGAGCACGGCGGCCAGGCGGCTTAATTCCTCCTCCTTGGCCAGTTCCGCCCGGTCCTGCTCGGCCAGGAGTTGCGGGTCGATCGGCCTGGTCTCCGGCCGGTAACTGAAGGTGATGCTCGCCGTGGTCCGCACCGCCGGCTGGCGCAACCCACCGCGGAAGAAGTCCTGGATCGGCGGTACGGGCCAACTGAATCGCTCCAGGAGGGCCCGCTCGATCATCGCCAGGCTCACTTCGGCCGCGACCGGCTTGCCCTGCGGGTCGGTCGTGGTGACCGTCACCTCGACCTCCTCACCCGGCTTGGGCGGCCCTTGCACATCGACCTTCCGTTTCGTGACGACACTCACACGCAGGTCGCGCTCCACGGCAAAGGGGCTCGACGCCGCATGGAATCGCAGGACGGGCTTGGGCGGCTTCTTCCTCGGCGCGGGTTCTTTTCCCTTTTCGGCAGGCGAGGACGCCTGCCCTACTGCATCGGCCTTGGGTCGCGGGTCGGTCATCACCGCCACGGCCAACTCGAAATTCGGGGCCAGCTTGGCGGTCATTGGGATGTCCAGCGGGTTGGGCCCCTTGGCCAACTGGACCAGCTTGTAGTCCAGCACGCGGGCCCCCTGGAACGTGACCAGGGCCAAGGCCGGCTCTTCGCGCCAGTGGAGCTGCACCTTCGCGGTGTCGCCCACTTTGAAGGTGTGCTTGTCGGCCAGGATCCGCAGGCGGACGCGGTCCTCCTCGTCGGAAACCTGCACCAGGTTCTGCCCGGAGATCACGTTCTTGAAGCGGTCGGTCCCTTCGACGCGGAGGACGTAGCGGCCGCCCTTCTCGACCTTGAGGGTCTTGCGGGCGGAGCCGTCGGCCGCGGTTTCGAGCGGATGCTTCTCCACGAGCCGCTCGCCGACCTTGCCTTCCACCACGGTCCTCTCCAAGACGCTGAGCGTCAGCTTCTGAGCGATGGGCTTGCCCTCGGCATCGGTGGTCTTGACCGCGGCCTCGAAGGTCTCGCCCGCCACGTAGACCGGCCGCACCGTGCTCACGGCAACCGAGAAGCCCTGGCAGGCCAGCACGAAGTTGGCCGCGGTCTGCAAGTTCCGCTCGGGCAAGGTCACCACGAGGGGCAAGACCTGGGTCTCGCTGAACTCGCGGGTCGGGAGCTTGAAGCGGACCTCGCCTTTGGCGTCCGTGGTGGCGGTGTGCAGGCGCTCGTCGGCCAACTGGTAGCGGACCTCGTGGCCGGCCAGCGGGGCCCCGTAGTAGTAGGCCGCGCGGATCGTGCCTTCGATCTCCTCGCCGCGGTAGTAGACCCGCCGCGGCGTGTCGATCACCAGCCGCACCGGCTCCAGCACGTATTCCTGCACGAGAAACGCCCCGGCAAAGGTCTTTCCCGCCTCGTCGCGGACGCTGAAGCGGTACTCCCCTTGCGGGCTCCCGGCGGGGAGCGTGAAATCGGCCGCAAAGGAGCCGAAGTCGCCCAGGGCGACCTTGGTCTGGTAGACCAGCCGGTTGCGGCCGTCGAAGACCTCCAGCGTGTACTTCTTCCCCTTGTCGATCACGTAGTTGTCTTCTGCCGCGCGGCGGAGGCAGCCGCGGAGGTGAACCAGGTCGCCGGCCCGATACGCCGGCCGATCCGTGTAGAGGTAGCCCTTGTCGGAAAGCCCCTGGGCCACGCCGACGCCCTGGAGCCCCACCACGTTGGACGCCACGTGCCCGCCTGCAATCGCGAAGACGCGGACGTCGGCGGCGTCCTTCAACTCCTTGAACTCGCCGCGGAAGACGCCGTCCTTGCCCGTCACCCCCTCGGCGAAGACCTGCTTGCCGTTGGAGATCAGGAGTCTCACTTCCGGCCACGGCTTGCCCGTGAGCATGTTCTCGGCAAAGACGAAGACCTCGTTCCGCGAACTCTTGACGACGATGTCCAGGTCGCTCTGGATCAGGAGCGTCGTGGCCTCGTGGGTCTTGCTGCTGGCGGTGACGGCCATCACGCCGGCCCGGGAAGGGGCTAGGGGCTGGGGGCTAGGGGTTAGGGACACCTCGATCGCGCTTTCCAATTCCTGGTGCTTCGCGTACTTCGGGACGGCGAAGTCGAAGGTCTTGTCGGGGCTGATCAGGGCGATGTCGAGCCCCTCGACGCCGCGGGCGAGGTGCATCTTGCGGAAATAGGTCTCCAGATCGACCTTGTAGGCGCGGACGGTCACCGATTCGAGGTTTCGCGTGGTCAAGGCGAGCTTGGGTTTCTCATCGGAGCGGAAGACGCGGTCGGTGGCAATCGCCATCCGCTTGGCGGTGAGCCGGGCGACGGCCTGCTGCGCCGGTCCGGCAAAGCTGCCGCTCGTGACCTTGCGATACGCCTCCAGGGCCTCCTCCAGCTTGCCGAGGTGTCGTTCCAGCGTGTCGGCGATCATGTACTGGCCGCGTGAGGCCCAATCCGTACCGGGGAACTTCGAGACCAGCCGCTGCCAGTCGGCAATGGCCGCGTCCCACTTCTCCTGCTGGTGATTCATCGCGCCGAAGGAGTAAAGGATCTCGGGATTGCGGCCATCCAGCGGGTACTTCGCGGCGAACTCGCCGAAGAGCTTCACGGCGGCCTCGTACTGCTTGGCCTCCATTTTGTCGCGGGCCATCAGGTACTCGGTGTTGACGATCTCGCGCTGCACCTGGCTCCAGGCCTTGTGCGTCGGGTGCTTTGCCAGGTAGTCCTGCCACGCGGCGAGGGCCTCGGGGAACTTCTTTTGCAGTTGATAGGCGCGGCCGAGGAGCTGCCGGCCCTCGGGCACCTCTTCGCGGTCCCTGTAACGCTCGTCGGCCAGGAACCGCCGAAGCGCGGTCACCGCGTCTTCATAGCGGCCGAAGTGCATGTAGCCGGCGGCAACGTCGAGGTGGGCCCGGCTGGCCAGCTTGTGGGCCGGGAACCGCTCGATGAACGACTCCAACGCGGCCACGCCCAGGCCGAGATTCTCCGCGGTGGCGGGGGGGGCCGGCGGCGGCTGCGGGGCTGCGGACTGCTGTTGAGGGGCCGGCTGAGGCGCAGGCGGCCGCTGCCGTTCCGCGGTCTGCACGCTTCCGGCCGGCGGGATCCCCCAGGTCCGCGAGAGCTGGAACGCCGCCTCGGGAACCCGCTCCGATTTCGAGTCCGCGTGCTTGGCCAGGAGGTCCTGCCAGGTCCGCCGGGCCTCTTTGAATTGGCCTTGGGCAAGCCGGCACTGCCCGAGCCGGAACCGGGCCTCGACGTCCAGCGGGCTATCGGCGCGTTTCTTGATGAACTCCTCGTACAGGGCCACGGCCTCGCCGAGCTTGCCGAGGTTCTGCTGGCATTGGGCCACGAGCAGCTCGACCTCGATCTCCTTCTGGGGCTTCGGCCCTACCTCCAACGCCTTCTTGTAGAACTCCAGGGCCTTGGCGTAGTCCGGTTTCTGCTCCTCTTTGGGCGGCTTGAAGTAGGTGTCGGCGAACTCCAGGTACAGGTCGGCAATCTCCTGTTTGCGATCCACCGAGAGCAGATACTCCGCTTCCGCGCGGTAGATCAGCTCCGCGGTGCGGAAGTCGCCTTTGCGGGCAAACGCGATCGCCCGGGCAAACCGCGCCCTGCGCACCCAGGGACTCTTGGGGAACTGCTTTTCCATGCCTTCGAAGACGGCGATCGCGTCGTCGAGCTGGTCTTGAAGGAAGAGGGCCCGGCCCTTGAGCCAGGTGAGATAATCGACCGGGGCACCGGGCGCCCGAGCCGCCTCGTCGATGGCCTTCATCGCCTCGGCGTAGTTGCGGTCCTGCATCCACAGGCGGATCTTTTCGGCGACCAGCGGGGCATCCGTCGATGGGGCAACGGCTGGGGCGACAGCCGGCGCCACGGGCGCTGCGGGCGGCGTCGGTGCGGGAGCGGCCGGCGGCTTGGCCGGCGCGGCTGCCGGGGCGGCGGCGGAAGAAGTCGCCGGCCCCGTGGGGGGATCAGCAACTCCGGGGGACCATGGGGCCGTGACCAAGGCCAGTGTCAAAACTGACAATACGACGGGACGCCGGCACCGCTTCATAAGACACCTCCCAGCCGATTCTTGCCCTGGAAACCGCCCCGCAGCCAGAGAAAAGCCGCGCTGCCGGGGTAAACGGAATCCGTTATTCCAGAATACGTTACGTACGGGGTCTGGTTCGCCTGACTCACCTTAGACGATGGGGTCCCTACGCGGGTTCCCCAAATACCTTTGCGCCGCTGGACATTTTCGGGTCGCCCGGCCCGCCGAAGACCCGCGCCCGGGACAAGAGGGCGGCACCGTCGGACCCCGCTGCAATTCATACTCGGGAGGCACCTAGACACCCCTCGAATGGGCGGAACTGGCCGATCTCTACGCTCTTGACGCAGGAAAGGGCCGACGCTACCCTACCGCCCCTTATCGTGTCTCCTCTCGGAAACCGCCCTCCTGCGCGCAGGGGTAGGATGGGGAAAGGACCCGGCAATGAAGTGCCCTCGCTGTTGGACGGAAAAGGCGTACGTTCGCCGCGTATCGGGCTGGAAACGGATGGCGCTGGCCTGCCTGCTGTTGGTGCCGCTGAAGTGCCATCACTGCTATCACAGGTTCACCGTGCTTTGGTTCATGACGTGGGGAAAGCAGATCACCCCTCCGATCCTGCGGATTGCACCCGTCACCCGCGAGGCCGGCCCCTCGTACGCTGCGCAGCACCACGCCGCACAGCGGGCCCGGATGCTGGCGTCGGGGCAGCCGCTCGATGAGGACATCTCCACCCGGGCCGACGCCGCCTGAGAACCTGAGAAACCGACGGAAGGAATCGCCCCGAGGGCTGGAAGGATCCGCCGTGAGTGGTCCCGAGCCGTTCGTCGACATTCATTGCCACCTGCTTCCCGGTCTGGACGACGGCCCGGCCGACTGGGACGAGACCCTCGCGATGGCCGAAATGGCCGCGGCGGACGGGATTGCCACGATCGTCGCCACGCCCCATCAATTGGGCAGCTTCCCCGGCAATCGCCCGCAGACCGTTCGCAGCGAAACGGCCCGGCTCCAAGGGCTCTTGGACCGGCATCGCATTCCGGTGCGGGTGCTGCCCGGGGCCGACGTTCGCGTGGAGCCGGAGCTGGTGGCCAAGATCTCCGGCGGCGAGGTGCTTACGCTGGCCGACCGCGGCCGGCACGTCCTCCTGGAATTGCCCCACGAGTTGTACCTGCCGTTGGAACGCTTGTTGTCGGAATTGAAGCAGGCCGGCCTGGTCGGGGTCCTCTCGCATCCGGAGCGGAATCAGGGGATCCTCCGCCGGCCCGAAATCGTGCGGCGCCTGGTCCGCGCGGGATGCCTCATGCAGGTGACGGCAGGGAGTCTGACGGGGCTGTTCGGGCCGCAGATCCGCGGCCTCGCGGAGCGGCTGGTGCGCGAGGGACTGGTCCACTTCGTCGGCAGCGATGCCCACGGGACGCACGCGCGTTGCCCGGTCCTGAGACCGGCCTTCGATCGCGCGGTGGAGCTGGCCGGGCGGGCCAAGGCCAGGGAGCTGTTTTGCACCAATCCGGCCCGGCTGGTGTCGGGAAAAGCGATCGTGGCCGAGCGGCGGCCAGCAAGAGCTTCGGCCCTGGCGGGCTGGTTCCGCTTTGGGAAGGCCGGATGACGCCGCCGGCGGCCGACTTCGGCGAAAACAAGTCGCAAGGGCGGCAAATGGAAGCGGGGGCGGGC